>JABSPQ010000455.1 GCA_013214205.1 Flavobacteriales bacterium
AAAGTTGATTTCAACCCATGTTCCGAAACTTCTTTGATAATCCCAAGTTTCTCTTCTTTGGTGAATTTTCTCTTTTCCATCATTCAAAATTATAGATTTATTAATATAATTATGTCTGATTAATTAAGGGGCTGAAACACTATAAAGAAAAACAACTCATGATAAAACGTTCTACGCTATCCGTAATGGTAATTATTGCCACAACTATACTGTTTCAAATGTGTAGTACACCACAAGATCTTTCTGTTGATGCAGATGAACATGTGAAACCAACCTTCGAAAACTTTGACGTTACAGGCGAAACTTTTGCCATAAACAGCGATGAGGGTAGAACGATAGATTTAGAAAATGGCGGCAGCATCGTAATTTCCCCAATGGCGTTTGTAAATGCTAATGGAGATCAAATAACTGGTGAGGTTCAGATTTCGTTAAGAGAGTTTTATACGGCGGCAGACATAATTGCATCTGGTATTCCGATGAAGTATGAAGTGGATGGAAAAGAAGAAAGTTTTGTATCTGCAGGCATGTTCGAAATGAAAGGAACTTCAAACGGAGAGGAAGTCTTTATTGCTCCCAATAGTTCAATTGAATACAATATGGCATCCAATGAAACGGATACAGATTTTGATTTTTACGAACTCAACGAGCAATCTGGCAAATGGAAAAATAACGGAACCGCACCTGTTGTAGCCAACGAAAAGAAAGCTGAAATAGAGGCAGAATTACTGGCATTGTCTGTTCCTACCGAACCAATTTTACCCGCCAAAGCTGATAAGGGAGATCAGGTAATAAGTTTAGATATAGACTATACAATTTATCCCGAATTCCGAGAGTTTCATGGTTTAATGTGGACAGCAGTTGATAAAAACTTTGATTTAAAATCCATTCAAAAAGATTGGACTTCGATTGATCTTGAAGCGAAAAATACCAGCATTCTGAGTTTTGATGTTACGTACAGTAACGATGAGGAAAATTACACAGTAGAGATGAAACCTGTATTAAGTGAAACGGATTATCAAAAAGCACTCGATAGGTTCAATGGGAAATTAGAGGCATTCCAAGCAAGCTTAGATCGTAAATCGGAATTAGAAAAAATGCAGAAGAAGCACAGAGATGTAATCCGTACGTTTAGGGTTAGGAAATTTGGAATTCATAATTGGGACCGAATTTACAAGAGTCCGAATACCATTATATTCGAACCTGATTTTGTGATTAACGAGGAACATTTTCATCCTGAGGAAATGATGATTTTTGTAATTACACCGTCCGACAATGCAGTTGTTCAATACAGTGGGGCTTCTCTTCCAAATTTTAGTGTCGATCCTAATAAAGTAAATAAAATGATGGTAGTACTTCCTCATGATCGAGTTGCTGTTTTTAAAGCAAAAGATTTTGCAGCAGTAAGCTTTACGCACTTAAAAAACGGCAAGTATCAGTTAATTTAACAGAACTAAAAGTAGATATTTCTAATACATACCAACTCGGTAAAGTGATCGATCAAATCTAAATGAACACACTTAAATGTCTGTTTTTTACAATAATAATTTTCAACGCCCTTATCGGTTTTGCGCAGGATGAAGAACACGTTGTTCTGCCTGTCAAAATCGGTAAGAAATGGGGATTCATAAACAACCAAGGCGCGATAGTTATCGAACCTACCTATCGTTCCATTACCGAATTCAAAAAAGGTTTTTGTGTAGTTAATAAAAACAACAAAGTAGGCATGGTTAATAGCCAAGGTAAGGAAGTTGTTGAACCAAACTATGCGGGAGTTAGAATAATAAACGAGAACCTATTTGGCTATTACAGAGATTCTTTGTGGGGCATAGCTGGGGAAAATGGAAAGCTTACAGGCGAATTGTACCACGAGCTTAAAGACTTTAATAGGGGGAAGGTGTTGGTGAAAAAAGACACTTTATTTGGTTTGGTAAACCTTGCCGGAAGAGAATTAATTCCTGTTTTATATGATAAGATTGAAAGAGTAGATTCTAATTTATTCTATGCACACTCGGGCAAGTTTTGGGCTGTATACAACGAGTACGGGCTGGTTATTGCCGATACTATTACCGAAATTAAACGAGTAAAAAAACACAATCACTTAGTTATTAAGGTTAAAGATGAATGGAAAATAATTGATGGCAACGGACGAATAAAACATGTTTCTACGAAGTTAAATGTGGAAATACTAAACGATAATTTCGTGATTTTTCAAGGCGACGAATTAGGCAGTCTTTATTCTGTTTTAGGTGGTAAAATGATCTCTCAGGATGAAGTAAATAAGTTTAAGGAATTTGATGACAATAGAGTGATGGTTGGCAAAGGCAAGCTTTGGGGATTGATAGACAATAATGGTGAGGCAATAACGACAATCAGTTACACTCAAATAATAAAAGAGCAAGCAACCAACAACCTTAGAGTACGCGAGAATATGCTTTGGGGGCTCCTAGATTATAATGGTAAGGTACTTTGCAAACCTCAGTTTCAGCAAATGTATTGGTTTCAGAATGGGGTAACAATAGTTAAAAACGAGCATCAAGGAATCTTAAATCAGTCGGGGAAAATAATAGTAGCGCTGCGGTACGACTATATCGACATGTTTAAGGAAACCGCAAAATGCTTTGTTAAATCAGGAGATATAAATATTGTAACATTCAGCAGCGAAGGAGAGTTGATTTCGGATGATAATTACGGGAATGTAATTACGATTAAAATAGGGGTGGGGAGAAGAAGAGCAGGATTATCAACTTCTCGTTTCATCATTCCATTGGGAGATTTTGAATGGTATTTAGATGCTGATATTGGAAAATATGGATTGAGAGTTGTTGAAACCAGGGCCATTAAAATCCCGCCAATCTATAAAAATGTAAATGTTAATTATGGACTAGGATTAACGGTAGTAATGGTAGAAAAAACAATTACAGAAGGTACCTTGGAGGTTAGAAAGGCCAACTACGGATTGGTAAACAACAAGCATGGCCAACAAATTTTGAGTCCCACTTATAAAAAGATCTTTTTGGAGGATTTAAGGTTCAATACAGGAAATGCAGGGGTTTTTAGAGCCACCACTTTCCGAAAAAGATATAGCTTGATAAACAGAAGAGGAAAAGTTGTTAAAAGTGGATACAAATTAATAGATGGTTTTAAAGATGGTGTGGCCAGGTGCCTTTCTACAAATAGAAGAGGAGAGTATTGGAAATTAGTAGATGGCAACGGAGAATTTATTAAAATACCGCTCTATAGTTATTTATCTCCCATAGAAAATGGTTTATTAATAGCTCAAAAAGCTAATCGCTGGGGAGTAATAGATACCTTGGGAATAGAGGTAATAAACTTTCTATACGATCATATATCCTATCTCTCGGGTAGCAATCGCCAGCTTTTTAGGCTTACATGTAAACAGAACAAATACGGCTATTTAGATCAGGATAAAGAAGAACAAGTAAACGTAAACTTCAGTGATATTAAAGCGGAATCGGAGGGGCTAATTCCTGTTAAGAAATTTGTTGGCCCTTGGCACATTTCTAAATTCACCAAATGGGGGTTTGCCAACACGCAAGGGGAGTTGGTACTTCCTCATCAGTTCGACAATGTTGGCATTTTTTCGGAAGGTTTGGCCTATGCGAAAAAAGGTTCTAAGTGGGGCTATATCAATAAAAAAGGCGATTGGGTTATTGAACCTATTTATACTAAGTGCTCCAATTTTAACGGAAACACGGCGTGGGTAAGAGATGGGGCGACGTTTCTTTTTATTAATAAAGCAGGAGAGCAGATCTTTAGTCAGCAGTTTCAATCTGTAGAATCTTATATAGACACTGTTGCTATCGCCAAGCTCGATGGTAAAAAAGGATTGATTAACCTGAATGGGGAAACGTTGGTTGATTTTAAATACGATAAGATTTTTTCTACTAATGAACCGGGTGTTTACATTGTAAGAAAAAAGGGTAAATATGGTTTAATCTCTAGCTCTGCTGAGAAAATAACGCCTTTGAGATACGATAAACTTTTAACCTTTAGCGAAGGTAGAGTTGCGTTTAGAAAAGACAATAAATATGGCTATTTAGATAATCAAGGAAATGTTATTGTTGAGAATATTTATCTGAAGGCTGATGAGTTTTCGGAAGGGAAAGCCAGAGTGAAAATTCAGGGGAAATATGGTTTTGTCAACATAGAGGGTACTGAGGTTGTAGCACCCCAATACACCTATGCCAAAAGCTTTCACGAGGGCCGTGCTGTTGTTGGTATGCGGTCGAGGCAACATGTTATCAACGATTCTTTTGAGGCCATAACCTCTACAAAAGCCAATGTGAAAATTAGCAATTTTAATGAAGGGAAAGCAGTTGTTACTTCTGGCAAGTCTTTAAATCACTACATAAATAGTAAAGGTGAAAAGCTGTATTGCAAAATATTTTCGAACGCAACCAACTTTGTAAACAACAAAGCGATGATTAAAATAAATGGAAAGTGGACGGTAATGGACAACAATGGTTTGTTGCTGATGATGCCGATTTACGACAACATTGATGTGAGCGAAGACGGTAGTGTAATTGTTAGCTCTAACGAATCATACGGCATTGCAAACCTTGAAGGGAAAATAATAATTGAACCAGATTACCTCAAGGTATTCAATGTTAAAAAAGGCCTCTATGCAGTAATGAGCGGCGACAAAATGGGCTACATTTCCGACCTAGGAGAATGGATTTGGAGCCCAGATAATAAAAATTAAAACGAAAAATTTGTGTTAATAAACGAAATGCAAGCAGCTCCCCTTATCAGTCTTCGTAGCGAGTGAAGTAGGCAAGGGGATGCTGTCACACTAAAGGTGCATTCGCGTCAAGCTAAGAAGGATTTCTTTGTAAGCCTTGATTTTTTGCGTACTTTTTTATCAAGAAAAAAGGATGCGGCCGCCCGCTGCTAGGGCAATGCCGGTAATTTAACGAGAGTTTAACCTGACGCCAATGAACTAAAGGTTTGACTGAGGGGTAAAAAGAATACCTACTTCAACACCGAAACACCATTAGCATCAGTAGTTAAAACCACACTCATGTAATCCAAAAACGGTCGCATAGCTTTAAAGGTTTTGTTAACCTCTTTGAAAAAATCATCCTTCAACGCTTCTTCATCAGTAAATTTTTTCCAAAGAATCATTTGCTTGTACTTCAATAAATCAATAGCCGGATGATCCTTTGCATAACCCCTCGGCGCCGATTTAACCTGATCTCCAAACAACTCACCAAACGTACTTTTAAAAGCTTTCGAATTAATTATTTTTCTTAGTGGTGCATCATCTGCAGCAATTTCTTGTCTAATTCTAGCCATATCCTCTGGGCTAGGTCCCCAGAAACCACCACCAACAAAACAATTACCTGGCTCAATATGGAAGTAGTATCCACCTCTTAAAGCAGCTGTAGCACGCTTAAAATGACCACTCCATTGTGTTTTATAAGGAGCCTTGTTCTTAGAGAAACGCACATCTCGATAAATTCTAAACAAAGATTTTTTCCCATTAACCGTTTCAATGTTATCGTGCTTATTCATTTCATTCAACAAAGCATTGGCAAAATGTTCAACCTCTATAAGATGAGTTTGGTACTCTGGTTTATTCTTTGCAAACCAATCTCTGTCGTTGTTCTTCTTTAACTGCTTAAGATACTTTATCGAGTTAGGCGAAATGGTAGAATTCATAACAATTAGATTATAGTTATTGGAAGTAGTATTGATTCATTGAAAGTATTATGTTTTCAACCCAATCCAAAAATAATGTCGCATAAAACGACATTTAAGCAGCTCCCCTTTCTTCAAGGGGATGCTGTCGCGTCTAGTACGCGACTGAGGGGTTAAAAAAAGTCTGTCAACCTATTTCAGTACAAGACAAAACTAGAAACAGAAGACTTCACATTTAACATTTAAAGACTTCACACTTAATATTATTCCTCCAACCAAGTCAGCGCACTTTCCTCATCCGAGAAAAACTTATATTCATAACTAGGTTTAGTAACGTAATCGAAATATAACTTAGCCAATAGCTTTTGCCTAATACCCGGAACCACCAATGCCATTCTGTGCACCCGTTCCTGATACGTATCCAGCATATCTATTCCTTTTGCTTCTCTGGCAAGTCCGCCATATCTTCCCGGAACAACCAAAACAGTGTGCTTTTTGTCTTCATTAGCCAATTTTTTAAATGCTTTTCGAATCTCGAGTAAATCGGAAATGTGAACTTTATATTCACTGATCATTCGAATCTCAATAAGATTACTTTCTAATTTATTAAGTTGGCTTATTCTTGTTTTAATACTCAAAGTGTAGCGGATTTATATGTTGCAATATAGCGAATGGCTAGCTATTGCACACGTTTGGAGTAAATTGATTAGTCAAGAAGATTGTAAATAATTAACTATCAAGCCAATTAACTGCACTCTCTTCAGATTCGAAAAAACTGTAAGTGTACTTGGGCTTAGTAACGTTGTCAAAATATTCCTTCGAACGTTTTATACCAATTTAATTTCATAAGGCATTATATTTTGTGTAAATTTATGGTATGGGAAAGGTGTTTGAAATTATAATAAAAGAGAGTTTTTTAGAGTTAAAATCAGCTCAACGAAAAGAGAATAATCTAAAAAAGAAGCT
>JABSPQ010000456.1 GCA_013214205.1 Flavobacteriales bacterium
AAAAAATGCAAGAAGAAATATTTAGATTTTCGATAGTCCGCAATCCTCAGTCGATTTCCAAAGAGAAAATTAAAACATCTGTTATCTATTTAATCGATGATGAAACGGAAAATTATCCTTTTTATGCTAAACTAAAAAGCACCAGAAAAGTGCGTGAAAAAATTTTTGGTAGCGCAAAAGATGCAATGAACTCTGCAGGTTTTTTGAAAAGAAAAACATTCTCGAACTTTAATGTTGGAAAATTTAGTGAATGGTTGTCTACTCAAAAACAGTTAAATTCAAAAACCATCACTCAGGAAGCCGAACGTCTCTTTGGGCCTTTAAACAAGTTTGTAGTAAGTGAAAAATTCAAGCTAGAAAAGTTCAAAATCTCTGATAGTATAATCGTTGTTTCGATTATAAAGCCCGCTCAGAGTGGCTTAAGAAGTGAGTTAATGAGTGCACGGAGGATTGTATTTCTACTCGAATCTCTTGCTAAACCAGAAAATGCAAGTTTAACGACTAAAAATATCCGTGAGATTTTAAATGCAACTATTTTATTGCCAAATGATTTGTTCCCAATTCCAGATGAAAATGCTGAGTTAAAAGAAAAAAATATCGAAGCACATAATCAGCGCAAAGAAAAAATTCAGAACCGTATAGATAAAATTAATGTTTCATCTGAAAAATTACGCGCTAACTCTGAAGCCATAGATGAATTAACAGAGCTTTACTCAAGACATCTCTTTGAGATAAATAATAAATCTCTGACAAATCGAAATGATGAAACCTCACTTACTTTTTTACCTGCTGATAAGGTGAATAAATTAAGTGTGACTACGAAAAAGGCATTGAATAATTTATCGATACATGACACGATGGTGGATGTTCCCTTTGTTATGGCAGCACTGGAGTCTGAAAATACCCGAATTTCCAAAAAGATTGATTTTAGCATAGGAGACAATGAGGCCTTTAACCCTGCTGATGTAGCCGTAATTGTTGAGAAAACATGTGGTGCTTGTGAAATTGCGATTGTTGATGAGGTTAAAAAGCCAAACAACTTCACAGGACAGACTAAAGGTAAAGTCAATCAAATTGGTGCACAAGATTTGATGATGGTTCGTCAAAGCTTATTAATGTACGAACCAGGTGAGATTGCTCACATTGAAAATGTTCTCAAAGGAGAAAGTAAATCGAAAACACACAGGAAATTACACCGTATTGAAGAAACTGTTTTTGAAGAAACAGAGCAATCGGAAGAAGTTGAAAATGAGCTAGAAACTACCGATCGATTTGAACTTCAGTCTGAAACGTCAAAGACAATTGCTCAGGACAAAAGTATTGAGGCTGGCGTAACAGTTACGGCAAAATATGGGCCCACAAAGATAGAAGCGTTTGGCAACTATGCGAGTAGTACAGCAACTGAAGAAAGTCGAAACAGTTCTTCTTCATATGCAAAAGATGTTGTTAGTAGATCGCTCAAAAACTTAAAAGAAAGGGTATTAAAACGAAGATCAAAAACCCAGATCAATGAAGTAGAAATAATTAATAAACACAAAATTGATAATACAAATGATAACGCAGAAAATATAGCTGGAATTTATCATTGGGTGAACAAATTATATGAAGCACAAATTGTGGATTATGGAACACGAACCATGCTCGAATTTATGATCCCTGAACCTGCGGCATTTTATCGATTCGCTTGTGATCAACAAGCAAACAATTCAACGTCCGTCAAAGAACCCAATCCTCCTGGCTTTTGCCAAGCGGGGAAGTTCTTTCCACTTAAACCAACCGATTTAACGCCTGATAATTACTTGTGTTTTGCAGGAAAGTTAGGAGTAATTGATGTACAACCACCACCAGAAAGAATAAAACGAGTAAGTGCGATACTTGACTTTAAAACAGAATCGGATGGTAAAGGACTGGAAACTTTTACAACTAACAATGAATCGGAAGATGGTTTTTCACTTCCAGATGGCTATACCGCCATCATGATTAGCTATACTATTTCTGGTGAAAATACGCATTCAGCTCATACAAAAAACGTTAATGAGCATGAAGATAACATCATGGTTATGATCACAATAGCAGGGAAAAAGGTACTACGATATTACAAAAATGAGATTGGGTCAGGGACATGGGATAATGAAGAGCAAACCATTGAATGGACCAATAACGAATTATATCAAAAAGAACAAGATTTAGGAAGTTATATTAAACCTGATGGATTCAAGCTATCTAACGAAATTAATCTAATAGGTCAGCAATTAGAAAACACCGTTCCAATATCTATAAATGGACACTCTTCCTTAGCATTAAGTGTATCAATCCAGTATTTTGTATTGTGCCAGCGTAGTCCAGTAATATTTCAGCAATGGCAAATCGAAACATTTAACACAATAATGAGCGCATACGAAAGGTTGAAATTGGATTACGATGAATCATTAGAAAATCAGCAATATCAAGTCGGGGGATACATTCAAGGAGAAAACCCATTGGTTAATCGGGAAGTGGAGAAAACGGAACTGAAAAAACACGCCATTTCCATTTTAACCGGACAGCAATACGAAGGCTTCAATGCAATGGGAAAAGATCACAGACAAGGGCTTGGATATCCAGAGATGGACTTAGAAGATGCCTCAAAAGAAGGTGAATTTGTCCAGTTTTTTGAACAAGCACTTGAGTGGAGACACGCCACGTATTTGTTTTACGACTACTTCTGGGGGAGAAAAGAAAACTGGATAGACACCATGAAAACCAAGGATGTAGATCCACTTTTCGAAAAGTTTTTAAAAGCTGGTTATGCACGGGTGTGGATTCCAATTCGCCCTAGTTTCGAAACCATGATGCTAAATTACATTGACTTTGGAGGTGAACCTTGGTCGGAGAAAGACGCCCCACAGGTTAGCGAGAATGAAGTCGGAGACGATAACGAGCAATCTCCTTCCATCTCTATGATTGAAGAAATGAAAGAACAACTAGACAACGACTTTGTTCAACGACCAGGAACAATAAGTGTAACTGAAGACAGCAATATACTAATAGGTACTGGCACTGATTTTTCTAAAGATGATGTAGACAGAGAGATTCTTATTCACCTGGAATCGTACAGAATTGCTGAGTTCGTATCGGCCACTGAAATTGCTTTAAGAGAACCCTATTTAGGAGAGGATGATACAAACATTGGAGTTATAATGGGTATTAAATACGTGGGAGAACCTTGGGTGGTTGAGGTTCCAACTAGTTTGGTTTATTTACAAGAAGACGGAACACTTTAAAAGAGCATAATTATGTCATCTCCATTCAGTTACATAGACTTACAACAATCGGAAATCAGCAAGCTTCCAAAAAGCATACAAGATTCCCTTTATTATACATGTGCTTTGGCAGTGTTAATAGACGTGTCAATACTGGAGGCAAAAGACATTGGGGAAAATAAGATTTTTAAAACGGCTACCCAGCACAAATTTGAAGTGGTAGCCAAGCAAATAAATAAGCTCCAGAAATCGTCATCGCTAACCGAAACACTTGTGCTCAGTATACTTGCAACAGCTGTAGCGATACCTTTATCCGCTTTAATTACTGAAATTGCAATTGTTGGAATTAGTGCTTTTCGGATAGCAAAAGGCAAAAAGAAATCATTTATAAAAGAATTTCATACTGAAAAATTAAAACGGCTAGGCAAACCAGTTCCCACTGCATTTGAAGTGGGGGAAGTTCCGCTTGAAAATTGGAAACGTAATGTACTCACAAAATTAAAAAAAGAGGGGCAAGATCGGAAGTCAGTGGAACGATTAAAAACAGCTGTTGACCCTACAATAGGAAGTGCTATTGATTTTCTTTTAAAAGGCGATGCCTCAAAGAAAAATAAAAAAAGCAATAAGAAGGAGGTTATGTCCCCAGATGATTTCTGGCAGTATCTTGAATCATTCTCCAACGCAATTCAGGATTCAATAACTCAATTCATTCAAAACTCTAAAGAGTTAAGGGAATTGGGGATTCCTTTGCTAGAGGAAGAGGTTCATTCAATAAAACAAAAGACTGAGCGCCCATTTCGGAACCTTAAATGGTTATCGGAAGAACTAGAGCCTCTGAAGAAAGGAGAAATTAGTTTGTCATCTCCTGGACTTCGCAACAATCTTACGGCAATCGCCCAGAATAAGTTGTCATCGATATGGCTCTTGGAATTTATATCAATACACGCCCCCCTATATGGTGTGGTAAACGGAAAATACTACGCCAATACAGGATTATTGTCCAAACGACCATTTGTAGGAAAGAAAATCGGCAGACAGACGTTTCAATTTCCTTATAAAGTAAGAGGTTTTTTTTTCCCAATAAAGATAGATTGGATAGGTAATTTCGGTCAGAGTGAAGCCATCGGTATTGTTCGGCACACAAAACAGCCGGATAAATATGAGATCAGTTATGAGAATTTGGCAAAAAAGGAAGTGTCATTAGCTAAAGTTCAACGCGAAATCGTAGGTGCCCCTTACGCTCATACCCAGATTACATATAAAAGCCCTCCTCTAGAAGACGCTATTTCCGAGTACGCATATTTTCTCCTATTAAAGGATATAGTCAAGATTCAACATGAATTGAAGAGGGGTCCGTTTTCTGTAGGCTATGAAATAACTAGACAATTTCTTAATTTCATAAAAGAAGCACTATTCCTTAAATAAAAAACTCCTCAGGAAAACCGGAACTTCACGTACGTTAGATGTGAATAAGCAATGGTGACAATAAGTTAGATATACTTTTTATTGTTTCAAATAGGGCTTTTCAATTGACGCTAGCAAACGACATTTATTGAATTTACCGGTCTACAATTTAACTTCCCTACTCAATAACCATATCTGGATCGCTGCTTCTGAATCGTTTCGAGGTATAAATTCTTAACACGTCAAAGAAGAAAACTACCTACAACAATATTTAAGTAAAATGGGAGAAAGGCGTTAGAGTTAAGAAGATAATTTTCCTTCGCCCCAGACCTCTCTGAAAGAACATGCCCTATCTAAATCAAAAAAAGCCTCCTCAGAATGAGAAAGCTATTATATCTGTGTGAGATTCGGAAAAATCAAGATGCGGAAACCATTTATTGGTTTACCCCTTCTTCAAAATGGCATTCCAACCTTGAGCCGTTAATTCTTGCACTTGTTCACTTTTAGAAACAAACTGATAACTTTCTTTATCAGCAGTAATATGACCTATAACAGCAACACGCTTTTGATCTTTAATTTTTTCGTAATCATCTAGGGAGATGGTAAACAACAACTCATAATCTTCTCCACCATTTAAAGCACAAACAACAGGGTCTAATTTCATTTCTTCTGCAACATTTATAGTAGTAAAATCCAACGGAATTTTATCCTCATAAATGGTACACCCTACTTCCGATTGTTGGCAAATATGAATTAAATCTGAAGACAAACCATCAGAAACATCTATCATAGCAGTTGGTTTCACACCAATTTCTGCAAACATGTCAATCACATCTTTTCTTGGCTCAGGTTTTAGTTGTCTTTCTAAAACATAATCGTAACCAGAAAAATCTGGCTGTACTTTTGGGTTTTCATTATAAATTTGTTTTTCTCTTTCTAGCAATTGAAGCCCCATAAAAGCACCACCTAAATCGCCCGAAACACAAATCAAATCATTCTCTTTAGCACCATCTCTATATACTAACTTATCTTTCTCTCCTTCACCTAAGGCAGTAATGCTAATAATTAAACCAGAAGTTGAAGAGGTTGTATCTCCTCCAACCAAATCAACACCATAAATATTGCACGCCAATAAAATACCATCATACAACTCTTCCAATGCCTCAACCGACATTCTGTTAGAAACAGCTAATGAAACCGTAATTTGTTTAGGCATAGCATTCATTGCATAAACATCCGATAAATTAACGCTTACAGCCTTGTAACCCAAATGTTTCATTGGCATGTAAAGCATGTCAAAGTGAATACCCTCCACTAACAAATCAGTCGTTACAACAGTTTGTTTGTTTGTGTATTCAATCACCGCAGCATCATCTCCAACCCCTTTTAAAGAGGACGAGTTTTGCAATTTTATATTTTGTGTTAAGTGTTTAATCAGGCCAAACTCTCCCAATTCATCTAATTCACTTACCGGTTTTTCGTTTTTATCTTCTAACATACTGCAAAGGTATGAAAGTTCAGAAAGGTAAAAAGTGTGTAAAGTAAGAAAGTTAAAAGTTTCTTTTACTTTAGCCCTATCAAAACGTTATCAAGAATATGGAAAACCCTAAAAAAGCCTTTTAAATGGCTACTATTTGTTTTTGGAACACTTTTTCTTATCATTATTCTTCTGTCATTCACTTCTGCTCCTTTTTGGATGTACTATGATTTAAGTGTTTCTGAGTACAAACTAGAAACAGAACCTCAATACATTGTTATTATGAGCGGAAACGGTATTCCAAGCGAATCGGGTTTAATGCGAACTTATTACGGTGCTGAAATTGGAAAAAAATATACCAATGCTAACATTATTGTTACCATGCCTGGCGACACAACAGATAGCACTTCTGCTTGTTATTTGATGAAAAAAGAACTCATTACCCGAGGAATAAATTCAAATAGAATTTCTTTCGAAAACAAGGGTGCAAACACCCGTTCTCAAGCATTAGAAGTAAAAAAAATGATAAAAGGGAACCCTTCTATTATTATTATTACATCGCCTGAGCACATTTACCGTTCCTTAGAAACTTTTCATAAAATAGGGATGACCAACTCAACAGGAAATGCTGCTTTCGAACAACCCGTAGAGGCTTCTTTTTTGTTTGAAGATGATGAATTGGGTGGCAATACAATTGTTCCAAATATTGGAAAAAACACCCAAATTCGTTATCAATTCTGGTCACATCTAAAATATCAAATAATCGTTTATCGCGAATACACGGCTATTGCTTTTTACAAGCTAAAAGGCTGGATTTAGTAAATATTTCACATTAAGCCTCTTTATTCACAAAAAACTTTGTGCAGTACCACATTTTAGGTATCTTTGCCTTAGTTTAGAATGAATCTAAATAAGAGATTATGATTACAGTTTCAGAAAATGCAAAAAACAAAGCTATCTCACTAATGGCAGAGGATAACGCTCCAGAAGGAAGCTTTATTCGTGTTGG
>JABSPQ010000457.1 GCA_013214205.1 Flavobacteriales bacterium
CATTGAAGGGAAATCATGAGAACTTTTTCCAGCAGGCGAAGAATGAGTTTTCCAGACAAAAACTGGATACGCATTCTTATATAGAAAAAGGACATGGAAGAATAACCAACTGGGAAGTATCGGTACAAGAAAACATTCAATCTATTGATGATGTGGACTTGCTACATTTGAGTGGAGAGTTAGTTAAGAGAATGTCACCATTATTAACTTTACAAAATGGAAAAACGAAGAACATTTGATTCAGTGGAATTCCAACCCAAATTAATTCGCTTTTAATAACCCTAATTCCCCATTCGGTAAAAAAGCTGCCAACTCCAATTGGAGAAACCTGAATAGGTCGCCAAGGGAAAAAATACCTCGAGCTTTCGAAAGGTGCAAAAAAGGCAACACCTAATCCACCGGTTGTCATGGCATCTAAAATTGCATGCGACATAGTGCAAAGAAAAAAGCAAAGCATTAACCCCAATCCATTTTTGCTAAACAATGGAACGTCGCGATAAAATAACTTGGTAACTTAAATTGCTAAACAAACAGAAAACGCAATAGAATGGGTAATTCCTCTATGACCAGAAACACTTTCGTAAGGAATGCCGAAATTAAACGCAGCAACATCTGCGTCAGGCAATACTGCGCATACAACCCCTATAATCCAGAATTTAGCCGTAGCGTAAGTTTTCGGAAAGCTTTTTCCTAGCGCAAAAGCGGCTAACGCATGTGAAAATGCTGAGGCCATCTACTCAACTATTTATATTGCTGGCTGATAAGGAACAATTGCCTTTGTAAATTCAGACTTTTCCATTCTAACGCCATTAAACTTTCTGAGTATAAAAGCATCCAAATGAGTAATCGGAACCATAGCATTGACCTTATTCACATCCGCCTCTTCATAAAAAATCATAGAATTGAATAGTAACTCTTTTGCTAAAACTGGTTTTAATTCTTCGAAGTTCACCCAAAACAAAGGACGGTAACCTTTTAAATTGTCTTCATGATCATATTCAGCTTGAACCGGACAGATAGCCACAATTCTTTTCCCCACTACCTCTTTAGATTCATTAAAAAACCATTGCTCTTTAATTCTAAACCGCTCAACAAATGTAGCGTCCCATTCATCCGTTGCAGTAGTTGCAACCAAATCGTAAGGGGGTTCTGGCGAAGGAGTCCAAATGGTATCTATTCTGGTTCCCACTAAGTCTTCAAACTCTTTTTCTGTTAAAGCATCGTTTAAATCACCATAACCCAAATATTGATAGGCACTAACGGCTTTGTTACTTCTAACCTCATCAATTATAAGTCGGGCAAGCGACGTTCTACACTCGTCTTCATACAAAGGATGTGCAAAATCTTCGTTCTTAGGATCAAGCAAATCAAGGCTAAGCCAAACATCTTGCACAAATTTAACGTTGTTCATGTCTATTGGGTCATCCTCTTTTGCCTCTTTGGTAAACAACGCCACTTTGTTGTTCACTTTAGGATGGCCTCTTTTAAATGTAGAACTAAACAGTTCTTCGAGGAAAACTTCTAAGTAAGAAACAGTCTCACCATTTCTTTCGAATCCTGCCACATTCGCGTTCCACAGTAAAGCGTTAGCTTCTTCCAAGTCGATCGAAAACAAGGGCTTGTTCCCTTTTAAGTTACCGTCAAAATCATATACTTCAGTTACGGCGGTAATCATGCTTATTCTTTTTTCGCCCACATTAGTATTGTCGGAGTAATACCAGTTTTCTGTAACATAATAAATCACAACATCCTCTCTGCTAAACTCTTCTTGCGATATAATTGGCTCTAATTCATAAGGAGGATCAGGACTTGGAACCCAAGTAGTATCAACTCTAGAGCCTATTCGAGTGTTTAAGTCTTCGATGGTTAGCGGCTGCTCTTTTCCGAAAATAGGGTGATAAACCTGAAGTGAAGAATCACCTAAAGCAGCATCAAATATTAAATCTATTAGCGATTTATCTTTGCCTTCTGTAATAGCAAAGCCTTTGTTTTGCTCATTTCTAACGTCAATTACTCGAACTACTTCTTGGCGCCATTTATAATCCGATTCGTTTAGGGCTGTGTATGTCGGAGCAGGTTCCGATTTTTCCGCTTCACCACATCGACTTAAAGAAAACCCCAATGCAAGCAGTAGGGTATAGGCTAATATTTTTTTCATGAGCATTCTGTTTAGTTAGAAGACGAATCAACCAAGTGATTGTATCACTCAAAAATACCTAAATAAACTTTAGCTCAAAACATACTTATTTCGATGCCGTTTCTGGAGCATAAGCTTCCATCGGAAAAACATTTTTAGTGTCTTTTTCTAAAATGAAATCTCTTTCCATCAAAATATCTTGGTATGTCCTAGGTGTTGTTTTCCCTATTGCCGTATAGTCAGGATTGTCTTCCCAGGTATCTGCATTATAAGCGAATTCTTTAGCCAATATCGACTTGATGTCTTTAATCTTTACCCAAAACATTGGCTCTTTACCTCTAAAATTCCATTCATCGTCATAAAGGGTTTTCATCGGACAAATTGCAATTGTTTGTTTAGCAATCACTTCTTTCTTGTCGTTGTAGTACCAAAGTTCTTTAAACTTATAACCTGTAATTAAGTAATAATTAAAAGTCTCTGTAGTAATGTGAGCCTCTAAATCATAAGGAGGGTTTCGGCTTGGAATCCATGCTGTATCTATTTGATCAGCAGCTAATTCATCAATCTCTTCAAGAGATAACAAATTACTATAATCGTTATACAAGTAAGCTTCTAACGTTTCTCCACGCTTAAGGTGCTCCACTATTTTATAAACAAGAGGCAACCGTGTTTCTGTTTCCCATGGATCTGGAAAAAGAAAATCCCTATTTGCTACATCCTTCTTCGTTAAATCTATCCACTCTTCTCTCTCCCAAAGATCATGGCTAACCGAAATGTCGCTCCAAACCTCCTGAACATACTTTGTAGTATTAGCATTTATTGACTCATATTCTCTAACTACACTTTCGAACAATGCCACTTTTTTATTTACGTTGTTCGGCCCACGGTCCTCTCTCGCTGCAGAAAGTTTATAGTTTTTGTTGTAGAAAACATCCCAAAAAGAAACTGATTTACCATCTACAGTGGTATTGGCATTTGCTAAAACATTTTTCGCACTTTCTAAATTCATCCAGAAAATAGGCTTGTACCCTTTTATGTTTCCTGCATCATCCACTTCTTGTGTAACAGGACAAATAGAAACTACTCTTTTGTCACCTACATTGCCATCGGCATCGGTGTACCAAACTTCTTTAAGTCGATAAAGAACAATGACTGAATTGTTGAATTCATCTGTTGTTACCATTTCTTCTAATTCATAGGGAGGGTCTGGCTGGGTAACCCATGATGTTTCAACTCTTCCAGAAAGCTTTTCATTTATCTCTTGCATAGTTATCCGAATGTCTTCAAAAATTGGATCTAAAATCAACAACGAATCCACGCTCTTAGCCCCATCAAGTATAACATCTGTAAACGATTCTCCTTCAGCATTTTCTGGCAAATGATTCAAATGTTTGTTGGCAGGATCGGATAAATCAATAATCGTCATCAATTCTTGTTTCCACTTATATTTCGATTCGTCAATTTTTGTAAAAGACGAATTAGCAGGAGCCGACTTTTCTGACTCAGCACAATTGGTTAGTCCAATAGCTATTACTATAAATAGGAAAAGATGTTTTGTGGTTTTCATGTGTTTTCAGTTTAATTAGAGACGAGCTAACAAGACGAATGTATCATTTAAAAGTACCCAAATTAATTTTATCTGTTTTTAGCCCAATTGTTCCGCTGTTCCAATTTCGCAATATCAGCCCCATTTAGCCGTACCTTTGCGCACTAATTACTATCAGTGAAATTCGTAGCAAAAACTTTTCATGGGTTAGAGGAAGTCTTAGGGACCGAGCTAACCAAACTTGGAGCAGCAGAGGTAGAGCCAATAAGGCGTGCTGTATCTTTTGAAGGAGACTTATCAGTACTCTACAAAGCCAATCTGCATTGCAGAACAGCATTGAGGATTTTAAAGCCCATTTTTTCTTTTAATGCCAACAACGAAAAGCAGCTTTATAAAAACATTATAGAACACGATTGGGAGCAATATTTAAATGTCGACGGTACTTTCTCGATTGATACTACAGTTCAATCCGAGATTTTTACTCACTCTAAGTATGTTGCTTACAAAGTAAAAGATGCCATTGCCGATCAATTCACAGAAAAATATGAACGTCGGCCAAATGTTGATATAGAAAATCCTGATTTAAAAATTAATGTGAGAATTTTTAACGATAAGGTTGATGTTTCGCTTGATAGCACGGGAGAATCGTTACACAGAAGGGGATACCGAGAATTTGCACACATAGCACCAATTAACGAAGTGCTTGCTGCAGGGATGATCTTATTATCTGAATGGGATCCAAAAACAGCATTTGTAGATCCAATGTGCGGTTCGGGCACTTTACTTTTAGAAGCAGCTATGATAGCTTGCAATGTACCACCTGCTGGCAAGCGAACGCATTTCAATTTTATGAATTGGCAGGATTATGATAAAGATCTTTGGACAAAAATTAAAGCTGATTCGGAAGTTAAAGATTACCCCGAATACAAAATTTACGGCTCCGACATTATGCGAAACAACATGGAGCAAATTCAAGATGTTTTTGCTGATATAGATTTTGCACAAGACGTTATACTTAAAAGAAAAGCATTCGAACAGCTTGATTCACCAGCTTCTGAAGGAGTAATAATGATGAATCCGCCTTACGGAGAACGAATCGAATTAGAAGACGCCATAGAGATGTACAAGATGATAGGCGATCAGCTTAAATCTAATTTTTCAGGCTTTGATGCCTGGGTAATTAGCTCCAACTTACAAGCAATTAAACGAGTAGGATTAAAGCCATCGAAAAAAATTGTGCTATTTAATGGTGCTTTAGAATGTAAATTCGTGAAATTTAGCCTTTACAAAGGAACCAAGAGAATTCAACCAGAAGAGAAGACAGATGAAGTTTGAAGATATAAATTTGGATAAATCGTTAATGGAAGCGATATCCTACATGGGATACAAGGATTGCACACCGATCCAAAAAGCTGCAATGCCAATGATTTTAGATGGCCACGATTTAATTGCGTGCGCCCAAACAGGCACAGGAAAAACTGCTGCGTTCCTTTTACCTATTTTACACAAAATGGCACAAAAGCCAGCCGACGGGGTTAATACTCTAATTGTGGTTCCCACAAGAGAATTGGCCATTCAAATCGATCAAGCCATTCAAGGTTTTGCCTACTATGTTGGTGTGGAGTCTATTTGTATTTATGGTGGTGGCGACGGCGGTGGCTGGGATCAGCAAAAACAATCGTTAATGGGTGGCACACCTATTATTGTGGCTACACCTGGTAAGTTAATTTCTCACCTTAATTTGGGCTATGTAAAATTCGATAAGATTCAGCATTTTATTCTTGATGAGGCAGATAGAATGTTAGACATTGGTTTCCACGACGACATCATTAAAATTATGACGCACCTTCCAAAAAAGCGTCAGAATTTGATGTTTAGTGCTACTATGCCTCCTAAGATTAGATCGTTTGCCAAAAAAATACTAACTGATCCAAAGGAAATTTCTTTGTCTATTTCTAAACCGGCAGCTGGTGTTTTACAAGCTGCATATTTGGCGCACGACAACCAAAAAACAGCTCTTATCGCTTCTTTAATTGTTGATAAGCCCGAATACAAAAGCATTATTGTTTTCTGCTCTACTAAGAAAAAAGTGAGCGAGTTGGTAAGAGATTTAAAACGAAAAGAAAGTAGCGTTGCTGCTATTTCTTCCGATTTAGAGCAAGCCGATAGAGAAAATGTATTGCTAGATTTTAGATCTAAAAGAACTAGAGTTGTTGTAGCTACAGATGTTTTGAGTCGTGGAATAGACATTAAAGACATCAATTTAGTAATCAATTTTGATGTGCCAGATGATGGCGAAGATTACGTACATAGAATTGGTAGAACCGCGAGAGCAGATACTACTGGTGCAGCCATTACTTTGGTTAATGAAGAAGACATGTACAAGTTTCAGCGAATTGAGCACATGATTGAAAAAGAAGTGATCAAAATAAATGTTCCGACCGAATTGGGAGAAAGCCCCAAGTGGGATCCTACATTCCGCAAAAAGAAACCAATGAGAAAAAATTTCCGCAGAAAATAAATGGAACTCGCCAAGAAAATAGTCCGCTATATATTTATTAGTGCCGGATGCTTTTTCTTTTTCCTACTCATTCTTAGTTTCACAACAGCTCCATTTTGGATGTATTATGGCCTAGGAGCTCACAATCAAAAATTAACCGACAACCCAAAATACATCGTTTTACTTGGTGCTGGAGGTATGCCAAGTGCCGAAAATTTAATGCGAATTCATACAGCTGTTGAGGAGGCTAAAGGATTTCCTTTTTCTAAAATTGTTATTGCCCTTCCTGGCGACACCACTAACCCTCAAAGTTCTGTTAATTTAATGAAAGCAGAAATGATTGAAAAAGGTATTACTGCAAACCGAATTATATTAGAATGCATTGGTGCCAACACCCGTTCTCAATCATTAGAAGTAGGTAAATTAATCCCTAAAGATCAGCCGTGCTTAATTATTTCTTCCATTTATCACATGCACCGATCTATAGGCACATTTAAAAAAGAAGGCTTTACAAATGTTGGATCTAAAAGTGCTTATGAAATTCCGCTCGAAGGAAATTTAGTATACAACGACGACGAACTTGGAGACTCTGGTATGATGGATGTTAGTTCAAATACTCAATTGAGATATCAATTTTGGCAACATCTTAAATACGAATTAATAGTAATGAGAGAATATACTGCTATCACCTATTATAAATTGAAAGGTTGGATGTAGCCATTCATTAATTAAATTTGAATAAATTATATAACATGAAATCAGGGTTTACAATTATTGGATTAGCATTAATTAGCTTATCGCTAATATTTAGCGGTTGCAACGAATTAGTTACACCAAAAAAAGGTTCTGAAGCTTCGGTTGAAGAAAAACATGATTTTAGAAATTTCAAAGCCATTAAACTAACACACGGTTTCGAAGTAGAAATTGTTCAATCAAACCAATTTTCTATAACCACAAATGTGAGCGATAATATTGCTCAGTACTTAAAAGTAAAAACCAAAGGCGATACTTTAGTCATTGGTCTATCCGACAGACATGTTTATCTAGACTGTATTCTCAAAGCCAAAATTCAACTTCCTTTACTCACAACTCTAATTTCTAAAGAAGGTGGTGAGGTAATTATTAAGTCATATAAAGGCGATAATATGGATGTATTTTTATCTGGAGGATCTGAATTAACCTCGAACATTAATCTCACCAACAATTTTAACATCAATGCTTCCGGAGGATCTGAACTAAGACTTACAGGAAAGGTTCAAAACTCTTACATGCAAATATCTGGTGAGTCTGAACTAATAGGAAAACAGTTTACCATTAACAACAACATCCATTTATTTGGTTCTGGCGAAAGTGAAATTGAATTGATTGCAAAAAATCAAATACGCGTTGAACTAAGCGGTGCTTCCATTTTTGATTATTCTGGATCTGGCCATATTGCACATCAATTACTCTCTGGAGATTCTGAGGTTAATAAGCATTAAATTTTATTCAATCCCTTCCTTCAGTTTCAATCTCTCATCCCGATTAGCGATTTCCCATGCAGTGTGAAATACCAATCGAGTGATCTTCTCAATCTTATCAAAATCAATTTTATCAATAGTATCAGAAGGTCTGTGATAATCATCGTGAACGCCGTTAAAATAAAATATAACCGGAATATTATGCTTAGCAAAATTGTAATGATCCGATCTAAAATAAATTCTTTCAGGATCGTCCTCAGCGTTGTATTTGTAATCTAATTCTAAATTAGAATAAGTAGTATTAGCTGTTTCACTCAACACATGCAATTCATTACTCAGCCTATCTGTACCAATTAAATACACATAATTTGCATTTCCCTCATGTGCGTCATCAATACGACCAATCATATCTATATTTAAAGCAGCTACCGTATTCTTTAAAGGAATCACTGGGTTTTCAGAATAATATTGAGATCCCAACAAACCTTTCTCCTCACCAGATACCAACATCACCAATACGGATCTTCTGGTTCCATTCCCATCCTTTTTTGCTTGTTGAAAAGCTTGAGCCATTTCTAACAAAGCAGAAGTTCCAGATCCATTATCGTCAGCTCCATTATATACAATAGTATCATCTTCAATACCAATATGATCGTAATGCGCTGTAATTACCAAAAGCTCATCTTTTAAGTCTCCACCCTCTATATAAGCATATACATTTTTACTTTGCAACTCCTCTGTTTTTCGCTCAATATCAATATGTACATTGTTTTTAACAACTATAGATTGAGGTTCAAATTTCTTATCAATTTTCTTCTTTAATCCCTTTAATTTTAACCTCATCAAGTTGTTGCACATCTCATCCGACGTAAAAAAATTAGGAATGGTCCCTTTAAACTCAACCCCATTTTTAACATTCATTCTATTATGATCAGTAAAGTAATCGCCCATATCCTTTAATTTTTCATCCACATTTTCGCGAACAAAAAATACAGCTACAGCACCTTTTTCTTTAGCTAAATTTAGTTTTACTTGTCTGCTATGCGACCACATACTTTTTTTATCGGAACCAGATAAACCATATATAATTTTTTTCTTCTTACCTGTTTTAGGTTCACCAAGAAACATAACTACAATTTTTCCTTTTACATCAATGTCTTTGTAATCATCATATTTATCCTCGCTAATACCATAACCTACAAAACAAATTTTACTCGACTTAATAGTTACATTATCAAACGTTCCAAAAAAGTAAAAATCCTCCAGTAGCTTAAAATGGTTGGTAGAAAGTACATTCTCATTTTTTTCGTAGATAGATACATCTTCATACTTTCTATTCTCTAAAGAATAATGCTGTAAATAATCACTTCCATTTTTTGCAGGAATTCCAAACGATTTAAACTGACTGCTTATATAATCTGCAGCCATATCTAAACCCTTTTCTCCTGTTTCTCTACCTTCTAAAGAATCGGAAGCCAAAATATTAAGATGCACTCTTATATCATCACTCTTAATAGTATTGGCATATTTTAATTGTATTTCATCTTTCTCCTGACCGAATACTCCTAGGCTCAAAACTAAAAGCCCAGTTATTAAGAAAATTTTATTATTCATCTAGCAATTAATTTTGTTCACCCTAGTTTGATGTCTACCACCTTCAAATTCAGTATTAAAAAAGGTATTAACAATATCTTTTGCTTCTTCAACTGTAATATACCTGGCAGGTAAAGCCAACACATTTGCATCATTATGTAACCTGGCTAATTCTGCAATTTCTGCATTCCAGCATATTGCAGATCTAACGTTAACATGTTTATTAGCAGACATACTAACACCATTTGCACTCCCACAAATCAAAATTCCTCGTTTAATTTCTCCACTCGAAATTTTCTCTGCAAGCTGATGTGCAAAATCTGGATAATCGCAACTATCTAACGAATACGTACCTACATCTGTTAAATCAAAACTCTCCAAAACCCCTATTAACTGCTGTTTCAGCTCATATCCAGCATGATCGCATGCTATCACTAACTTGTTCTCCATATTCTTAAAACTTTATTAAATATTGTTAACATTATACCTCATAAACTATGTTAATAATCATTACTAAATATTAATAACTAAAATTGCTTTTAAAATTATAATCTGCGTATACTTATTTAATTATTAAATCAAATTTATTACGGCCTCATTTTTGAAAGACTTTATAACACTAAATTAACGTTGTTAGTTTTTAATTTGGAATAAATTTTATTAAATGATAAACATATTAACAGCATACTAATAACTTTGTATTTCCTTTAGAATCAAACCTTATTATAAGGTTATAAGTTAATAAGATGTTAATATCATTTAATAAGTGAATTTGACTAACAATGATGCGTATTTTTTCTAACAGTACTAACAGACTATATATATATAATAATTAAAATTTAAATTCCCTTTAAGAATATTATATGATGTTCATATCCCAAATGAGGTATTATTTTTTATTGATTCCTGTGTTACTTTTGTTGTCGAAAGATAATCAAGCACAGAGTAAAAAATACATGATCTATTTCTATAATACTGGTGAAAAACTTAGTGAAGGCTGGGTAATAGATGATAAGCCAGATGGTTATTGGAAAACATATCATATTAACGGGAAACTTAAATCTGAAGGGAATAGAAGAAATTTTGAACTAGATAGTCTATGGAAATTCTATAACAAAGAGGGTATCAAAACAATGGAGACCAAATACAATGTTGGTAAAAGAGAAGGGAAGAAATCGCTTTATAACAACAATGGAACATTAGTTTATAAATTCAATTATGAAAGTGATGAACGTGTTGGTGAACAAATAGAATATTTTGAAACGGGAGAACTAAAAAAAGTTTATTGGTTTAAAGACCGTACCAAAGAAGGTTTCGAACTTATTTACGATACCATGAAAACAGATGTTATAGATTCTGTTATTACTTACGAAGATGGAATTAAGTTAAAAGATAGAGATATTAATAATTCATCGCCAGAAGGAAAAAAATATGGAAAGTGGATACTGTTTCATAGCACCGGAAATAAAAGTAAGGAAGGTGTTTATTCTGATGGAAAAAAAGATGGGTATTTCAAATATTACGATAGACATGGTCATTTACTTAAAGTTGAACGATTTGAAAATGGTGAAATTTACGTAAACGAAGAGGGTGAGAGTACTTTAGACATCAGAAAGACATATTACACTAATGCAGCTGTAAAAACTGAAGGTGGGTACAAGTATAACGAGCCTGAAGGTATACATCTCGAATTTTCTGAGGATGGTGTGTTAGTTGGTGCTAAAATCTACGAATTTGGTGTATTACTAGGAAAAGGAATTGTGAATGAGGAAGGAAAAAAACAAGGAACCTGGGAAGAGTATTACGAATCGGGAAAACTTAGAGCTAAAGGAAAATACTTGAATGATAATAAATATAAAAAATGGAAATTCTATTATGAATCCTCTAAGTTGGAACAAGTTGGATATTTCGATAAAAAGGGCAGATACGAAAGAGAATGGAAGTGGTATTTCGAAAATTCTAAATTATTAAGAGAAGAAACATATTCTAAAGGACGCGAAAATGGTTTGATGATTGAATATAACAGAGCCGGTGAAGAAATAACAAGGGGTAATTATGAAAATGGGCTAAAGCAAGGTTCTTGGGATTATCATGTTGGAGATCACACAGAAACAGGAAAATATTTAGACGGAAAAAAAGATGGTAAATGGCATTATTATTTTGAAAACGGAAGGGTTTATTTCGTTGGCACTTTTGCTGATGGTGATGAACAGGGGAAACATAAGTACTATTACAACAACGGAAATATAAAGGAAGAACAAGAATTTCTTTTTGGTTCTAAACAGGGACTTTGGAGAAAATTTGATGAAAATGGTTTACTAATTTTCAGTATTACTTATGTTGGAGATGTAGAAACTAAGGTTGATGGAAAAAAGGTAGATATGGAATCGATTAAAGAATAGAAAGATCGATGTGTCGTTTTATTAGATCAACATTTTTTAATTTTACCGATACAACATCACCGAGTTTAAAAGTATTTCTGTATCTGTTTCCTACAATTTGATGATTGGCTTGGTCTAATTGATAATAATCATCTTTAAGATCTCTTATAGAAATCATTCCTTCGCAACCATTATCTTGCATTTCTACGTAAAGTCCCCATTCTGTAACTCCAGAAATAAGACCGGTAAATACTTCACCTATTTTGTTTTGTAAATATTGAGCTTGTTTAAATTTAATTGAAGCACGTTCTGCATCAACTGCTTTTTTCTCTAAGACAGAAATATCTTTACAAATTGTCTCTACTTTTTTCTGCTCAATATATGGTTTTTCTTTTTCCAAAAAGTTGGTTAAAAGTCTGTGAACCATAACGTCAGAATATCTTCTAATTGGAGAAGTAAAGTGAGTATAATCATCGAAAGCTAAACCGAAATGACCAATATTCTGAGCAGAATAAACTGCTTTTGACATACATTTTAAAGCAACTTGTTTAATTACATTCTCTTCGTTTTTACCTTTTACTTCGGCCAATAATTTGTTTAGAGATTGAGATATTGTTTTATCGTTAGTGATATCAATATCATACTTAAAACCTTTTAGGAATTTTCTAAACTCCATCAACCTCGTTTTATCTGGGCTGTCGTGAATTCTGTAAACAAAAGGAAAATTGTTATTTGCTTTTTGATTATGTTTTTCAATTAAAGCAGCTACTCTTCTATTTGCGAGTAGCATAAAATCTTCTATTAACTTATTGGTTTCTAAAGATTCTTTAACATAAACACCAATTGGATTTTTATTTTCGTCCAATTTAAATTTTACTTCTCTGTTATTAAATGCGATTGAACCTTCTTTATATCTTCTATCAGAAAGAATAGTAGCCAATCTTTTTAAAGTGTTTAATTCATCTAAAAAATCGCCTTTTCCAGTATCTAGTACATCCTGAGCTTCTTCGTAAGAAAAACGACGATCAGAATAAATTACGGTTCGTCCAAACCATTCGTTTTGAATTTCTGCATTTTCATTCAGTTCAAAAACAGCCGAATAGGTTAGTTTTTCTTCTTTTGGTCTAAGTGAGCATACTTTATTGGACAGTACTTCTGGTAACATTGGTATTACTCTATCTACTAAATAAATAGAGTTACCACGGTTAATTGCTTCCTTATCCAATTCGGAACCAGGTGTTACGTAATGTGCAACATCTGCAATATGAACACCTATTTCCCAATTTCCTGATTTTAATTTTTGGATAGATAGTGCGTCATCAAAATCTTTCGCGTTAACTGGGTCGATAGTAAAAGTGGTTACTTTTCTAAAATCCTTTCTTTTTTTAATTTCCGATTCGGAGATAACATCTGGTATTGCTTGAGATTCGGCTTCAACATGATCGGGAAATTCTGTTGGAAAATTGTTATCTATCAAAATAGACATCATTTCCACATCATTATTTCCTGCTTGGCCTAGTACACGGCTAATTTTACCCATTACTCTTTCGTTTGGGTTAAAATTAGAAGAGAGTTTAATCTCTACCTTATCGCCATTTTTTACTTTAAAATTTCCTTCTGGAATTATACCAATTTCTCTAGCACTCTTTTGACCATCTAATGTTGCCCATACTTTCTTTTTATGAATGGTAATAGAACCAACATATGAGTTGTTATTCCTTTGGATAATCTCAGTTACTTTTCCTTCGAGTTTGCCACTCTTCTTTTGGGGCATCATCAACACCTTCACAGTGTCGCGATGCATAACGTTTCCTATATTTTTGTAAGCAATATATACATCGTTTTCTTCTCCTTCGGTTATTACGAAACCAGCACCACGTGCGGTTATATCAATTCTTCCTTCTCTGTAAGTTTTTTTAAAAGGCAAAAGATATTTTCCCTTTCGTACTTCGTCAATAGTTTTTTCTTCTTGTAATTTATTCATTAATGAGTTAATCATCTGTTTAACAGCGTGATCGTTTATTTTTAAAATTTTGGAAACCTGCTTGTAATTGAGCGGTTTGTTTGGATTTTTTTCAAATGCCTTGATAACTTCGGCAGTTAGATCGCGTTTTGTCTTTTTGTTAGATCCTTTAGATAGGTGTTTCGACATTGAGGTACAAAAGTATTGTTTTTTAATTACTATGAAACATTATTATGCTAAGTAAATAGATTTCAGTGTAATGTACTGCGTTAAATGATGGTTTAATTATAAATTGAAGTTGTTCTATCCAACAATTTACAAATTCGGATTGAATTTTATATATTTAGAAGAAGATTTACTATACGGAAAAAGAAAAATAATGTTTCATGATGTCTCCTAGTTTTGAAACATTTGGCTCTATTTACTAGTATAAGAAAGATTAACCCGTTTATAAAGTTAAATACAGTGTTCAAGCATCGCTATATATCTTTACTAGCTGTTGTTAATATTATGATATGTATAATGTTAGCTACAAATTGTGATGCTCAAAACTCTGGTAATAACTCATCTGTAGGAGGAGGGTTTACCAGTCCACAAAGTAAAATATTTACTAGTTCTAAATCATCTGGCAAAAAAAAATCATCCAGCAATAATAAAATTGGCAGTTTTAAATTAAAACAAAGACCATTGGTTGGGGGGAGAGATTATTCTAATTCAAAACCATCTTATCGGAGTTCTAATAAAAAAAATAAATCCTTAAACGGTTCATTTCTTAGGCCACAAAAAACACCAAGTTTTAGTTCAAAAGGCAGTCCGTTTGGGAATAGCCACAGAATGCCTAGTAATAAAGATCATTCTAAAGGACAACTTCAAAGTTCGTTTCAACAAGCGCCATTTGTTCCGAAATCGGATGCTTTACCTTTAAACACGTTTTTTTTAGATCCGAAAGATAAACAAAGTAAAAGCACGGTTATTCCTCAGAATGAGACAAGATTGTCGAGTAAAAAATCTCCTGACGGCTTAAAAAGTTCTTTTTCGCAAAAAGCATATAAGTCATCTCATCCAACGCAGCCTTTAAATACTTTTAGTTTTAATAAAAATCAAAAAGACAAAGGCAATCCAAAGTCTGTATCATCTACGTTTAAATCTGGTTTAGGAGGAAGTTTTGTTCCAAATACCGGCAGTAATAGTGCTTTTGGAACAGGTTCGCACATTGCGAGCGATAGAAAAATGAAGAATGGTTCGTCGTTTGGATTTGGCTCAGCTCAGTTTATTACTCCAACTTCACTTATGAATGGAGGTATGAGTTTAATAAATTTTCTATCTAAGAAGAATGATGGAAGTGGAGCATTTGCTAAAAACTCGGCATTTGGCGGTAAAAGTAGGAACAACTCAGGATTTAAATTAAAGAGTTCATTTAATCAAATGCCCTTTGTTCCGGCAAGAGATAGATTGCCATTAAATTATTTTCATTTAGATCCTAAGGATAAACAGGAGAAGGGGGGTTTTCAACCAGAATTACAAGGAAGGCGGGCTCAAAGAAAAGTGAATAAAAGCAACAATTCATTTGCTGGTTCTAAAGGTAGTGGCTCGGATGGATTGCATGATGGTTTGAGCAGCTCATCAAAAAGAAGGAATTCTAAAAAGAACAGATCGACTTCAGGTGGATCAAATGCCACAGCTATACCAGTAACCGCATCTGCAGGCTTTGGAACAGATAATCCATCGTTGTTTGATAGAAAAATGAAGGGTAAGCGGAAAAATAGCTCGGGCAGTGGGTTTTTGAATGGTTCTCAAAATTCGAACAAAAAAGGGTATGCTATTAATAACCTAGATCCTTCTAAAAATAAAGGAAACCTTGGCGAATCGTCTGCTATGGGCAGTGGTAGTTTTGGTGGGCCTAAAGGAGGATTAAGAGGTTCGTTCAGTCAAATGCCATTTTTCCCTACTGGAGATAGATTGCCGTTAAATTACTTTTTCTTAGATGCAAAAGCAGGCAAACTTAACACCGTAAGCCCAACAATACATGGCAAAATACCATCTCATAACTTACCGAGAAGTGGATTATTTGCTCAAAAACAATATGGAAATAATTTAGTCTTACAATCATCGTTTGGCACTTATTCAGGAAGTTTTAGGGACGGAGCAGATAAAAATATTTTTGCCAGAAGAGGCAAGGTAGCTTATAGTGCGGTTGGTAAAAACATCTTCGCTAGAAAACAAAATGGTACAAATGGTGGCTTATCCAGTTCATTTGGCACTTATTCTGGTTCTGTAGGCAGTCAGGTAGGAAAAAATTTATTTGCAAGAAGAGGCGATGTAGCATACAGTGCAGTGGGTAAAAACATTTTTGCACGACGAGGTAATGTGGCTAACAGTGCAGTTGGAAAAAATAACTTCGCTAGAAATCCAAATAGTACAAATGGTAGTTTGTCGAGTTCATTTGGTACTTATTCTACTCCGATAGGCAGTCAGGTAGGAAAAAATTTATTTGCAAGAAGACCAAATAGTACAAAAGGCGGTCTGTCGAGTTCTTTCGGAAGTATTGCCGCTAACCCAACTAGCGCGGTTGGAAAGAATTTATTTGCTCGACAAATAGGCGGACCTAAATCGGGTGGAACAAATAGTTCGTTTGGAAAAAGGATGAACAATCCGAGGAGTGGTCTAGCCAGTTCTTTTGGAACCATAATGGCTAATCCAAGAAGTGCTGTAGGAAAAATTTTATTTGCAAGGCGAGTAGGTGGACCTAAATTGGAAGGTGGGAATTCTTTTGAAAAATCAATGAACAATCCTAGGAGTGGTTTAACGAGTTCTTTCGGAAGTCTAATGATAATACCTAAGAGCGAAGTGGAAAAAAATATTTTTGCTCGACAAACCAAGTCGCAAACAGGCGAAAAAGGAAGCCCATTTTTAAGCGCTCGAAACATAAAGCAAAGAGGGTTACTTAGTAGTTCATTCGGATCTATGCCCGTAATGCCCAATTTGGAAGGGAATAAAAACATTTTTTCAAGACAAATGAAAGCTCAGGTTGGCGAGGGTTCAAGTCCTTTTAATAGACAGGCCAATGCTTCTGCAGAAAACAAATTGAAAGCTCAAAATTCAAAGAAAGGTTACAAAGGGCCAAAAGATGGTTTAAAAAGTACGTTTGGAAGCATTTCATTAATTCCTCGTTCTGATGTAAGTAAGGATTTTTTTGCTAGAGAACCTAGGTTACAGAGAGGAGAAAAGGGGAGTCCATTTAATAGAAACAGAGGCCTATCGGTAGAAAACCGACTTAGAGCTCAAAATGGAAAACGTGGATATAAAGGGCCAAAAGATGGATTAAGCAGTTCTTTCGGTAGTATGCCATTTTTTGCTAATTCGGATGTAAGTAAAAATATTTTTTCTAGGAATACGAGTCAATCAATAGGCCCTTCTGGAAGCCCATTTAGTAGAGACAGAGGGCTTTCTGTAGAAAACAGATTAAGGGCACAAAATTTAAAAGGAAGTTACAAAGGTCCAAAAGACGGGTTGAGTAGTTCGTTTGGATCAATACCGTTAATGCCATTTGCTGATTTAAGGAAAAATGTTTTCTCGAGACAATTAAAGCCGAACAATCCAATGGCTGGGTTGAAGCAAAACAAAAGAAATATGAAAGGCTTGGTGGATCATGCGAGTAGTCCTTTTAATTTAAGTTCGGGATTATCTATGGAAAATAGGTTGAGGACTCAAAATGAAAAGCGAGGCTACAAAGGCCCAAGAGATGGATTAAGCGTATCTTTTGGTACGCTTTCTGCACTTCCGAGCCTAGAAAGGTCAAAAGATATTTTCGAAAGTTCGTGGAATTCAACAGCCTCTGAAAAACAGAACTTTTTGAATTCTAAAAGATCCTATAAAGGCCCTAATGATGGGATGTCTAACTCGTTTGTAGGCCCCCTAAGAGTCCCCGTTTTAGCATTGAGTTTAAGTCCGTTCAACTCAGAAATTAGTATGTCTATAGAAGATAGACTTAGAACTCAGAACTCTAAAAGAAGTTACAAGGGCCCAAAAGATGGACAAAACAGTGCATTTAAGGCAGATGTGTCGAAAAAGAAGTATGAAGAACTGCCATCTGCATTTATGGCACCAGTAGAACATAAAATAATTCAAGGAAAAAAGCGAAAAAGAACGCTGTTTAAAAAGCGAAGCAATAGGAAGCAATCACAGGTTGGTGGCGGAAGACCAAAGGACATGGGATTATTTCCATCTAAGTTGTACTAACTAGTTGGCCTAGTTAATGCAAACAGTTCCAACAAATAAGAATATAACTAGAGAATTTTTGTTATTTTTTGTTATTTTTGATACTAAACGCTAGGTAAATATTGTCTTGAAATCGAAGTTTGTAAAATACACGTTTAGCACCATGAGAATTCTTCTCATAGCACTTATTGCGTTAAATTTTATTTCGGGCAAAAACCCAACTCCAGCTCAAACGCAAATGAGAGATACCAATGCTAAGATTAAAGCGGTATTTCTTTACAATTTTACTAAATATATTGAGTGGCCTGAAGGAAAACGAGAAGGCAATTTTGTAATTGGCGTTTTAGGGCAATCTCCAGTTTTTAGCGAATTAGCTAACAGTGCGCACAAAAATAATGAAAAGCCTTCGGCAGTTAGGTATTTGGATATTAAGAGCTGTAATGATGTAAACTCCATAGCAGAATGTCACATGTTATACATTCCAAATGGAAGTAGCGAAATGTTAAAAATGGCTGTAGATAAATCTGAAGGTCATAATACTTTAATTGTAACGGATAAAGCCGGCCTCGCCAAACTAGGAGGTGCAGATATTAATTTTGTAGTATCAAATAATAAAGTAAAGTTCGAGCTGAACAAATCGAACGTTCAAAAACATGAATTGAAGGTAAGTAATCTGCTTACGAATCTTGCAATATTGGTAAACTGATATGTATAGTAAAGGAAATGTAATTTGGTTTTTGTTGATTGCTCTGTTGCTTTCAACGAGTACCATTTGGGCTCAATCTGTCCAAAACAGAGAGGCAAGAGGCTTAGAGATAAAGGCTCGAAACTATATGGCTAACAAAGAGTATGATTTAGCTAGGCCTATTCTCGATGGAATTGCAACGGATACCGCGCACGTAAATAGCTGTGAATATTGGTACTTAAGAGGATTTTTATACAAAGAGTTATATAAAAGAGACGAGACCAATAATGGTGCATCAGATTTTTTAAGCAAAGCATTCGATTATTACGAAAAATCGATGACCTTGGATGCAGATGGCAGTCATAAAGATGGAAATATAAAGGGTATAAAAACCATAGCTGTTTTGAGTAACAACGCAGCAGTTACTTCCTTGTACAAAGAAAATTGTACCGAGAATGACTGTAAAAATGCCTTAGCAAACTTCGACCTTTACATCAAGGCGATGAGGGTTTACGAAACACCCGAAGCAGAATTAACTAAAAAACGAGTTGAGTTCAAATTGGCTCTGGGTGCAATTTACAATCAAATATATGATGCCCACACAAAAAAACATTCCGAACATAATGTAAGTATTTGGGATAATATTACTTCCACTTATAAAGGGGTGCTAGTATTAGATTCTAAAAATTCGAGCGCTAACTATTGCTTGGGAAGTGCATACTATAACAGAGCTGTTCATATTATTATGCACGAAATGGGGTATGATGTCGACATGATTACCTTGTCGGACATTCAAGACAAATGTATTAATCTGTTTAAAGAAGCTTTACCTTATTTAAATAAGGCGCATGTACAAGATGCTATTAACCCACCAGCAATTGAAGGGTTGGCAGGAATTTATTTTAGCTTAAACGAAATAGATAAATCTAATTACTACAAAGAATTGTTCGGGAAGTTAAACGACAATACTACAGAAGAGCCATTAAAAATCGTAGAGGACCATAGGACGCAGCAGGATTGGTATAATTGGGAAAACTAGCTAAGCGATAGTCTAATATGAAGTTCAGGTTTACAATAGGAAGAAAAATAGGTACCGGTTTCGGGATACTTATCTTGCTTACACTTGTTGTTTTTATACTCACACAAAATAACCTGAATCACGCAAGAAGAATCAATAAACAAATTAACGAGTTATATAACCCGTCTGTAGCACAGCTTACGGAGTTAAAACTATTGATTGTTCAATCTAAGATGTATATCGTTAAATGGGTATATGTTCAAACTCTCGACAATACGCAGGAAAAAAATAACCTTAGATTAATTATCAACAAGAAGTACCCAAAGACTAAAGTTGATATAGGAGTTTTATCCGCAGGATGGGAAGAGGATCAGCAAATCAAAATGGCGAAACTATTCGAACAGATTGATCTGCTCTTTAAAATGGACAAAGAGATAATGGAAACTCTTACCAGTTTTGAGGATTATGATGATGCAATGAATATCATGTTTATGACTTCTTCTGTTGATGAAGGAGAAATTAATCAGCTTACAAAAGAGATTGTATTTAATTTGGATCACAGTATTTTACTCCAGAAAAAGAATACTGAGAAGGTAAGCGATAAGATGGTTAAATCATTCGACGTTTTAGAAATGTTTGTTCAATGGTTTGGGTTAGCATTAATTATCGGAGGTGTGTTTATTGCCTTCTTTACAATTCTTTCTATTGTTAAGCCAATCCAAGAATTGAGATCAATATTGGTTTCTATGGGCAAGGGTATCTGGCCAGAAGAGGACATTGCGAAACGTGAGGATGAAATTGGTGATATGACGGAAGCGCTGAATAACTTGGTGCATGGCATGAAACGTACTACTCAGTTTGCCAGCGAGGTTGGATCGGGTAATTTCGAATTCCCTTACAAACCTTTAAGTGATTACGATACGTTAGGAAAAGCATTGCTGAACATGCGTGACGACTTGTGGGAAAATGAAAGAATTCTGGAAGAGAAGGTTAGGCTTAGAACGGAAGAGGTTGTGAGACAGAAAGAAGAGATTGAGATGCAAAGTGAAATCCTCAAAGATCTTTTCAAACAAGTTAACGATAGTATCGACTACGCTAAGAGAATTCAGGAAGCTATATTGCCTAAACAAGAGGAGATTAACAATGTGTATGACGATGCATTTATCTTGTTTAAACCTAGAGATAAGGTAAGTGGCGACTTCTACTGGTTTGCTCAATTGGGCGATAAGTTTGTTGTTGCAGCTGCAGATTGTACAGGTCATGGAGTGCCAGGAGCATTTATGAGTATGATTTGCGTGACGTTGTTAGATCAAGTTGTGATTCAAAAAGGAATTACCGATCCATCTAAAGCATTGCACGGTGTAGATGCTGGCGTTAAACATACGTTGAGTAGTCATCAGTCGGGTGAAATGGAAGCCAATGATGGAATGGATGTTTCGCTTTGTACAATTGATATGAAAACTAATGTATTGGAGTACAGTGGAGCTTATAACCCATTGTTTATTATTAGAGATGGTGAACTTTTGGTAACTAAGGCTAATAAATTTGCTATTGGCGGTTACTATAAAGGACAAAAGGTTTTTGACAGGAACGAAATCCAATTAGAAAAAGGAGATTCTATCTACATTTTCTCTGATGGTTTTGCAGATCAGTTTGGTGGGCCAAAAGGAAAGAAATTCATGACGAAAAGATTTAAGCAATTGCTTATTGATAGCCAGGAATTAACAATGGCTGAGCAAAGAATTAAATTAAATACGACCATTGAAGCATGGCGTACTGAAAATGATGTGATCGATCAAGTAGATGATATCTTGGTATTAGGAATAAGAATTCCGTAGTACTCGCTAAATACAGCACATTTACCCATATTATTTATGTAATTTTGTACCACTACTGGGGTCGACTGGATTTGACAGCAAGATGAAGCGGTAGGTAAGCATGTCGAGCTTTGTGTATTGCGCTCGTTAAACTTAATTCACACGCTATTAAAAGGCGAATCTGACTACGCACTTGCGGCTTAATCTCTAAGAGATGACGCCTTAGAACAGTTCTAGGAACTGATTCCAAGTTGCCTCGCTTAACGCTTCGTTCAGCAGCTGTAAGCATAGAGGTATCATTTAAGATGAACTAGCTACCAATAGCGTTTCGATGTTGGGGCAAAACACTAGAAACTAAGGGAATTGTAGGTCGCACTCAGCCAGCCTTTCCTCTAAAATTAAGTAAGTGCTAAGCATGTAGAAAGTTTATTAATTCCTTGTTTGGACGAGGGTTCGATTCCCTCCGACTCCACAATAGAAAAGCCTAAATAATTGAATATCAATTATTTAGGCTTTTTTTGTTTTAATATCTGTACGATTACTGTATTGTGGATGTTTTTTGGTCAGCTTTCGATACAGAATTTTAATAAATGCTAGGGTTTACTAAGGTCTGGTAATTAAGTGATCAATACGCGGTATCAGTGCTGGGAAATGCATCTGAAGACCGTTGCAAAAGCCTAACAAATGAATTATAGACTTATTTATTGAAAATATTGCTCAATATTGATCTTTCAACCTGTTAATATTTGAGCATAACGCCATTTATTGCGCTATTTTCTTGTTAGATTCCTCAATTAGACGCAAGTATCCCTGGACTTCTATATAAATTGTAGCATATAGCTTCCATC
>JABSPQ010000458.1 GCA_013214205.1 Flavobacteriales bacterium
AAAGCAAGTGCACTCAACTTACCTGATTGTAAGGAGGTGAACAAGCTACTTGGATTAAATATTGTTACTCTAGCCATAACAATTCTCCTAAATTTCCTTGATTTTTAAAATGCTATGCTCTTCCCAATTTCGTACCCGCTTCTTTGATAATACTAACAGCAGCTGTATTCATTCCTTGGGCCATGTCTAATTTACTCTTTTCAAGAGCCAGTAACGCGGATGTCGCCGCTATATGTGCTAAGTTACCATCATCTCCAACGGTATTCATCAACTGTTCAATGGTGTAATCTACTCTCTCACCTGAAACCTCTACAGCAGCCACCGTTTCTAATCCCACAGCTGAGCTAAAGGACACTTCATTGTTCCCATCTCCATCTAAATCAAACTTCTTTCCCAAACCCATTTCATTTGCAAAATCAACCACTACACTCATAACAAGCACCTCCGTAAGCGTTTTTAATTGCCCCCTACGTAATGCCCCCACTTATTGAATGTTAATATCGCCTCCTCGTCTCAGTATGTTCATAAGTGTTATCGTCTTTTTTTTGAAATTTAATGTATTGATATTTTATTGTGCGTTTTTGGACGAACGAAAAGCGCGGTTTCCCGCGATTTTCTCTGCTCTATTTCTTGCCCTATTCTTTTCTATTGTTGTCCTAGCCTTTGTCCTGCTTTCGCAAGTGTCTTTCTTCCGGCTTCATGACCGCCAACAGCTACTTCAAGAATAGTTCCTGCTGTTTGTACTTTCAGAGCGGCTACAGTAGAGTCACCCAACGATGGTCCCTCAGTCTCTGCACCTGCATCCGCACTCATATCTACATTTTCATTTTCTCTACCTTCCGTAAAATTGTCAAATTCTGTATCAAAATTCTCGGCTGCTACAGCTACCGTTGCTAACGAATCTATTAGTCCCATAAGAAATACCCCCTTAAATAATTTAAATTGTGATCATCCAATACATCAATACAACTTTCACATTGGCGTGACTTTTAAAACATCTTTGTGTGTTTTGGAAGTGCCACCCCCGTGTGATACTTTACAACTGAACCGGTTTATTTAACCCGTTCAATACATGTATCGTAAATTTACCCCCTAAACTTGTATTGATATTTTCTGGTGCATTTATTGGTGTATAATACCCTTATGGAACACGTTGATAGACATATTATGGACCTCTTTCTCAGCCATGAAAAAGAGGCCCTCCTAGCACGCATTATTGCCCTTCACCGTGAAGATGGTATTCCTATTCAAGATATCATTATCATTTTACAAGAATGCACTGACATGGAAATATCTGGCGCCCTATTGTCTCTGCTAGAAGAACATGTTTCCTCTATATCTGAAGATCTTATGCTCGCTATTCAAGATATAACGGCACCCTTTACACTTCGATTTCAACTCATGACCCTGATTCTTGAAAACCCTGGCCCAGCTACAATTGACTTTACCTTCTCACAATATATCTCAGAACCGAGATTCAGAGCCCAAATCGAAAATAGGTTGTGCTTAGACCCAGATACCCTCCTCTTAGCCCTTGCCCAATATATCGAAAAGTCTGCTCTTTCTGATAAAGACACCCAAACCATTACACCCCTTTTAGGCAAAATCCCCACAACAACGTATGTCAAACATGCGCCTGACCTCACGCTGTTTAAGATATCAGATCTATACCACAAGCTTTATTGGAATATGCCGGATAGGTCTGAGCCTACAGTAAAAGACAAAGGGACAAAACCCTGAAGCAAACGGGGAAAAACCCCTAAATCCCCCTTAACAGGGGGACTTTAAGAGATCATTGACCTATGCCACAGGTTTTATAGGAATATAACGAACGGATATGACACCTTCTATTTTCTTTACTTTATCGATGATTTTTTTATCGTATGTGCCTGTTATATCCATAATATTGTAGGCAAAGTCGTCTTTGCTTTTGTTCATCATTTCTAAGATATTGAGCTTTTCTTGTGCCAATAAGGTTGTGATTTGACCGACCATTGACGGTACGTTGCGATTGGTAACCACCAACCTAAAGTCACCATTACACTCCATACCGCAATCTGGATAGTTTACGGAATTTTTGATGTTTCCACTTAAAAGAAAGTCCATTAGCTGGTTCGCGATCATGACTGCACAGTTTTCTTCTGCTTCCTTGGTCGAAGCGCCTAAATGAGGGATTGATATCACACGCTCATGATTTATTAAATCGCTACATGGAAAGTCTGTAATATACTTACCCACCTTACCCGTGTCCAATGCCTTTAATAAATCTTCCTCATGGATGATGCCATCCCGAGAAAAGTTGAGTATCACGCCACCTTCCTTAAGATAGGCTATTTTTTCACCATTTAAAAAGTTCTTTGTCTTTGGGGTTAACGGAACATGTAAACTCACAAAATCAGACGTTTTCAACATTTTCTCTAAACTACTTGCTGGCTTTACATCTCGTGACAAGCCCCAGGCATGATGAACCGAAATAAAGGGGTCATAACCCTCTACCTTCATTCCCAAATTAACCGCATCATTTGCAAGCATCGCCCCAATGGCTCCCAAGCCTATTACCCCTAATTTTTTACCCTTGATTTCATTTCCCGCAAATTTAGACTTGTTTTTTTCAATTTCAGTATGAAATCCTGCGCCCTTTAATTTCAAGGACTTTGCAAACTCAATGCCGCCCACAACATCCCGAGATGCAACCAACATACCCAATAGTACCAATTCCTTAACCGCATTGGCGTTTGCACCGGGCGTATTAAACACCACAACACCCCTCTTGGTACATTTCTCTATAGGAATATTATTGCCACCTGCACCCGCCCTCCCTACAGCCAATATTGAACTTGCTATAGCCTCTTTATGAAGATCAAAACTGCGGATGATAAGGGCATCAGGTTCTTTAATATCTGTGGACACCTCAAATGTATCTCGCGGAAATTCATTTAATCCCTTAACAGATATCTTGTTTTTTGTTTGAATTTTAAACACGTTAAAACTAACGTTTTCTGTACTGGGCACCTTTCCTAGCACCTCTTTTTCCATATTTCTTACGCTCTTTTACGCGTGCATTTCTGGTCAGAAACCCATCTTCCTTTAACGCTGGTCGAAACGTTTCGTTCATGGATAGCAATGCTCTAGAAACACCCAACTGAGCAGCCAAGGCCTGCCCTGATATACCGCCACCTTTGGTCTTAATGATGACATTATATTTACTTTCTAAACTCAATTTTTGCAGTGGCATTAACACGAGATTGCAAAGAACTTGTCGCTTCAAATAATCATTAAAAGGTGTATTATTGATTTCAATTTTTCCAGACCCTGTGAATACCCACACACGTGATATGGCTCTTTTAAACCTTCCTGTTCCATAAAAAGAATCACTAGGCACCTTCAAATGTGTTTTCTTACCACTCTTTGCTACACTTGGCTTTTGAGATGGAGACACTACTTTTTTCTTTTCTGTTTCTGATTGGGTCGGTTTATCACTCTTTTTAGGAACAGGTGTCTTTTCGACGCTTTCAGATGATTCCGCTTTAGTCGTGGATTTCTTTACTTTATTCTTGTCTTCTTTATCTGCCATTTGTTTTCAACTCCTATAACGCTACAGGTACTGGAGATTGTGCCTCGTGCACATGCTCCGGCCCAGAGAACACTCTTACTTTTGTTAAAAGCTGCCTTCCCAAGCTATTATGGGGTAACATACCTTTTACAGCGTGCATAATGACCTGCCTAGAATCTTTTTCCATCTGGTCTCTATACGATATTTGCTTAAGTCCACCCGGATATCCAGAGTGTCTATAGTATATTTTATCTGTCTCTTTCTTGCCTGTTACACGCACCTTATCAGCGTTAATGACCACGATACGATGTCCCGTATCAACACTTGGATGGTACGAAGGACTTTCCTTGCCACGTACAATACTGGCGATCCGGGTTGCAACACGCCCTAACACTTGATTTTCCACATCCACTAAATACCACTTTTCCTTGCAGTCTGGTGGCTTTGGGTAATATGTTCTTTGTCGTTTCATTTTCGACTCCTCATTAATAATTAACTTTAAACAAACACAAACCCTTTGCTGGAGCTGGTGTATACCGATACGACGTCTTCGCTTCTAACATCTCAATAAAGGACCTATCACTCTGACGTCCCTTACATATTTCAAATAAAGCGCCCATTATATTCCGAACCATTCGATATAAAAAACCATTGGCCTCTATCGTCAATTGATTTACAAGTATTCCGTCCGCCTCTTTATTATACAGATGTGTTAGCACCTGGGAAGAAATAGCTATTTTTTTTATATCCCGTTTTGTTCCAGAATCTGTTGATCCCGCAGAACGAAAGTGAACACAATCATAAACACCTTTGACATCAGACACCACTTGTTCTAAATTGGCAAGAGAAGTCTCAAAAGGAACCTTTACCACAAAGTCCCCTGTCCAAAGTGGCACATCTTCATGTGTCCATAAATATCGATACTCTCTGCTCTTCGCAGAGTAAATTGAATGGAACGTATCCAATTCAATTTCAGCTTCACGAACCCGAATATCCTCAGGTAACCGATGATTTAATGCCCTTTTCAAGTTCTCAACAGGTATACCCTCAGCCTTGAAATGGACGACTTGACCAAAAGCATGCACTCCCGTATCCGTACGTCCCGCCGACATCGTCTTTATGGCCACGCCAAAAAGATGAGCTAACGCTTTATTTAAGACCGATTGTATAGTTGGTGCCTCATTTTGTATTTGAAAACCAACATACTGCTTACCGTTATACCAAAGAACCAGCTTATACGTGACGCCTTTACTCAACCCACTCCAACATGGTCATTGGCGCAGCGTCACCCTTTCGAAACCCACATTTTATCATCCGTGTATACCCACCCTTTCGGGTCTCATACTTTGGTGCTAAAACTGAAAATATATCCTTAACAATATTTTTGTCAGGCATCACCTTCAATGCCATTCGCCTAGAATGAAGACCCCCTTCTTTTCCGAGCGTAACAAGCCGTTCAGCCATTCGTCTTGCCTCTTTAGCACGTGTATCAGTTGTTACAATCCGGTTATACAACACCAAACTTCTCAACAAGCTTTTGAGTAAAGCAAGCCGCTGATCAGTGGGCTTTCCTAGCTTTTTATTTCCGCGACGATGTCTCATTGTTTAGCTTCCATCCCCATCAGACTCTAAAACAGGTTGCTCATCTTTTAATTGCAAACCATATACCTTCAGCTTCTCATTAATACCATCCGCACTTTTTAACCCAAAGTTTTTGATCTGTGTCAATTCGGATATGTCTCGATTTACAAGCTCGCCAACTGTATGAATACCTGCTCTTTTTAAACAGTTAATCGACCGCGCAGACAACTCTAAATCATGTATGGACATGGAAAGAGCAGACTCTTTATTAGCCGATACCTCTTCTTCCGCCTCAACCTCTTCCTCTGAATCAGGCTTTTGGTTAAGTTCTCCAAATAAACTAAAATGAGAAATAATTGAGTTCGAGGCCGCCTGAATAACTTCTTCAGGATTGACACTTCCATTCGTCCAAACATCCACAATCAGACTTTCATAATCCAATTCTTCTCCCACCCGAATTTTCTCAACGTCATGATTTACGCGAACAACTGGAGAAAACGAAGCGTCTACTAACATTACATTTATGTCGTGGTCTTCTCTTGCATGAGACTCAGATGGCGAACACCCAATACCTTTCTCTATATATAAATCCATATTCAATTTACCCTTAGTCGTTAATTCTGCTATATGATGGTCTCCATTAATGACCTCAACTTCTGAATTCTTCTCAATATCTTTAGCTCTCACAACTCCCTTACCGCTAAAGCGTAACTTAATACACCTTGGCTCCTCAGTTTGTGCCTTAAAGACAATCCCTTTTACATTACAAATAATATCCAAAACATCCTCTACAATATGCGGCAATGTCGAAAATTCATGCTCGACACCTTCGATTTTAATCGCCGTTACAGCGCTTCCTGTTAGAGAAGAAATTAATACACGTCGAAGCGAATTTCCAATCGTTAACCCCATTCCTTTTTTCAAAGGAGCCATTACAAACTGACCCTTATTATCATCCATCTCTTTATACTTGACCCACGGCTTTGTTTTTTTCATTTTAAGGAACTCCTTTTTCGCTTAACGCGAATAATATTCTACAACAAGTTGCTCTTTAACCGGCACATCAATTTCTTCCCTCTTGGGCTGCTGAAGAATATTGACTTCCTTCAACTTAGAATCATAACCAATCCAGGCCGGTGTCTCCGCACCCTTCATCGCAGCAAACCTAGACTTAAACAAATCTTGACTCTTTTTTCTAACTGTAATACGCATCCCTGCTTTCACTAGGAATGACGGCACATTGACTTTCTCCCCATCCACATCAAAATGACCATGTAAAACCAACTGCCGCGCTTCTTGACGTGAACTGGCAAGATTGGCACGGTATATCACATTGTCTAATCTCTTTTCAAATATGAACAGTAAATTGTGACCCGTTTGTCCCTTTTGACTATTTGCTCGTTTAAAATATAACTGAATCTGCTTTCCAGAAACACCGTAACAAAACCGGAGCTTTTGCTTTTCTCTTAATCGAATACCATATTCAGATAAACGCCTTCCAGAACCTGTGTGCTGCCCTGGCGGGTAGTTTCTTTTTTCTATCGCACATTTTGCTGAATAACATTTCGCACCCTTCAAGAAAAGCTTCTCCCGGGCACGACGACAAATTTTACAACTTGGACCTCTGTATCTACTCATAATTGACCTCCTTAAACCCTTCGCCTTTTACGTGGCCTACATCCGTTGTGCGCCATTGGAGTAACATCTGTAATAGAATTAATATGAATCCCCACAGCTTGCAACGCCCGAATCGCCGTCTCGCGTCCCGAACCGGGACCCCTTACAAACACTTCAGCCTCTTTAACCCCATGCTCTAACGCCTTAACCCCCGCTGTCTCTGCCGCTTGCTGTGCCGCAAAAGGCGTCCCTTTCTTTGTTCCTTTAAATCCAATAACACCCGTTGAACTCCATACTAATACCTGTCCATCAGGATCTGCTATTGTTATGATTGTATTGTTAAATGTAGACTTTATATGTACATGTACATTTGGAACATTTCTTTTATTTTTCTTTTTCTTTTTAACTACCATTTTGCGCCTCCTATTTAGTTACCTTTTTCTTGCCTGCAATTGCAATGCGTTTGCCACGCCTCGTACGCGCATTAGTCTTGGTTTTTTGTCCGCGCGCAGGCAACCGCCTTCTGTGACGTTGCCCCCTGTAGGTGCCCGTTTGTGCGAGTCTAT
>JABSPQ010000046.1 GCA_013214205.1 Flavobacteriales bacterium
GACAATGATAGTAAGGACGAGACTATCTCCTGTTGAATAGTGCTAGAACTTGTAATGAAGAAATCTCGAAAATCTGATGGTATCATTCTTTTAATAAATTTAAGTAAAGATAATACATATTTAAATTAGTACTTAGCCAAAAGAATCCAATAATGAGAGTAAGTTTTGTAATTCTTGAATTTAGGAATGATAAAGAAACTTGTTATTCATTTTATTTGTTTTTGTAAAAATATGCAGCTTTTATCCACGTGGATCGCAACTGGCTAGTCAAATGATTATTGAAGTCTAAATCTAGGTGAATTCACTTATGTGAAAGCTGTTTTTAATGTTGTTGGATTGCCGCATTGTTAGAATGATTTTATTCATTCCAATTTTAATAACTTAATCTTAGAAAGAGATTATGGGATACTGTCCAATCTTCGATTTAAAGTTCCGATAGTGACTTTGGGGGCCTTCCTCTAAGTTGCAATCTTGAAGGTGCGGTGCGGCGTCAGTCAATAATTGGTGTTATTTAATCACCAATTGCTTTGTAATGGCAATACCATCTACAAGGGTTCTAATTACATAAGAGCCTGCACTGAGGTTTTTAGAGTTGATACTTATAGTATGGGAGCTAGCAGATAAATTAGATTGCACAAACGGACTAGCTACTTTGCTTCCAAGCGTGTTAAAAACATCAACTTGAACGGAAGCAGGTTCCGTTAGCTCAATTGAAAGCGTAGCAACACTGTTTTGCTTAAGTGGATTGGGGTAAACAATAATTTGAGTTCCGTTTGATGAAGTTTCCAATTGATTGTTTGCAAAAGTAAATGGGTTGGCGATCATGTGTTTTTCAGCAAAATCGAACGCGCGTACTCCAATTTTTTCACCTATTAACCTGCCTGGCATATCGTCTACTGGTGGGTGAATGCCTCCCCAGATTCGAGATAAACTACATTGATCCGATGCATCTCGGTAAGTAGCCCATTGAAGCGTAATGTCCATACTTGGGCCATCTTCGAAAACTAGAAATGAATCTTTCTCAGCTAAAAACTCACCCATTCCACCAGGGAAATAGGCATCTCCTGTAAGGGCTGTCATAACTTCGGCAGCGGCTCTCGAAAAAGTAGAATGTCCAGAAGTATAACCTGCGAAAGGAGGGGTAACAAAAGTAGGACGCTGATAAGGCCACCAGTTCTCTGCTAAGATCCAACCCACACCAGCTACATCGGTATCGGGATCAGAAATATAATCAGGGCCTCGCCAAGCTTTAACTTTAATCTTGCCAGTATCGGATTTTGCGAATCCTAAAAGGGTATCTGTAAGCACTACCAATTCAATATAATCGGACACTAAAATGATACCTGCTTTGTTGTAATTAACATCCAATGAATCCGACGATTGACCTAAGTCTGCCATGTGGCGAATTGCAGAAACTGGTCGAATATAATCGTACCACCCTTTAATTCCCCAAGCCGTTACTGCTGCATCGTGCACCGTTCCACCCAAAGTAAAATAAGCTTTTACATCCCATTCTAAATCGTCGAGTACAGCGCCAGTTCCTCTCCATTTCTTTTCAAATTCGGCATGATCGTTCACGTAATTTAGCAGTGTAAACCAATGCCCCGGTGGAGTTTCCGAATCGGGGCCATCTGCCCAAAACTCGGCTAAAACACGAGCGTAATCTGCCCTAGGAACCATTTGTGCATCGTAAGGCAAACCTGTCGAAGGGTTTTCGGTATAACCAGTTCCAGGATCGCCACCCTCTGTGAGGTTGTAGAAGTTTTGTAGATCAGGAATGTTGGTTGGATAGTTTTGTACGTTTCCGATAGATGCAGGAGAAATGTCCCACATTACACCGTTGGCAGAATCTAAATGCGACGACCACACCGAAACCAAAGAAAACCCCCATTGGTATTCTTCAATTAAAGAAGACGCATTGTTGGTGTCGAGATAGGGAGGAGAGCTAGGATCGTGGTAAACAACATATTCGTCGCCAAAACTGGTGTACACATTTCTTATCGAATCGTGCAAAGAGAACGGCACTACCTGACCCCACTCGGGCCCAAGAAAATCGGGGACATTATTCGGAATTACATTCCCACTTTGGTCAATGTAAGTATCTAAGGCCAACGGCTGCCATCTGTTGGCATTGGTAATATCTGGATTGCCCGGCTCGTTTGGGATAAGCGGATCGTTAAACGCAACGTAAAACTTATTGTCGTAGTCGTTTTGCTCGTTAGAACCATCTTGCAAACCCATTGCGATAATACTTTGAGCAATGTAATTGCCCAGTTCTGCAGGATTGCCCGAGGCATAATTAACAGAGGTAATGCTGGTGTCGTATCCTAAAATGGTCATTAAAGTGTCGAATTCAGGAATCATTTCATCGGCACCAGGAGAACTTTCAAATCGATGTCTCAAAACCCGATAAGCCGCGAAACTAACTGCTTCATCTCTGGCCGAATCTAAATAAGAAGGAACAGGCACACCAGTAAACGGACATTGTAAGCCACCAATTGAATCGCCTAAAAGGTAGGGAGTGGCAATATCGTCGTAAGCTGCCCATGCATCAAACATAGCAACCGAAACATGAAAAAGATTTCGGGAATGAACTGTAGGGCGCGCGAAGTCATGCCTAATCGCTTCTAACATTACATCATTCCATTGTCGAGCTACAGATTGTTGTGCAATTACCTCTGATGTACTGCTAATGAATAGAATGGATGCTATGATCCAAGTGGAGAATATTTTAAATGCGTTCTGTTTATTCGTAATCATCAATTCCTTTTATTTATAGAACAATGAAGTTACTAATAATGTGGAGTGTTTAAACGCTGAATTCAAGTAATAAATGCAACTTTTGGGTTAAATAATAATTGATTCATTACAAATGTAGGTGTTTCATATCCAAACCTTTTTCTAGGCCTATTATTTAGCTTCAATTCTATCTCTTTAATCCTTTGTTCATTAATGCTGGTAAAGTCTGAACCTTTCC
>JABSPQ010000459.1 GCA_013214205.1 Flavobacteriales bacterium
GCATGTCGCTGCTCATGGGTGTATTCACTTTGTTTTGCTTCCCTTTCGGTGGCATAAAGCTTTTGCATTTCAACCAGTACGTGTTCAGCTCTGGCTTTATCATTGTCCAATGCTTTTTCAAAATACCGTCGTGCATGTGCCATGCATCCTAACAAGGTGATACCTTTTCTTTCCCTGAATTTTATACACGGCTTCACTTCTTTCTGGTGGTAAATTGTTGGATGTATACTGCTATTTTATCTTCTTTCGATTTCATTGATAATTGCAGAGTAATATCATTTTATTTTTTTACCAATTTCCCGTTGAGGAATTCCTTTTCAAAAGTAATTTGTCCTTCTTCGTCGTATCCTATATTTGGGCCGTTTTTTCTCTCTTTTAAATTGTAGCTCAATACTTCTTTTATTTGTCCGTTTGCGTAAAATAAATGCCAAGTTCCTATTTTGTATAAATAGTTTTCATCGGCGCCATACCTGTGCTTCGCCTTTAAACCAATCCACTTTGTTTCGCCCGATCCATAGGTGGTTTTTTTCAATTCAACGGTCTTAATCATCGGATTGGATTTCATTGCCATCACTCTTTTGTAATATGCACTGTACGAATGATCAATTCCCTTTTCTGAAATCTCCACATTTAGCGAATCCGTTTCGTTCATTTTTAATTCCTTAATTTCTCCTTTAGGAGTCGGAACTGTACCGTTGTATGCTCTAATCGTTTTTTCAATTAAACGAGGTAACACGAGCTTATTAAATATAAGGTTATCGAAAGATTGCACCCCAATAGAAAGCAGGAGTGGCACAATAATATCTCTCTTCGAATTACCGGTTGCAATATCTTTGGGATGAGTTCCCTCTCTAAATTCTAGGAATAAATTTATCGCACCATAGGTACTCAATACGGTGCTCGAAAATTGGAACAATTTGCTCACCATTCTCATGTTTCGGTATTGCTTAAATTCGTGAGCAGAATTTACGTCGGCAAGAAAAATTGTTTTCACCAATTTGGGTTTAAACTCTTGGATGTAGTCGGTTCCTTTACACCAATAATAAGTTATTGTAGGAGGTTTTGCCAGCCCTAATTTCTTTTGTTCGTTTCGATAGGGCGTATCGTTTTTTCCAGCTCTAAACAAATCGATTTTACCCTTTTCAACACATAGAGCAAACTCATTGGCACCGCCATTTTGGAAAGATCTTAAGTTGGCCATGTAAAAAATACCCATCTGATAAAACTTAACTTCGTCGAGTGGGTAATTTTGCTCATCACCAAGGAGAACAGGCTTTCTCAGGAACTTTTTGACATATTCTACTTTGAAATGGCGGGTTTTAACGCCAGAATATGTGTACACATAATCTTTCTTTAATTCTTGTGCTTCTCCAGATTGGTTAAAACTGAATGTAAAACACAGAATGAAAATACAAGATCTTAATATGTAGTTCTTATTCAGATTATTGGTTTTTGAACGATTTTCTTATCGGATTTTTCAACAGCCGCTTCTACAGCCTCATTAATTAACCGCATGTAGCAGACTTTTTGTTTACCTCTTCTTTCTTTAGGTTCTCCTATATGGTACTCTGTAACGCCATTTGCCTCTAAAAGTTAAGGTTTTCGGCTTGCAACCGCTAAAAATTATAAGTGCTAGTACAAATGCAATCGAATTGTTTGAATAATTCATATTGCAAAAATATAAATGCGCTTATTTTTTAGCAGTGGCAGCAGCTTCTTGCTCATCAATTAACCACATGTAGTAGTAGCCTTCATGTACATCCTCTCTGTTTGGCTCTTCGCGTCTAAATTCTGTAGGACCATTTTCTGTCATGTAACCTGGGTTGTTTGCAATCCATTCTTCCAAAGCAGCCTCTTGATCGCCCATATATGCAGCCAATGTGTCTAAACCACTTTTGCCATCTAATTCTAATTTGGCAAAATCAATAGATAAAGGCTCATGCCATGTAAGCATTTTCAATAATGGTAAATCTTCCTCAGGTGCTAATTCATAAATTGCTTCAAACTCAGCAATGTAATGTCCCCAAGCAGCAACAACTTCCATTAAAGATGTAAAATCGTTTGTATCCAAATCGTGTCCCCAAGATTCGCCAGCCGCTGCAACATAATCGTATGTATCTGGGTGCAAATCGTACTTAAGAATAAGTGGGTAGACAGAACTACCAGAATAAGCCTCTATTCTGGCTAATAGCTCAACTCTTTCTAATTGATAAGGATCTGAATAGCTTTTAGAATGCCAAACTAAACCACCGTATCCTGATTGCTCTTCGTTGTAAAATCTCAATAGCATAGAAAGGTAGTTTTCACCATAATAATTAGTGTCTACTTTAGTAAATCTAGGATCTGTTACATAATGTCCTCTTTGCAACGTTTGCGTCTTTGCAACTTCCGTTTCTGTCGACGATGCATCAGCTGATTCTTCCGTTGCTTGCGTAGAACATCCAACAATAAAGGTTGAGATTAATATTGCTGCCAATAATAAATTTAAAGTTTTCATAATGCTTTTAATATGTAAGTATGGTTAATTTTTAATTTGGGAGTATGAATTTACTTCAAATCACACTACTATGCAAGTAATGCAACTATTGGTATTTGAAGCGAGTAACCATTACTTTATGGTTCAATCGATCGGTATAAACTTCTTTTTCTTTAAGCCCTCGATCGTCGTAAAAATAAATGGTTGATTGGTACTTATTGGGTTGGTTACCAGATATATGTTTTGAACTGTCTAATTTGAATTTTGTACTATAGTAATAGATGGATTCACTGTGCATTTTTTCCGATGGCAAAGCTGTTTCAATAATTCGTTTTAGTTTGCCAAACTCATCGTATTCATAAGTGCGAACCTTGGTTTTTTTATCGCCCCTAAAGTGCGTCGATTTAGTTTCTCGGCCTTGTTCATCAACCTCAATAATTTCTTTTGAAGTGGTTTGTTTGTGAGAATCGATTGTTGAAATGGTTTGAGATTTACTCTTTTTGTCGTACGAAAACACGTGTGTATAGCTCAACTCACCCTTTTTGTTAAAATACTTAACCTTCTTAATTTTGTCTTTAGAAGCATAATAAACACTCGAAACAGGCAGGCTTTCATTGGCTCCTTTCTCAATGGATTTGTGAACTGCGCTTCCTTTGTGAATTGTTTTTTTCTCGCTAATTAATTGACCTTTAACCGAACAAGAAAATCTTTTGGTACTTGTAGAAATACCATGTTCATCATAATCATACGATATCGACACGTAGCCATTATCGCAATATTTGAATTTTTTCAGATGTTTTCCTTCGGGAGATAGAAGGGTAATTGATTTGTTTAACCCTTGATTGGTAACAATGGTATCTAAATTATAAGTAACGTATAATTTATCTTGTTGGTAGGAGATTGGTTGTGCATAAGATTCTTTCGCGCAAATGGAGATGAGAAGTGCAAAAACTATCGCAAATGTAAATTTCAATTCTAACTAAACTGCTTCTGTATCTTTCGAAAAGTTTCTCTCATTAATGATCCATGTCCATTGACTAAGAAAATACCCTACAAAAGAAAATGTAAGTACTATCGTGATCAATTTAGTGATAAATGAATCAGAAAAGTAAGCAGAAAACGAAAAAATCGCGTCTTGGTTAGAAAATCCTATTAAAAGAAGAAATGCTAAAACGGATGGAATACCCCAAGCTAAAATGCCATAGCTTAAGATATATTTAGTTTTTCCGAGAAGTCTAGTTTTCCCCCATTCTTTTTTATTGCTCATGGTTACGTGATTAATAATTTGGTTCAATTTACATTAAAACGGTCCTTGTTTTAATACCCTCCCTAGGGGACTTATTAACATTAATGCGCTAATAATTAGCAAGTTGTAGATTTGACTGTTGAGATGTAAAGTTTGAAGACCGTTGCAAGGAGTATATTTCAATAATTCCGGGCAAATAATGCACTTAAGTATCTGGATATAAGATATTTAATGTGTATCTTTAATGTATGAAATTAGAGAAATTCCCGACCTTGGCAGATAGTTTTTGTGATTTAAGAACAAGAAAGATAAAGACTACATTTTTCACACAAATGAATACACTATTAGATTGGA
>JABSPQ010000460.1 GCA_013214205.1 Flavobacteriales bacterium
AATACAAATGCAAATGCAGAATCTTTTAACGCCAAAATAAAACTCTTTAGAGCTAATCTTAGAGGTGTCTCGGATATTAAGTTTTTCCTATTCAGATTACATAAACTCTTTGCCTAGTCCCTAAGAAATTCACCTGACCCCAGTATATTTACACAAAATAAGAGCCAAACACTTTACCATGGGCCGTTTCATTGCAATTTTAAGAGGAATTAACGTAAGCGGTCAGAAAAAAATAGTGATGGCAGAACTGCGAGAATTATTGGTTGAGCTTAATTTCGAAAACATCGAAACTTACATTCAAAGTGGCAACATTCTCTTTGAAAGCAAGGAATCAGATTCCGATCAACTAGCCTCCTCCATTCACAACATTATCCTAAAACATTACGGTTTCGAGGTTCCTGTAATTGTGCGAAAAGGAAACGATTATGTCGAAATACAGAAAGAAACCCCGTTTTTAAAGCGCAATGATTCACTTGATATCAAGTTGCTCCACGTTACTTTTTTAAAAGAAACACCATCAGCCGAAAAACTTAATGCCATTAAAGAACTGAATTATTCGCCCGACGAATTTGATATAATTGGTAACGAGGTATACCTGTATTGTCCGGGTGGATATGGAAAAACTAAGTTGTCGAATGCTTTTTTTGAAAGCAAACTAAAAGTGCCAGCAACAACGCGAAATTGGAAAACAATAACTCATTTAGCAAAGCTGTCTTAACGACAACCAATTCACTTAATTTCAGATACTTATATGTATTTTCTTTGATTTTGATTTTCTATTAAATATATTCGCAACTCACAAATCAAACATTCTCAATTGTCATTAAAATCTTTTTACATTAAAGTAATGCTTGGTTTAGCGGGCGTTATGATTGCTATTTGGGCGGTTAATATGGTTAATTCGTCGAACGAACCCATTGTTGCTGAAAAGCCACTGATTGGTATCGGTGCAGAAAACCCACTGTATGAGCTAAAAGTAACTGGCGAATTAAATTGACCCCTATTTGCCTACACGGAGCTTTAGAACTTCTTTATAGAAAAATATTACTCTTATAGCCATTTCCATTCTCCAGAGAAGCTTCAATAATCTTAATTCTCCAATCGTAAATATAGGCTTGGTTTATATGCTCTAAAATTGGCCGATCATCTCTCAATACAAAACCCATTTCAAAATCAAACTGATCGGTTATCAATGGGTTTCTTTGAAATTCGGGCAATGTACTTACACAACAATCATTAATTCTCTCTCTTAGTAGATGCTTGTAATCAAGTGCTTTTTCGCTGGCCAAAAACACAATATCGCCACTTTCTTCTTTAGATCCGATGTAGTGATCCACATGAAAGTTAGCAGCCTTTAGCGTTTTGTAAATCGATTTATAAGCCAAGCTATTTTCGCCGTTGGCAAACCCTTGAAAATTGATAACAAATAATCCATTCTCATTCATCACTTTTTTAATCTCGCTAAAGCATTCAATCGACAACATATAATTGGGTTGTACCTCCCCTTTCAGCACATCCAAAATAACTAGGTCGTATGTTTTATCGGTAACCTGAACATAGTGCCTAGCGTCGTCTACAATGAAATTAGAAGACGACGGCTCATAAAAAAAATGTTCTTCCGCTATCTCTAGCAATCGAGTATCTAAGTCTATGGCATCTATTTTATAACCTTGTTGTAAAATTTCTTTTACAATACTACCAGTCCCAAAGCCCAACAACAACGCTTCCGACTCCTTAGGTAATACGCTCGAAAAAATGGAAATAATATGTGGATAACTCCAAACTGAATGCGCTCCCGTTTTATCAATTTTACAATTGGTTTGGCTAATGTTATTCAGCAGTAATTTTCTTTCGTCTCTACCATCGGCAACATATGTAGACACCACTTTTAGCTGCCCTAAAACACCTTCCGAAACATGTTCTATAGTAGTAGCGCCATAGTATTCTGTTCTTAAAATTTTATTCGATACAAAGCCACACGACAAAATCATAAAAACTGTTAAGATGCCGCGATAAATAAAGCCTTCACTTTTGTATAAAACAACTAGGGCTGTAACAAAAACAAGGAGCCCTACTATTAGCCCTGGAATTTGAACTCCCCAATTGGGAATTATTAGTAGCCCGAATAGAAATGCACCAACGATACCGCCAAACGTTGAAACAGTAAAGATAATTCCTGCCACTTTGCCCGATGGAGTTTCATCGTTTTGACATGCCTTAATAATTATAGGTGAAGTTGATCCTAAAAGCATTAAAGGAAGAATTAAGATAAAAAACGGACTCATTATTATCGCGGTTAAAAATCCGAAATAGAAAAAGAATTTCATGACCTCTATGCTGTAAAACGACATGCTACAAATAAGCACACCAGCTGCCAACAATAAATGCAAAATAACTTTCTTTGGCTTTTCCTTTCCTGCCGCTAACTGACCGCCTGCAAAATATCCGATTGCAAGGCTAAATAAGGTGCTGGCTAAAACCGATGTCCACAAAGTATGGGTAGAACCATAAAAAGGAGAAATTATTCTAACACTAAACATCTCTACAGCCATTACAGCGAAACCCTCTACAAATGCGAGGATTAAAAATATGCGAGGAATTCCTTTCACTAAAACTTATTATAATTTGTTTGGTCAAATATTGAAATTGAATATATAAATAAATACCTTACCTACGTAAATCCAAACGATTAAGAATTAACTTTTTTTCATTGATTTAGAGATGACCAATTATAAAAGTCTCCTTACTATATTATTCTCAGTATTCATTTTAGGTGCATGTAACTCCCATTTCGATTCATCCGAAACCGTTAATGGCATTTACTCAAATGATAAAATTGGATGGAAGATAAAAGTTCCTGAAGGTTGGAAACAGTTACCCAATGAGCACCGTGAACGCTGGACTGATTTAACGTTGTTTAAATATTCTGCTTCTGGTTTGCGAGAAGGGTTTGTGCATACTTTGGGAATTTATAAAGGAGAAGAAGACGTTTGGAACACGATGATTACCAATATGGAACCGATGACCAATCTTCCAAATGCCACAGAGGCTAAAATACTAGAACAATACATGACGGCTCTTTCTAATGGATACAATTCAATGATTCTGGGAAACCTAAATATCGGTTCGAGTATTGATACCATTGATGGAAAGAAGTTTACACGTCTTAATGTTGATTTGTATTCGAAGAAGAAAGAATTAATATTTAGCCAGATTATTTACTTGAAAATAATTGGAGGACATCTTTTCGAAGTTATAATAACCTATAACAACATGGAAGATAGAAGGGCTATGCTGAAAGCATTTATGAATTCCACCTTTTCGAAAAACGATTAGCTATTGGTGGAGTTTAATCGACTTCAATTCGATCTAAATTAATTGCCAAAACAGATTCTTTCACGTTATCCTCTTTCCTAAATTGAAGATGAGTAGTTTTTTTATCGAACTCGTTTGCTTCTATAATAATGGTGTATTTCACATCTGGATTGAGCACCAAAAGAAACTTACCTGTTAAAACATTCGATTTGTATTCGCCCTGAATCCCACCTTTATCATCCATCACAGTAATTTTTCCTTGGATAGGATTTTGAGCATCATCGGCGGTTACAATGGAGCCTTTTACGATGGTAAGCAACCTTGGAGGATATGGCATGCGGATTACAAAAATATCTTGGTCGCCCCTACCCGACTCGCTTACCGTGGAATAATAACCTCGCTCGCCATCCGAAGAAAGCTCAAAATGCAAATCGTCGTTTACCGTGTTTATTGGATATCCTAAGTTTTCGGGTTCAATCCATAATCCTTTATCGTCTTGGGTAGATACAAATATATCGTAGCCTCCAATTGTGGTGTGTCCCTCCGATTGAAAATACAATGTATGGTTATCGGGGTCTATAAATGAAGGCAAATCGTTATACTTTGTATTAATTGTAGGACCCAAATTAAAAGGCATTGCCCAAACACCATTTCCCATTTTTTTAACTCGATAAATATCCATACCGCCATATCCACCCGGACGTGAGCTGGCAAAATATATGGTATGCCCATCGGCAGAAACACTGGCACTCGTTTCTACCCATTTACTATTTACATTAGCTCCCAGCAGCCTAGGCTCCGACCAATCGGAACCTACAAAATCACATTCGTACAAGTCGCCACCTGTTTGGCTTTTATTAGTTCTGTAAATAATTAATGTGTTGCCATCAGCAGAAAGCCCAACAGCTGCATCGTGTAAGGCTCCGTTTATTGTAGGATTTAACTTCGTTGGCTCTCCCCAATTGCCTTCAACTTTTTTAGAAACATAAATATCCTCAAAGTTCTCTCCATAAAAATCAACATTATCCCCCGTGCTCCCATTTCGTCTGGAAGTAAAAATCATCATGGTTTCATCTCCATTAATCAACGGTACATAATCCGATTGCTCCGAATTAATTGGTAACCCAATATTAACAATCTCTACATCCAACGGATTTTGAACCATAGACCTAGCACGCCTTGTAATAGTAATACGCCTATCTATTACAGTGTCGCCGTGTACTTTCTTATCTAAATACTTTTTGTATTGTTGGTACAAATCAATAGACTCATCGAATCTAGATTCTGAGTGATAGCAATTCGCCAAGTAATAACGTGCCTCATTATGCCCCTCTTTAGCTGCAAACTCCAAATACCTAATCGCCTCTTTTTCGTCGCCTTTTAACTCGAACAAACATTTTCCGATTCTAAAATTAACGTCAACCAGTTTCGAATTATTCCCATGTATAAATCTGAGTTTTTCAAGTGCTTGGAGGTAATCGTCTATTCCAATGTAGTAATCGGCCTTTGCATCTGCTGTGTTTAATTCCTTTTCAGAAACGTCCTGAGCATTGGAAATCACCGACATTGCCAGTAATAACGGTAGAAGAAATGCTTTAAGTACCTTCATAACAATGGTGCTGTTTTGTAGAAATACAGCTGTTTAATGAATCTAATTTAACACTATTTTGGCATAAAACGGCTAGTTCATCTTTCGATTTATCTGCTTTCAAACACAATATTGTGTTGTTATATATATCTTTAGTTTTGATTGGGAATTGCAGCATATGGAGAATAGAATTTGTGTACTATCTAGTACTACTATCCACAGTAGTAGAGAAAGAAGAAGTATCACAACGATGGCTAAACATGCCGATGTAGATTTTTACTTCCTCAACTCGGCCGACGACAGTACGATAAACCTTCCTGATAACATTACCCTTTTCCCTTACAAAAAAGATGACACCGGTATTGGGCATTTCATTAAGCATGGAGCATTTTACAAATCGAGTACATTTTTGGCGAAAATCGTAAGCGAGCAGCAAAAAAAATACGACGTTATTTACAGCCACGATTTAACCACTACCTACCCGGCTTATTTGTTGGCTAAAGAGCAAAACATTCCCATTATTTACGATGTACACGATTTAGGGATAGAAACCATTAATCAGCAATTCCCAAAAAATGGTTCGTTTCTAAAACAAATTGGGTACAAGCTCGCTGAAACGAGCATGAAATATTTTGGAAGAAAATGGGAAGCAAAATTCATCCAATCTGCCGACCTAACTGTAACGGTAAATAAATACTGCAAACAATATTTAGAGCGTTCGTATCAAATTTCTAATTGCGTAATTACACCCAACTACCCTAGCCTTAGTGGTCACAACACTTCAACAACCTTACACGAAAAACTAAATATTGAAGCCGATATAAAACTGGTTGTTTATCATGGGGTTTTTAATCAGGGACGAAGCTTAACTCAAATTGCAGCTTGCATAAAACATTTGAACGACGACATTGAGATGGTTTTTATTGGCGGTGGTTCGTTAGAAAATGAAATGAAGCGAATTATCAATGAGGATAAAATGAATCACAAAACGCATTTTTTGCCGCTGCTTCCCAATCCCGAATTAATAGAGGCAACACGCGATGCCGCCCTTGGATTGGTGTTAAACGAGCATATAAACTTATCGAAAGAGTATGCCTTGGCCAATAAAATAACAGAATACATGGCCGCCGGTATACCGGTGTTAGCATCGGAAAGTAAAGAACATTACCGTGTGCTTGAAGATGCTAAATGCGGAATAGTACAGAATTTTGGTTCGGCTGCCGAATTAGGCGAAAAGATCAACAAGATTATTAACGGTTCGGAGCTAATGGAAATGAGTAAAAACGGTGAAGCAGCTTTTAAAAGCACTTACAACTGGGAAAACTACGAGCAGGATTTTGAGGAATTATTCTTGAAAGTACTCAACCCCAAACGCGATTAAATCATTCCCCTCGATTTCAATTCTAAATATTTATTGATCGAATCAATCGTTAAATTTTCAGGTGTGGTAAGTATGGTTTGAATGCCATAATTTCTCAACTCTTTATCAATCAACTCTTTTTCGTGTTTAAACTTTTTCGCAATTGTTTTCACATAAACCTCTTCCAAATCGCCGGATCTATCACTAGATAAGGCATCTAATTCTGTGTTTTCGAAAAAGATTACAACCAACAGATGGTACTTCGAAATGCTTTTCAAAAATTGCATTTCTCTTTTCAAACTTGTCATATTTTCGAAATTCGTATAGAGAAAAAGCAAACTTCTTTGATTCAATTCTTTCCTAATTCGGAAGTAAAGCATTTCGTAATCAGCTTCTTTAAAATCGGTACTCTGCTGATACAAAGTCTCCATTATCTTGTTGATTTGCCCCGTTTTATTACTCGCTCGCAAAACAGTACCAATCTTATTCGTAAACGTAATTAAGCCAGCCCTGTCGGATTTAATAATCGAATTATTGAGCACAATTAACGACGAATTGATGGCGTGATCCAACAAGGTCATTTTATTGAATGGCATTTTCATGGTTCTACCCATGTTAATTACAGCGTATACGTTCTGAGATTTTTCGTCTTCGTACTGGCTCACCATTAAATCACCTTTTCTGGCAGTGGCCGACCAATTGATTTTTCTGTAATCGTCGCCAATAACATAGTTGCGCACTTGATCGAACTCATAATTCTGACCAATTTTTCTAATTTTCTTAATTCCTTCGAATGGCAAATTGTTGGAAATGGCCATTAATTGATATTTGTTTACCTGTAGAAACGAAGGATACACTGGCACCATTTGATCCTCCCCTAACTGATACCTTCTCTGGATCAACTGAAGCGGCGTAGAAACAAACACATTTATTTTACCAAAATGATAAGCACCCCGTTCAACAGGTCGGAGGGTATAATGAATGGTTTTTACTTCATCGGGAGCAATAGATAATTCGAACGTTTTATCCCTAACCTGAAACTGAAATGGCACCTCATCTATTAAACTAATTTTTGCTTTAAATCCGTACTGATTAGTGATGTGGATGTAAATGCTGTTGTCGTCGCCATTAGACATCCGCGAGGCAACATCTCTAAAACCCGTAATTCGAGGGCTTATATAGAGCACAACAGTTTCCCCCAAAGCAGCTAATACCAACGCAAACAAAACACCGTATACCGCATAAAAAAGCACAGGAAATATAAAGGATAATACAAACATGACGGCTAAAGCCGACAAGCAATAAAATAACCTATTGTGTAAGTAGAAAGACTTAATGAATCGGATCAAAAAACTATTGTTTTATTAGTTAGCGAGGAACTTCTACTTTCTGAATGATATTTTTTATTACCTCATCTGTAGATAAACCTTCCATTTCTTTTTCGGGAGTTAACGAAATTCTGTGATTTAAAATCGCTGGTAATACTTCCTTAATATCTTCAGGTGTTACAAAATCTCGACCCTGAATAGCAGCCAATACTTTAGAGGCCATTAGCGTATTAACACTTGCTCTAGGCGATGCTCCCACAAAAATGGATGGGTTATTACGAGTTTCGTGCACTATTTGAGCGATGTATTTAAACAAATCTTCTTTAACCACAATTTTAGCAATTACTCCTTTTATCTTCTCTAAATTTCCGGGGGTAACTACCGCGCTAATTTGATCGATGGCAATAGCTAATTTATTATCGTTGTGACGTGAAATAATTTCTGCTTCATCTTTAATTGTAGGATAATCTACACACAACTTAAATAAGAAACGATCTAACTGAGCCTCTGGTAATCTATAAGTCCCCTCATAATCTACAGGGTTTTGCGTTGCAATTACAATAAATGGCGATGCCAGTTTATGGCTGGTTCCATCTATAGTTACTTGCTGTTCCTCCATACATTCAAACAATGCAGATTGGGTTTTTGCTGGCGATCTATTGATTTCATCAATCAAGGCAACATTGGTAAAAATAGGACCTTGCTTAAAGTTAAAGTTCCCCTCTGTTGTATTGTAAATAACCGTTCCTGTAATGTCGGAAGGCATCATATCTGGCGTAAACTGAATTCGAGTAAACTTAGATTTAATAGTTCGAGCCAAACATTTAGCCGATAATGTTTTTGCAACACCAGGCATTCCCTCTATCAACACGTGGCCTTCGCAAAGCACGGCAATAATTAAAAAGTCGATCAATTTGCTTTGACCAACTATTACTTTGCCCATTTCCGTTCTAATCTGCTCGTAAGTCTTTTGAATTTCGGCAATATCAGTTCTTGCTTTAAAATCGGCAACCTCCACTGGCTTTGCAGTTTCTGCTGGCTTTTCAACGGTCTCTACTGGCTTATTTTCAGCAGTTTCAGGCTTAGCAACAGCCTCTGTCTTTTCTGAAGTATCTTCTTGTTTTACCGCAGGAATCTCGGGCTTTGCACCGTTTTCTTGTGGATTTAAATTATTCTCTTCCATGTTTTCCGTGTTCTCTTCCATCTTTATATTGTTTTGGTTTGAAAATCATCTAATAATTGGTCTAACCTTAAAAGGTCAATATCTGTAATGTCGTTCGAATTGTTGAGTTCGTTCAATAAACCAACCAACTCCTCTACTCTTTTCTCATCTACTCCGCTCATCACTGAAACCCGCTGAACGAAATTGCCATCGTTTGGAGATAGATGAATGTAGAATTTCTTTCTAATCATTGCGAAAAAATAAGTTGAGATTTTTCCTACCAATTCACTGTTGTTCTTCTCATTAAAATACAACTGGCCAATTGTTTTGGTAAATTCTACAGATGAGTTAGCATGCGGTAGTACAATCGGGATAATTCGTTGTTTTCGTTTAGAGAGAAAGAACATGTAGAGTATTAATGATACCAAGGCAACAAACCAAGCCTGTTTAAGACCTGCCATTCCTAATATTTCAGAAAGGGGCGATCTACTTTGCCTATTGTATTGAACCGGCTTATAATGTTCGTCCCATAAAATCTCTTCATTTGGCAAAACAGAGAGCGCTAAGCCAACGTACTCGTAATTAATAGTGTCGAGCATGTTGTAATTCGTAAATGCCGAAGTTGCCAAATTGAGATAAAAGTTTCCTTCTCCAAACTTTACCCTAATAAAGTTGATGTCGCCTTTTTCAGTTCTGCCCAACACTTCATCATATTTAGACGAATCTCTAAATATGAAAGCAGATATATCGTAATTATCGTATGCAAATTGCCGCTTTGATTCGGTATAATCGATAGAGATTATTACTTTCTTTTTATCATAATTGGGAATTTTACTTGTGTAATAAACATTTAATGTATCCAACAAAAGAGGTTCTATCATTGAAGCGGCTATAAAAACATTGTTTCCTTCGGCAGCATATTCCAAAAGGGCATTTTTACTTATCTCCGTAAGGTTAAACCTGTCTTCAATAAAAAGATAAGAACTCGGCAAATCTCCTTCGGTAATATAAGTACTTGAAACGTTCTCTTCGGTAACCTCTACCTCTTCAAACAATTGATCGAGCTCGTCAAACAAAAGATAATTGCCCATCGGAACTTTATCATCTTTGGAGTAAGAAAGTTTAAAATTAATATCCTCAGGCTCTTGCATTCTAACATAGCCAAGAATCAACAATGCCGCAACAGAAATAAACGCGTATTTATATTTCTTCCACATTTACTTAGCGCTACTATTAAATATGTTGAATTGAGTTCTGATCTGCTGAAACCTTTGCTCGTCTATTCTGAAATCTCCAAACCAAACATAATTATATGCTCGTGTTAATGTTTTAAAAGGATCTAACAACTTCGCTTTCTCTAACTCACGTGCATATTCCCTATTCGTTTTGTCTTTTTTAAACGTAATTAAGTCTTTATCAGAAAGGCTTTTAATGGTATACAGATAAAGCAACCTAACAGCCGTTTTGTACCGTTTTAATTCGATTTCGTTTTCAATTAAAGGCAACCAATCGATTTCTTCATCGCCTTGCAACTCGCCATATACTATTTTAGCCTTTCGTGGTGCCCGCTTTATACTTTTAAAAACACCTTGAGCAATTAAAGATTTAATTAGCATTCCAGCAGCGCCCAAGGCCACAACCCAAATAAATACAGTATATACATCTTCAGAAAAAATGCCGCTAAGCGCTTTTGCCAAGCCACTAAGAGAGTCGTTTCCAAAACTGTTTAGCCACGATAAAAACCGACTTAAATAACTAGGTTCGGGTATTATGGCATAAGAAAAACCTCTGTCGTCTCTATAAGAGTTTACAATCTCTGGATCGAAATACCTTTGTGTATAATGTTGTGCAGTATCGCTAGCCCATCCCAAAGCTGGGACGACAACAAATAAAATTGAAAAAAGCTGATTTTTTACTTTTCTCTTGAGAGTCAAAACTGTTTGGTTTAAAATTAATTTAACAAGGCTTCTACTGGCTCTGTGTTTCCTAAATTCGCTATTTCTTCCAATTCTCCTGTTCCTTCAATTAGTTCTTCCAAGCTATAGTATTTAAGCGCAACAGCAATTAAATAAACGAGCGAAGCAGCTATGGAAACAGCATAATAAACAGGCATCGCAATTATCATTAATATTTGCATCATTCCAACCCCAGCTATCGGATCAATCATTCCAGGAGCATTAAAAGACCAAAAAATCATTAATATGTACATTGGTAGATAGGCTATTAAAACCAATTGAAAATAGATGAAACTAACCACTATATAAGTTCCGAAAGTAGTCCACCAATGGCCTTTAATTAATTTGAATGATTTAGACCATGAAGCGAAGATTCCTATTTTATCATTCGACATCATGATAAACGAGAACGACAAAATAACCCCTAAATAGACACCGATAATCATAAAGGCAAAGGAACCTGCAGCAGGGTGAAACACACTGATTATAAAGCCTAAGGCACACGCTATTGAAAAAAGTACAGCTCCAAAAAAATATTTAAGCACATTCGATTTAACGTCGCTGAAAATTTCACGTCCAGTTATTTCTTCCTGACCATCTACATATCGAACAACATAGCAATTAACCACTATATAAAAATTTGTAAAACCAATCACGACAAACAACATACCTAGTACATAAAGCAAACCATAAGATGTTGACCCCAATGCCAGTGTAGAGAGACTTACCATGGAAATAGAAATTAGGATGGCTCCTGAAATAATTGGTCCGAGGGCGAGTATGGCAGATAGTTTAACAATTTTGACAAAGTTTTGCGTTAAAAATTTACTCGTAACATCTACAATGCCACCAAGGTCTCGAACTTCCTTAAAATTAATTCGCTCCATTTTCAATCGATCTGTTTAACAGGTATGGGTATACTACAAAATAAAATGCCACGCTTGCCATTGATGTTAATATGATTATTCCTGCTATTATTGGCGATACGTCCGAGTGCCTTGTTACAAAGCCTTCTAACAAACCTGCTATGATAAATATAGGGATTAATCCTACAATTATTTTAACGCTATCCCTTGCCGACCGCTGAAATGACTCTACTCGGGAGAGCGTACCGGGAAACACAAAACCGTTTCCAAATGCAATTCCTGCTCCACCGGCAATTACTATGGCCGAAATTTCTAATGTACCGTGTACCCAGATAGAAAGTACAGAGACAAACAATACATTTTTAGCGTAAAAAAAGTATTGAAAACACCCGAGCATAACACCATTAGATATAAGAATTATGGCACTAAGAATAGAGAAAAAGATACCGCCTATATACACTTTAAAACAAACACCTATGTTATTTGTAGTAATTTGAAAAAACATGGGTGTTGAATCGTCGCTGCTGTAAATACCCATTGGGTTGCCCTCTTCAATATTTTTCAATGTCTGTTCCACATACCAATCGCCTAAAATCTGAACAGCAAAGTCCTCATCAATAGCAGTAGAAATTGCGCCAATAGCACAGGAAACGAAAAATATGACAAATGCCGTTAGCATGGCCATTCGGTATTTATATATAATAAGTGGCAACTCGGTAACCCAAAAACTTACGATTCGGCCTAAACTCTCTCGCTTATTTTTGTAAATCCGCACATGTACGTCGGCAATAAGCTGGTTTACGTAAGCTGTTGTTTCGCTTTTGGGATAGTTGGTTTGGCAGTACGCCAAGTCGTCGGTTAAGGAAATATATAGATCAGAAAGACGGTCGGAGTTGATGCTAGTATTACTTTTAAGCAATGCTTCCATCTCCTTCCATTTATTTGATTGCTTTTTTACGAATATCAACTCCCTCAAATCATTATTTTTACTACCGCAAATATAACAGGTATTATGAGCAGATTAGGCATAGATACAAAACAGAATATACAAATTGATTACACAATCGCCCCTCTAGGTGCAAGAATCGTTGCCTACATCATCGATTTCCTGATTATTGCAGGTTTCTCATTTATTTTTGGTGTTATAGGAGATTCGCTAGGTGACACTTATTATTCCTCTGAAACGATTACAATTATATTTAATTATTTGTTTGCTTTCCCATTGTTTTTCTATCATTTAATTTCCGAATTAACAATGAATGGGCAAAGTGTTGGCAAGCGAGTTAAGCAAATTAAAGTAATGAAGCTAGATGGTACTAGCGCTACATTTTCATCCTATTTTCTTCGTTTTCTTCTACGTGTTCCACTTGATTATCTCTTTGGATTGGCTGTAATATTTTTTAATGGCAAAGGGCAACGCTTAGGCGATCTTGCAGCTGGCACCACCATTATCAACATTCAAAAGCAAGTGAATTTAAGCGATATCACCTTGTATGAGATGGAAGAAAACTATGTAATGAATTTTCCCGAGGTGATGAATTTAAAAGATTCGGAAATTAATTTAATCAGAAGAATTTTAGCTAAACGGAAGTATGAACGAAAACATGAAAGTGTAATTATGCTTTCGAATAAAATTCAAGAAATTCTTTCTATTCGTCGTGAGGGAACATCGTCTTACGACGAATACCGATTTTTACAGGATCTTGTTAAGGATTTTAACCACCATTACAACCAACAATAATTCAGTATCTCGGTGTACCAAATGGACTACTGAATAGAATCGAGCTCCATTTCGAAAGCATCTTTATCGTTTCGTAAATTGTTTTTTACGTTGTCCCAATCCAAATCGAAAGGAACACTTTCAAAATCAGCTCCTACCTTATACTCCAAAGCTGTTTTAATTCGGGAATTGCTATGAGGATGGGTGGAAAGCAAGTCGAGCATACTTTCCGACCTACCGTATTTTTCTTTTAGCTTTCTAAAAAAAGTTGCAATAATTCGAGGGTCGATGTTGGCATTTTGCAACAAGTTTAAAGCGTAATCGTCTGCTTCCTCCTCATTTTTTCTATCAAACATTGTAGAGATTGCCGTTCTACCTACTTCATTCAGGATACTTAAATCACCAGAAAACACCACAGCCATACCCAACTCCTTCATCATCTTCATCATCAAATGTCGCTCCTCTACATGTCCAATTTCATGGGCAATTACCGCAGCCAACTCTTCTGGAGTATCTGTAAATTCAATCAAACCAGTAAAAACAAAGATATATCCACCTGGTAAGGTGTAGGCGTTTATCGCTGAATTGTTAATCACTCTAATGTGATAGGTAAACAGCGCTGTATCCTGTGCATCAAATAATCTATTTTGAATTAGATTCATCGCAGAATCCAATGTTTTATTCAGAATTGGATTGTAGGTGGGATCATTATTAATGATGTTTTCCACCATTTTCTCTCCCAACTCCTGCTCTTTCTCCGGCGATATCTCAAATACATTCTCCTCGGGTAATATCGAAATATAGGTAAAACCAAGCCATCCTGCAGCAAATATGGCTAACAGGATTACTAAGTCGCGAAAAATACTTTGTCTCATATTACAAGGACGGCGGTTGGTTCAACGGCTCGTTTCCTTCAGCTTCTTCTTCCTTAATAGCATACGCAACATGATAAGCCAATTTGCCAAAGAAAAGGAAATAATAGAATTGGCCTTTACGAGCTTTTACAGAAGCCACAATACTAAATACGAAGTATATAAGATTGGCTACTATTACCATGGCTACATAGCCCTTATAGTAATCGGTATACTCCCAATGCTGGAGAGCAAAAATTCTGATTGTCCAAAAAACTAAACCCGCATTTAATAATGTGGTTGGAAATTGAGAATACAGCGATTGTACAACATGAAACTTCACGAATCTACTTTTGTTCTTATTCACAAAATAATAGATAAGAGATGCAACCAAGTTGATTATTGGCAGCGGTAAACCCGCTGCCAACGCTGCAAACATCATTAAATACGCTCCCATTGCGTCTTCCCTTTCCCTAATCGGAATATCGTCCGGTTGGGGCATCGGGTGATAACCCAAATCACTCATAAGTACTGTACTTTATTATTCTTCTTTATCCTTTCCGCTGTCCTTGTCCTCATCGGAATTGACATCAGAAGAATCATCTTTATCGGTATCATCGCTTGAATTTGCATCAGATGAATCGCTATCGGTTGTAGGCGCTTCATCTTTAGGCATGAAGCTAGAATGATCTGATTCTTTATTTTCGTCACTAGCCGTATCAGCTGATTTTGTTTCTTCAGATTGCGTTTCCTCTTCTTCGCTAACAGGTAATCCTGTAGCAGCGGTAGCAGTTGCAGCAGCAGCGTCATCAGAATTTGGTTGCTTTGGCGTTGCTGGTGTATCATCCAATTCTTTTCCAGAAAAAGGAGGATATTCATCAGACATGTAACCCATGTACAATACAACTCTAACGTTCCATCTGATTAAGCCTACATTAAATTCATGAAAAGATTCAGGGTAAGTGCCTGTAAACAGTACAACCCACCAAGCAATAACTCTCAATATAGCTCCCCACATTCTCATAAAAGTGAGTACAAACACGTGTGGTAGCAAGACGTAGAAAAATCCGAAGAACATTTTCACCAATGTTACGCTTCTACTAATGTGCTCTGGATATTCTATTTCAACCGAAGTGTATTCATCCGTTCCATCAAGTCCGAAAGCAGGATAATCGTCTACTAAATTGTATAATCTAGACATCCATCGAACTTGCCATCTAATTAGTTTTACCTGAAATTCGAAAAAGCTTTGCGGATATCGCCCTGTGAAAAGTATAATCCACATGGAAAGAAAGGTTAGGATATTGCTCCAAAGTCCTACGAAAACTAGTAGAAAAATGTGAGGAAGGTGTATGTAGAATCCTCCTAAAAATGTTCTTAAAAGTAATTCTCCACGCGAATAACTTTCTTGGTACTTAATATCTAATCTCATGCCCTAAGGTTTTGGTTTTGCGATAAATATACAATTAAACATGAAACGGTTTTTTACCTAAACCAATTCTTTTTTCAACAAACTTTTAATTTCTGTATAAGGGAAAATCTCATCGTAACGTTGAATGGTATTCATGCTAATTCTTCGGTTGATGTGTTTTCTTTCTAGTTCCTCTGGTTGAGAAATACCCGTGGCCGCAATTAGTTCCATAAAACTGTGCAAAGTGGCATGATGATAATTAGCAACTCGTTGTGCCTTATCGTCTACATCAAGCCCCTTAATTAAGTATTCGTTTTGTGTTGCTACACCAGTAGGGCAAGTATTATTGTTGCACTGTAAAGCCTGAATGCACCCCATGGCCAGCATCATAGCTCTCGCACTGTTTACCATATCGGCTCCAAGCGAGATGTTTCTAACAATTTGAAATCCATTGATAATTTTTCCGGCAGAAATGATCTTGATGTCCTTCTTTAAATCGTAGCCCACCAAGGTGTCGTACACAAACGACAAACCATGTGGTAATGGCGCACCTAACGAATCAGAAAACTCAATTGGCGCAGCACCTGTGCCACCTTCTCCCCCATCAACTGTAATAAAATCGGGCTTTATACCAGTTTTAATCATTGCTTCGCAGATGTCTTTAAACTCTTGTTTTTTACCAACGCATAACTTAAATCCAATTGGTTTACCACCAGATTTTTCTCGAAGCAGTTTAATAAAATCCATAAGTTCGGTAGCGGAGCTAAAAGCCGAATGACTAGGTGGCGAAATTATATCTATATTGGGCTCAACATCTCTAATAGCAGCAATTTCTAGAGTATTTTTACTTGCGGGTAAAATTCCACCATGACCAGGCTTGGCACCTTGCGAAATTTTAATTTCAATCATTTTCACATTGTCTATTGTTGCTTTTTCGGCAAATGTATCCGTATTAAATTTGCCATCTTTTGCTCTACAACCAAAGTAGCCTGTACCAATTTGCCAAATTAAATCGCCTCCATGCTTTATATGGAATGGACTAATGCCACCTTCACCAGTATTGTGTGCAAACCCATCTATTTTGGCACCCTTATTTAATGCCATAATCGCATTTTTACTAAGCGCACCATAACTCATGGCCGAAATATTTAATAAGCTAGCATTGTAAGGCTGTGTACAATCTGGTCCACCAACAAGTACCCTTGGTAATTCGGCCCCATGAGCCACTACCTTAGGATAAATAGAATGATCTAACCATTCATAACCTACCCTATAAACGTCTACCTGCGTACCAAAAGGAACGGTATCGTTTACATTTTTTGCACGCTGATAAACCAAACTTCTTGCAAGTCGGTTAAATGGTTTGCCCGCGGTATCGCTCTCCACAAAATATTGCATAATTTCTGGTCGAATCTTCTCGAGCATGTATCTACCATGACCTAATACAGGAAAGTTTTTTCTGATGGTATGTTTGCTCTGAATAATATCGGTAATGCCAACCAGAATTAACGGCCCAAACAAAATGGCGCTCCACAATACCGGTGGCCAAATGGTGTAAACAAAACCAATTACTGCTGTTATAACAATGGCTATTACAGCAAACGCTTTTCTTGCATTCATAATATTTTCGATTGTAATTTATATGCGCCTTTATGGATGATCCATCTATAAGACGAGCCAAAGGTATAAAACTCTTGAAATGGAAGGCACAAGAACTTATTATATGATTTTAAACAAGATTTTTGTCGAAATAACTAGATTTAAGCAAACGCTAATATTATATTTATAGAATAGATCTAACCAATCGTTTTAGTGTTAACACAGTATCAATGAATATCAGTTGCTTATCTATTGTTATCCCCGTTTATAATGAGGAAAGAACAATTCATCTTATTTTGGATAAGGTGAAAGCTGTGCAGCTAATTAATGATATTAAAAAGGAGTTAATTATTATAAACGATTGTTCGTCTGACGACACCGAAGGGGCAATTTTACGCTACAAGGATGCTAATCCCGATTTAGAAATTAGTTATTACGCCCACGAAAAGAACATGGGAAAAGGCAAGGCGTTGCATACTGGTATTGAAAAAGCAAAAGGTGAATACCTTATTATTCAAGATGCCGATTTAGAATACGACCCTAGAGAATACAATGATTTGTTAAAACCAATTGTTGAAGGTTTTGCAGATGTTGTGTACGGATCTCGATTTATTGGAAATAATCCTCATCGAATTTTATTCTACTGGCATTCTATTGGCAATCAAATGTTAACTGCTGCATCTAATATGTTTACAAATCTGAATTTAACAGATATGGAAACTTGCTACAAGCTGTTTAACACCAAAATCATTCAAAACTTAAACTTGAAAGAACATCGCTTTGGATTTGAGCCTGAGGTAACTGCAAAAATCAGTAAAGTTAAAGACATCAGAATTTATGAGGTAGGAATTTCCTATTACGGTAGAACCTACGAAGAAGGGAAGAAAATAGGATGGAAAGATGGTTTCCGAGCCATATATTGCATTCTTAAATACAATTTGATTAGCCGCAACTAATTTAGCTTTTATCACAGCATCAATTATCTAAACTAGATTAGGAATACTTAACAAATGAAGAACAACTATATCATCCAACTTGATGGACTCCGATTTTTTGCTGTGCTTTCCGTTATGGTTGGCCATTGGATAGCATGGAGGTTCGATAACCCTATTTTCAAAGGAATTCCTTGGGCGCACGGTGTTTATTTATTTTTTGTTTTAAGTGGTTTTTTAATAACACGAATACTTCTCACAATAGTCCGTTAAGGTTTGTCATAAACACTTAAAAACCAGCAACATAACTCCTTTAAAAATAGATTAACTCATTGATATTCAGTATCTTAGTGATGTTTCTAACGCAATCATTAAGGTGAATATCAAGAGTCAATCCAA
>JABSPQ010000461.1 GCA_013214205.1 Flavobacteriales bacterium
GTACGCAAATGAAGAGACAATCAAGAAATATATCGGGACACAAGGAAATGATTCAAAAGAATACAAGAGTTATCATAAGAGTCAACTAAGCTTGTTTAGCTAAGTGGATACCTCGAAGCTCTGCTTCGGGGTTGTTCATTAGGTATTTCTGTTCCAATTTCGGCATTGGCACCAAGCAATGTATAATCCGAGAATCCATAATCCTGTTTTGATTTACCGCGCTCTTTTGACCCGTCGCTATAAGTTGAAATGGCTTTGTTAGTGCCAAATAATGAAACTGAAGGCGCTATCCCAATACTAGAATACAATTTGGTTTTTTTATCAATAATGATGTAGGTTAACTTTAGGGAAGTAGATAGATAATAAAGATTGTATCTTATTTTAATCGTTTCAGGCATATCTTCGTCCACCACGTAAATAGTACCAAACCTGGGGTCTGTTTGATTACCAAATACTAAATCTGTTTGAATGATTTTAGATCCTAAATTCCTGTAGTTAATCTGTAATTCAGTCCTTAATCTTTTCGTGAATGCATAACACCCAGCAATACCAAAGCTATAACCGATCTTGAATTTGTCCTGTTCTTCAAATCGGTTGTAAAGCGCTATTCCTATTTCAGAATCGGGCTGTAGTAATACCATTTTACGATAGCTATAATTGGGATTAACGATTACTCCAAGAGAAATTTTAGAATCCGATTGACCAATTGAACTAAGAGTTGCAACCAATATTATAGTTGCTGTTATTGTGAAGATTTTAAATGAATTCAATTTGATTTTTGTTGGTTTACTATTCAAACCTAATCAATTAAAACTTCACTTGCAGACTTAAATAATAGTTTCGAGAAGGAGATGGAATAATTCCTGGGCCGGGATACCCTGTTGCTCTACGAGTAAAATAGACTTCGTTGGTTAAGTTCTGAATCCCTGATTCGAGCTGGAAATTTTTGAACTTATATTTTAACGATAAATCCATGATGTTGTATGAAGGGATAACGCCAACTACGGCCCCATATATATAGGTTAAATTTCCATCGGCATCTTTTCCTGCATTGGTGGCATCGCTGTAATGTTCTTGCACAAAGCTGTACTGATACGTTATCGAGAATTTTGAGAAAGAGTAAGTAAGGCCAGTTTTTAAATTAAACGGAGGAACAGATTCAACATATTTTCCTTCAAAAGCAGGCTTGTCCGATTGCGTGTACTTAGCATCCGTGTATGAAACATTCACATAAGTTCTCAATGAGTATTCACTTGTATCGTTCACCAATATCTTCCACCAGTCAGCTTCTACAACAGCTTCAACGCCCTTAATTAACGCCTTAGAAATGTTGGTTCGGTATCTATACGGAATAAAAGTTTGTTCATCTACTTGGTCTATCTCGCCAATTCTGTTGTTGTAAGAAAGCACAAAAACAGAAGCATCATAATATATTTTGTTAGAAACACTTCCTCTGCCACCAAAGTCAAAATTGTACCCCGATTCATCTTCTAAATCTGGATCAATTTTGAAATTAGAATTTTGAATTTGCATATCTGTAAAATTGATACTGCGATAATTTTGTGAAATGTTGGTGTAAAAATTCAAGTGCTTATTGAGTTTGTACCCAATGCCAATTCCGCCTAAAAGGAGGGTTCTGCTGTTGTTTCTTTTGTCTGTATAAGTGGTGTCGTCAAATACTGTTCCTGCATTGTTTTCGACAGCTTCATAGTACGATCCATCAACATTGGTATTGATGTATTCGAACCTTACACCAGGTGTTATGCTCAGCTTTTTACCCAATCTGAAAATATGTTCTGTAAACACCGCTATATTGTTACTTGGAAATTCGTAGCGTGATTTTGCTTCCTCTATATAACTAAAGTTGGCCTTGTTGGTTGTGTCTGCCAATCCCTGTGTGCTTAAATTATAGCCTTGGTAATAGCGCACACCAGTAAGAAAAGTCCATAGGTTTTCTTTCACCTTATATTGATGCAAAAGCTTGGTTTCGTTTCCCCAGTTTTTGAACTGCCCCGATATTAACTGTCGGTTCTCATACGGGTTATCAGGTCTGGTAATGTTTCCCAAAACACCCAATGCATTTCGTTTAGCCAGTAAACCAAAGAATTGAGTTTTAAGTTTTGTCTTGCTCGAGAATTTATAATCGTACGAAATGGCAGCTAAATTCCAATCTACTTCAAACCAATTTCTTTCTCGTTTAGATATTTCTGGGGTGGTATAAAATTCTTCGTCGGTTAATCCACCTGATTGTTGTGCTAAGTAGTATTGTTTGGTGAATTCAACTCTGATGTAGGCTTTGTCTGATAGTGTTCGCTTCAAATTTATTGCACCAGAGTAAAAGTTGTAGCCAGAGTTGGGCCGCCATTCATTTCCTCTTCTGTATTGTATATAAGCGTAACCCTTCCATTTACCTTTGTTAAAACCAACGCTTGTAAAGGAGCTGTACAGACCAAACGAACCAATGGTATTTCGGTTGGTTACTTCTACTTTTTTATCCTTAGGGCCATCTTTAAGTACAAAGTTTAGCAAGCCTCCAAATTGAGTTCCGAATTGCATTGCGGCTGCACCTCTAATGAGCTGAATTTTTTTAATGGCTGCTGCTGGCGGGGTGTAGTAGCTTTCTGGGTATCCCAAAGCATCAGCGCTAATGTCGTAGCCATTTTGGCGGGTATTGAAATTAGACGATCTACTCGGATTTAATCCACGACCTCCAATGCCCAACTGCAAACCAGATCCGCCGCCTTCCCAAATGTTTAACCCGGGTACCTTCGCGTAAATTTGTCGGCCCTGATTTATGGCAAGGTTAGCGTCAATTCTGGAGACATCAATTACCTCGTTCTTTTTTCCTTCGCTAATTAATAGGCCTTCTACAGATCGCATCCGCTGCATCTCGCCAACTGCATCTTCTTTCGATTTTACCACTACAGTGCTAAGTTGTTCAGCTTTTTGAACTAGTTTGAATTTGAATTTTTCGTTGGTTTTTTTTAGTTCAATTGTTTCCGATTTTTTCTCATATCCCAATAAATAAAATTGGAGTGTATGGTTTCCGAAGGGGAGGGATTCAAATTTGAATTTCCCATTTTTATCGGATTGAGTAGATGCTTTGGATGCCTCTATATATATTGAACAAAACTTGATAGGAGACCTATCATCATCGGTAATAGAGCCAGAGATAATTCCTGTTTTATCCGATTGGGAAAAGCCTTGTATAGTTAACAAGACCATTATTAGAAAGGCATAAAAGCCTATTTGTATCCCTGATTTCACAGTGCAAAAGTAGTTGTATGCGCGAAACTAATCAATCACCGTCAGTATCTTGGTATGTAATTAATACATCCAGTGCATTGGTCATGTCTACCTTTAAATAAGGTACAAGTCTTTGAAGTTCTTGATACAAGTCTCTTACGGCACTATTGTTTACTACAACCTCGTTAGATAAAGGATCGTTTAGGTTGGCTATCTCTGTTTTAATAACAGCAATTTGACCATCTATTACTTCATCTAATGCCTGGCTGCCGTACTTAGCATCTACCCAAACCAAGTAATCGTCTAAGCCCTTGCCACTGGCACTGCTCGAATAGCTTTCGCCATTTATAAATTTACTAATTGCGTCGATAGACCTCAATAAAAAAGGCAATGATTGATCGTAGTACAAAGCTTCTACATGATCGGGAATAGGATCGTTTGAGAAAAGATTAAATGATCCGGCAGGCAAGCCTACTTTGCCTTTTCTTACGAATTTTTCGAAATGTAAATTAAGTGCGTTAATTATTTCGCTTACTCCACTGCCTGCTGCGTTGCTACCGCTATTGGCAATGAATGTGCTGCCATAACTCGTATTCCAAGAGTTCGACACACTTGATGCGTTGTTTGCAATTTCATCTATTACATCCTGCAAGTAAATTCCGGCGTTTGGAGTAGAATTATAATATGCAACTATTGCTGAATCGCTATCTGCTTTTCCGTTAATTAAATAATCGATTGCCTGAAATCCTTTGGCATCAAAATTTCCTTGAATATCAAGGTTGTAACTTCCGGATGCAATATTGTCATTGATATCTGTTGTATCTGTTGGGTAAATATTGGTTTGACTGCTTAAAACTAATTTGGTAGCGGGGCCAAATTCTAAAAAAGCGACATCTTGCCAAACCAATAATGTTGTTTCCCATTGTGTTCTTAAAGCTTGTAAATCGGCTTCGGTTGGAGCTGTGGTAAAGCTGGTAATGAGATTTTGTAAACTTGCCGTTTGTGTTTCGTATTCTGCGTAAGCTGGAATAATGTAATTGTTGGCAAGGTTAGTAAGCAACGCCGTTCTGTCGAAGTTTTCGGTTGTGTTGCCGTTTGCATCTGGTTCGGTAGTTTCATCTGGTTTGCAAGCCACAATGGACACGGCCATTATAGAAAAGATGAAAAACGTTTTAAGCGTATTTTTTATGATCATTGATTTACAAAGTTATATCAATAATTTCACATTAGGAATGGCCTAAAAGGCCACCCCTAATTGTGAAATTGAGAATTGTTATAGATCAGCTTTTACGCTTTCTAAACCTGTACCTGCAGCGATTAAATCGATTGCAGCATTTAAATTAGCTATAGTTACTTCTTCAAAATTTGTTCCGATTAAAGCTAAAGCAGCATCAATATCTGTAGTGCTTATTCCTGCTCCAGAAATAGTGTTGTCGCTATATCTTAAACCGTCGATAAAAGCCCATGCTTCAGATAGCTCGTGGTTTAACAATGTTGCATCTGATAAGTTGCCAAGTGCAGCATTCAAATAATGAATTGCAGTACCAGCACAAACTTGCTCCATTGCATCTTTAATAATTACGATTTGCTCGTCACGTGTAGTGTAATCGTCATTATCAATAGCAGCTCTACCAGTTCTAAATGCTGTTGCAATAGTAGTAGCCGAACCTAAAACATCTTCTCTTGAGTTAGCATATTTTCCCCAAAAACGATCGGTACCATTAATTGGGTAATCAAATTCGGAAGTAAAGTAACCGTAAGCCTCATCCCAATGATGTTGCATTTCAGTGTAAGTTTTGCCAGTCACTAAGTCAGTGTTGTTGTCATCATCCAAAGTGTTCAAATAATTATTTGTCATTTGGTGCATGAAAACAGCAGCCATTAAACCTTTTTCAATTATTTGAGTGTACTCAATTCCTGTACCCGATTGAAGGTAAGTTTTGGTGCCATTTGTCCAAACACCACCTTGTCCATAATCCTGAGCAGAGTTATCATAAGCTAAAGCGCTAATTACATTAAGTGAATCGATGTACGACTCAAACAAAGCTTGAATAGTTACATCTCCACCAGCTGTTTTGCTTCTTAATTGTTTGCTAGAACCTGTCATCTCTAAACTTGTAGCATCTGCCCACATGTATGAAGGATCATTTTCGTACATCAATTTTAAAGTAGCAGCGCTAACTGTAGTACCCAATGTGTTACCTGTTTTCATTTCGGTAACTAATTCCGATAACATCTCTAATCGTTGTTGCTGACCACTAAAACTAACAGTGCTTACCGATCCGTCCTCAAATGCGTAAGTAGTAGGTATTGTGTATGAATCTTCTTCTTCTTCATACATGCAAGAACCATCGTCTTTTTTTGCTTCAGAATCGTAGTTGTTTGCTGTGTCGTCCATGCAGCCTTCTTTTTTACAAGAAGTGATTGTTAATCCTAGTACGGCTATTGTTACAAGCGATAGAGTAGTATGTAATCTCATTTTATTTTTTGTGATAATTTATATTTTAATAGCTGTTTATTTAGAATCATTCTAAATAAGCAGCGCAAATATAAAATTATTATTTAGAACAATTCTAAATAAGGGTAAAAACTTTGATTTAATTAGTGATTCGAGAGGGAATGCTTATTTGAAAAGCCTGTAAAAAGGTTGCATTAAATTCTTTAAGAAGGTGTTATAGCTAGGGTCTTCTCGTTTACCTAATCCAAAAGTAAGTTTGCCAACATTAGCAGATCTGATTAGTGTGCCGAATAAATGGTCCCAAATGGCTAATCTCGATCCTAGATTGGTGTCGTAATGTTCCTCCTTATTACTATGATGAATTTGATGTTGAAACGGACTGATTAGAATGTATTCTAAAAAGTTAAAGTATTTAAGAGGAACGTGTGAATGTCGGAGGTTGGCTCCCCAAAACAGAAACAGAAAGTCTAAAACATTAACGGTTAAAAATGTATAAATGCTCACTTTAACGTCGCCCAAGTAATAGAAAATTCCAGTGATTGATCCTTTAATTATAATGCCACGTGCGTTATTAATAATAAGTTCTAACGGATGAATTCTGTATTGAGTAAACGGATTAAGTTCGGTGGCAGAGTGGTGTACTTTGTGGAATTCCCATAAAAACGGTATTCGATGCATGAGCCAGTGCATGGCGTAACTGCCAAAATCGTTTACAACTACTATGGTAATGGTAAAGATGATGGTAATACCGACTGGCGAAAAGACGTCTGGTGGCGATCCGAATGTGGAGAGCAAATATTCGGATATGTACATAGTTAGGTCTAAAGAGTAAATTAAAAATGGACCTATGATTAATACTTTGATAAAACTGTTAAAAGCAATAAAGAGATAATCGATAACTGCCGACTTGCCCATCCATACTTTTTTATTGAAAACGTATTTAAGAAACGGAATCTTAATTTTTAATCTGTTAAAAACAAAGAGTGCTAAAAGTAACGAGGTAAATAAGTAAAGCGCAAAAACACGTTTCCCTGGGGAGGTAACATAGGATGCGAAAACTTTTAGAACTTCGAGGAGAAAATCTGTTATCTCATTTACAAACATGCTCGAAAATAAGTTATATGATTTAATTAACTATGCTTTAAAGTCAATAGTCCGTTAAGGTTTGTCATAAACACTTAAAAACCAGCAACATAACTCCTTTAAAATTAGATTAACTCATTGATATTCAGTATCTTAGTGATGTTTCTAACGCAATCATTAAGGTGAATATCAAGAGTCAATCCAAA
>JABSPQ010000462.1 GCA_013214205.1 Flavobacteriales bacterium
CTTGTTTCAAGAACTGATTCTTCAGTAGCGGTTGTTGATTTGCTAAAGTCAACAACCTCGGGATAATTATGTCTTCTTGGTAAATATCCCCCTTTGTTTTATCTAAATGACTTGATTACATCACTAAAATCGGTGAAAAAAACTATCCTAAATATTTTTAGTCTTGAATAAATGAAATTGTGACACCCAAATTGATAAACTCATTTTTTAGGCCTTCATTTATTAAGTCATGAATAATGCGGGTTATACTATACAACCTCGATCAGTCCATTTATAAAACCATTGTTATTCCACGTTTTTCGGATAAGTGCGAGGAGCTAAGTATAGAGGATTACAGTTATGGTAATTCCGATAAAACGTTTCATAGTATTACCCAGCATCTGTTCGACACCGACAACAACATTGAATACTTGGCTAGTTGTGTTGAAGGAAGTTTTACAAAATTTGCAATTATCGACGAAGATGGAAGTATACAATGGTCGGCAGCAGCCATTAATTCAGTTTCGATATTCCACAACCTAATGAAAGCTGACAAACAAACAAACAAACAAACAAACAAACAAACAAACAATCACCACTAGCTTTTATGATAAACCCAATAGAGATACCATTTATTACAATCTACTAGGCTCTACCGAGAATATCGAAATATATGCACCAGAGCATTTTAAACCAATCCTCGATCCGTCGGAATACATCATAATTAATTTCAATTTTCCCCATGGTGATTCCTTAGCAGAAATAAGGTTCTACAACAGAAAACATGAATTTATTAAAGGTTTCCAAGTTGATAATTACTTTTCACACATGCTATTAGGCACCGCTAAATTCGATCCAGGAGTCTATCTACACTCCATTAATTCTGCAACAGCAGTGCAACGTGCTAAAACCATGTTTAGAGTAAAATAATTAACTGCGTAAAATTCAAATAATCCAAGCTGCAATTATAATGTACTAATATCTCAAGAATCGACGTTACTTTATTATTTTTACAATTAATTCCAACTAAACAAACCGCGTAAAGATCATAAGAATGATCGAGCACCACTATGCAGAGGATGATTAAGATAGCCGCTGTAATCCCAGCATTCAACGAAGCTTTAAATATAGAGCAAGTCGTGCTCCGAATTAACAATATCAAAAGCGACACCGCAGTTGTAGTTCCTGTTGTTATCAACGACGGATCTACAGATGATACCAAAACAATAGTAGAAGGGTTGGATTGCGTTGGATTGCATTTGCCTGTTAATCTAGGTATTGGTGCAGCCGTGCAAACTGGTATTAAGTACGCATACCAAAACGATTTCGATTACCTGTTACAAGTTGATGGCGATGGACAACATCCCGCAGAAACGATATTAGAAATGGTATCCGTTATTCAAGAAAAGAAAATGGATGTCGTTATCGGATCAAGATACATCAACAAAGAAGGGTTTCAATCTAGCTTTATGAGAAGAATTGGAATCAACTACTTTAAATTCCTAAACAGCTTTTTACTCGGACAGAAAATAACCGACAACACATCTGGGTTTAGAATTTACAATAAAAAAGCAATTGCTATTCTTCAAAATAATTATCCAGATGACTATCCAGAACCAGAAACCGTTGTAATATTTAAAAAGCATGGTTTAAAATTTTGCGAACATCCTGTAGTAATGTCCGAAAGGGAAGGCGGTAAATCGTCTATATCTTTCTCTAATTCCATTTATTACATGATAAAAGTGACCTTGGCGATTATATTTTCAATGATTAGAAAAAAGCCTAAAACATGACACCTATAAATCTTATTGCGCTAGTTACAAGCCTGCTACTCGTTTTATACGTTTTCAGGTTGGTTGTTAAGGGCAAGCTCCGAGTTGAATATTCTATATTTTGGATAGTAACAACAATTATTTTAGTTGTATTTACCGTATGGAAAAACGGTTTAGAATACTTAGCAAAATTAGTACATGTACACCAGGCACCTAATTTGGTTTTTACGGTGGCTATTTTCGCCATTTTTGTATACCTCTTGCACTTGTCGAAAGTCAATTCGAATCTACAGGATACAAACAAAAAACTGGCGCAGGAACTAGCTTTACTAGCCGAAAAAACAAAAGAGAAAGACAATGTTTAGATGGGGTATTAGAGGACCTTCGGCAATATTTATAGCCGCTTGTTTCTTGCTTTCGCTAGCTTCTTTTAATGTTTGGGTAGATTGGAGAAAAGAAACTCCGTTTTCCAGCGATGTAGATCAGTACTACGCTTATCTAGTAGCTACTGTTATCAAAAAAGATTTAACATTCGAATTTAAAGGTGCAGGCAGGTATTGGTTGCAAAACAAAAAAGATACAGTAGGGCACAAGGTTCCAAAAGTTTCGGTGGGAATGGCATATATGTATGCGCCTTTCTTTATGATTGGGCATGTAGTGGCATCTACAAGCGATAAGTACGAAGCAGACGGATACTCGAAGCCCTACGGAAGATGGGTACATTGGGGAGCAATATTGTACACCATACTTGGCCTCGTTTTACTACGGAGCATACTATTAAGATCTTTTACCGAGTTGGTAACCACCCTAACTTTAGCCACCATATACCTTGGCACCAATCTGTTTTACTATACCAATAGTCGTGGACTAATGTCTCACAACTACCTGTTTTTCGTTTTTGCATTGCTGCTCTACCTCACTGTTAAATGGCACGAAACGCCAAACAAAAAACACATGATAGGCATAGGAGCAACCATTGGTTTGTGTGCTATTTTAAGACCACTAGAGGTTTTAATTGCCTTTATACCGTTGTTGTATGGAGTTTCGTCAAAAGAAACTCTTATAAACAAATGGAACCTCGTTGTAAAATACAAAGTACATTTACTTGTTGGCTTTCTAGCCTTTTGGATTCCCATAATCCCACAATTAATCTATTGGAAATGGGCAACAGGCGGTTGGCTCTTTTATACCTATTCCAACAACGAGCACTTCTTTTTTAACGATCCCTTAATAATCGATATGCTGTTTGGCTTTCGAAAAGGCTGGTTAGTTTATTCACCCCTAGTTTCATTCGGGTTAATTGGTTTATTTACAAGAAAAAAATATGCTGAATTCCATTTAGGCATCACCTTATATATAGTGATAATGATCTACTTGTTATCTGCATGGTGGTGTTGGTGGTTTGGTGGTGGTTTCGGAATGAGAGCGCTGGTTCAATCTTACGCATTATTGGCATTACCAATAGCGTCAATTTATGCGACAATACTCAATAATAAGTTCCTAAAACCAGCTCTTTTCGTTGTTGTTGCTGGCGGACTTTATTTAAACTTTCTGTTTACTTGGCAATACAAAAAAAGAATAATCCATTGGGATAGCATGACCCAAGCTACATATTGGAAAGTATTTGGCAAATGGAAAGTAAATCGTGAAGAAAGAAAATTCATTAATGCTAACTGGGAAAAACCTGATTACAAGGCAGCCAAATTTGGAAACCGAGGTCTAGAGTTTATTAAAGTGAAAGAAGAGAAGCAGTAAAGATACTATTCAGTTGATACAAGTATTTCCTTAGAATTACTAAAAGAGATTCCTGCTAATTAATTTAATGAACAACCCCGAAGCAGAGCTTCGAGGTATCCACTTAGCTAAACAAGCTTAGTTGACTCTTATGATAACTCTTGTATTCTTTTGAATCATTTCCTTGTGTCCCGATATATTTCTTGATTGTCTCTTCATTTGCGTAC
>JABSPQ010000463.1 GCA_013214205.1 Flavobacteriales bacterium
AATCACATCCTGAAATTATTGCTGATACTGTTTGAAAAATAATAGCTTCTAAATTATAAAGTTTGGTAAGGTTAATTCTAGGGTCTTTCAAAACAGAAAAACAGCCTAACGGATTTTTAGTTATTTTTACTTACAAGATACTAAAAATCAGTTGACAGCACAAGCTTTCAATAGTATATTTGACTGGTTTTTAAACAGTTAGTAATGAGCAGTCTTCCTTTGGAATTGGGCTAATTTAGACCCGATTGCCCTGTCTGAAAACAGTCTTAACACGGTTCTTAATTTATTCATCGCTATTGATGTATTTCCCATTTGATTAACATTTATTGTGGTTAATCAAATGAAGTCAATAGCTAATAATTATTACCTTCTGTTGGGGTGGTCAGTTTGCACCGAAATAGGTGGTCACTTTCAACCGAAAATGGGTGTCACTTTAAAACGAAACTAGGTGTCACTTTCACCGTTTTTTCCACATGGCACACGCCAGAAGAAAATTTATTGAAGCAGAGGACAATGATGCGAAGCGATCAAAAGAAATGATAGAGATGTTCGCCCAATTATATGCTATAGAAAAGAAAGCCAGAGAATCAAATATGACAAATGAGCAACGGTATATTCTACGACAGAAAGAAGCACTTACTATATTGGAGAAGATGAAAACTTGGCTGGACCAAAATATTAATCAATGTACACCCGATAGCAAAATAGCAAAAGCCATACAATATACCTTTGCTCATTGGAAGGAGCTTGCGGGATATGTTAGTCATGGAAAACTAGAAATAGACAACAACCCAATAGACAACAAAATAAGACCATTAGCTCTTGGAAGAAAAAATTATCTCTTTGCAGGCAACCAAGACGCGGCTCAAAACGCTGCAATGTTTTACTTGCTATGAGCCACATGTAAAGCGAACAATGTAAATCCTCAAGATTACCTTTTACATGCAATCAGTCAAATGCCATATTGCAAATCAGATCAAGACCGCATCAAACTGTTACCTCTAAATTTCGAAGGGTGTACAAGACAGCACTGATACTTTGCAAAATCACCATCAAGAACCACCACTACACAAAAAAACCATTTTATAGCTTCTATCGGAGCTTTCAATCGGTTTGAATTTATTAAAATGAGGAAGGGTAAAAATCATTTTTTCCTAAAACGCTACATAAATATTATGGCAATGAAAAAGGCAACAACTGAAGTACAACAGTTATTAACACCCAATTTAGCAAAAGTGGCTTAACGATGCGTAACATGAGTTGCTAATTTATACTTGTTTGGTGAAGTGTAAACTCATTGATCCTCTGTTTTATATATAGTAACACCGTTCGCGAATGTAATATTGGGCGTTTTGCATACCGACGTATGATTTAGGCCAAATTTGAACAATCTATATTTTAATTCATTCGTATATATCTATACCACGAGCCGTTTTGATGAAATTTGAATGTAACAAAATGCTTTGGTGAAGTACTCGTATCAGATTCAAATGTATTTTTTGTGAAGAATGGTTGATTGTGGAGTTAGGATAGAAGTATTACGATGAAGTCGAGTTACTTCATCAAGGCAAAATAGAAAGCAGAACTAGGAAGAAGATTTTTCCTTTTCTGCTTTTTTAATTTTAATTTTTTCGTCCAATTCTTTGTCGTATAAATACATGTAAAGTACAGCCATCATATCTTGATTCTCGGAAGTGGGATTGTAAGTTTTACATTCCAATTCGTACTGATGATCGCGGTATAACATAAATCCTTCTGTTGATGAATAATGCTCCATTTTAGTGATGCCCGACTTATTTTCGTAATTACTAGCCTTTGCCCTAAAAACCAATACACTATCGGTTACGTCGTACAAAGCAATGTGCGAAGCATAGGGATGCATGTGGCTGCCGATGTAATGAACAGTTGTGTTGTAAGGCACATTCATTTGAGCAGTAACATTAATCCTCGAGGTTTCTTCGCCAGGTTTTACAACCCAATGAGATGTAACCATACTTTGTTCATCTAAGCCTGTTTTGTCTGCAGAAACGGCAGGTCGGCAATCTTTGTATACTTCCGAATCGTATTCTTTGCCTTTTATAGGGCGTGTGATGTATGCAAATGCCGTGAATAAAGGTTTTATGGCCTCATGTTCGTTTTTGTCTAAAGAGTAGTTTAAATACGACTTATGTACAATTTGCTTATCTATTTCTGGCTCATTTAGATTCAATACTTGTGCAAATACTTTAAGCTTTTGATCAGACATTATTGGAAATGCATATCCCTTTGGAAATTCGATAGCTGTTAACCCGGGGCCAACCGTTATGATTCTGGTGGATAGAATATTGATTTTATCGGGCATGTTCCAATACTTATACAATGTATTGGGATTGTAATCGAGGTTGTTGTGGCACAAATAATCTCCGACTTTATCTATGTTCTCTCCATATTCCAATTCTACTTTGTAGCTTTTAATCCATGCCAATTCAGGTTCATCGGTGTGGGTTAATTTAAAGTTTAGAATCTCCGTTTTCCCTTTCATCGATTTAATAATGGTGTCGAGCTTAAAAGCAGGGGACTCCAGTTCTATCGTATTGATGTCATCGATTGATACATCTTGCATGTTCCAATGTGTTTCTGGCAAACTAATAAACCGATTAAAGCCATATTTTCTCATCATATCGGCATCGGTAAAAATTGAAAAGTAGATAACCACCCCCGGAATAGGGAATAGAAATAGGAGAAACAAAATGATTCTTTTTTTCTTCATTTTTAGTAATTAGTACAATCGAAATTAGTTAAACGATCTATGAGAGCAGAACTTTAATGATGTTAAATTAGAAAATGCTTTTTACTGGTAGTGGGTTGAAAAGGTTGAATTGAAGAAGAAAAATTCAATTGTGACTTCCTTTGAAGTTAGTCGGAGATCTTTCGAGCAATGAGTAAGCCGTCTCTGATAGGAAACAAAACCTGCTCTACTCTTGGGTCGTTTGCAACAGTTTCGCAATATTCTACCAAAGCTAAAGTTTCAGGATCTAAAGTTTCTTTGGGTTCAACTACCTTTCCGCTCCAAAGCACATTATCAGCAATAATGTAGCCTCCAACTTTTAATTTGTCGAGAGTTAGCTTGTAGTAATTCGAATAATTTTCTTTGTCTGCGTCAATAAAAACCAAATCTAATTCTTCGTTAATTTTAGGAATTACGTCCATTGCGTTTCCTATGTGGCTAATGATTTTCTCATTTAAACCAGCCTCCTTAAAGTATTTGGTGAATATAGACTCAAGTTCTTCGTTAAATTCAATTGTGTGCAATTTACCGTTGGTTGTAAGCCCTTGAGCTAAACAGATAGCAGAGTAACCTGTGTAGGTTCCTATTTCCAGTATCACGTCTGGTTTAATCATATGGCTTAGCATAGAGAGGACTTGCCCTTGTAAATGCCCTGAAAGCATTCTTGGCCTCAACACTTTCATGTGAGTTTCTCTATCTATTTTTTTCAGGAGATCAGATTCTTCTTGGGTAAACTTTCTTGCAAAGTTTTCTATTTTTTCGTCAAGAAAATCCATGGTATGTAATCTTGATTATCTCAAGCAGTACAAGAATGCCTCGTTGCAACCAAAATAGATCGAACTATCTGAAATTGCTGCTGTAGACACTGCTGAGCCTATTGCTTCGTACTTCCAATAAATATTACCATTTGCTGTATCTGCGGCATAAACTTGATGCTTTGAATCTTCATATATAAGTACGTTTCCTGCAATAGAAGGCGATGCTTCAATGTCTCCATCCGTTTCATTTTTCCAAACCATTTTACCAGTTGTTCTATTAACTGCGTAAATGTGGTTATCGAAACTGCCAATGTAAACCTTGTTTCCAGCAACACTTGGCGATGAAAGCACAATATCGTCGGTTTCAAACGTCCAAAGTACTTCTCCTGTCATTGCTTCGAGAGAATATAATTTGTGATTATATGAAGCAAAGAAAACACTACCGCCTGCAATTGCTGGGGTAGAAGCCGTAAGGTCTCCAATTTCATATCTCCAAACTCGCTGACCAGTTTTCATGTTGAGGGCGTGGAAGAAATTATCAGAAGCTCCAAAGTAAACAAGTTCGTTTGAGATCGCTGGTGAAGAACCAATACCAATGATGCCGTTTGTTTTGTAGAACCACTCGATATCTCCAGTTTTTTCATCTACAGCGTACATGTTATTATCAAGGCTTCCGAAGTATACGAAACCCTCGGCAACAACCGGAGAGGAAATGATTCCAGCACCAGATTTAAACTTCCATTTTAATTTCCCGTTTTTTATGTAAACTGCGTACATGTAGCTATCAAGGCTTCCAAAATAAACTACTCCGTTGGCAACAGTAGGAGATGAGTTAACTTTTCCTTCTGTCGGAAACTTCCATAAAACCTTGGTTGTTTTGATGTCAACAGCATATAGATTGTCGTCTTGACTTCCAAAATAAATTACTCCGTTATCTATCATTGGGCACGAAGAGATTCGGCCTTCGGCTTTAAATTGCCATTTTAAGCTAGGCTTTGTTTCTGGCGCTGAACTGTCGTATTGGCCTGTTCTTGCTGCGTCGCCTCTGTATATTGTGTTTTTAGAAACGGTGCCTTCGCCACCTTTAGCTCTTCCTTTAGACGAACCACACCCTTGTATGGAAACGCTCAAAACGATTAACGTAATTATGCCAATTAGGCTAGTGTATTTATTTAAGTGTTGGAACAATCTCTTTGCTTTTTATGTTAAATATTTGTCCAAGGTACAGAATACTGGTTTAAATTAAAAACATGAAGGATAGAGTAAGGAAATATCACATATTTAATATCCTCAATAACTACAAAATCAGTAATTTATATCTAAAAACAATACTTGTTTTTAGCAATTAAAACATCTGCAACTCTTCTTCTGGATTCCTTGGTGTTGTAAGGCTGCATTTTCGTGAATCTTTTTATTCCCATTAGCATTACTCTTTGTTCGTCGCCAGTTGCAAATGCGTTTAGCGCTTCTCTTCCGTTCTTACCAATTCTGTCGGCTGCATCTACAACGAAGGTTCTAAGCATGTCTATATGTGCCGAACATTTTTCTTCACCATCTTTTTGAACCATTTTCTCAACTCTTAGTTGCATTGATTCTGCGATGTAAACATCAATGGTCATGTCGGCAACGTTCATTAAAATTTCTTGTTCTTTTGGTAAGTCCATCATGAATTTTTGGGCAGCTGCACCAGCTATCATCAAAACAGCTTTTTTGAATTTCGCAATGGATTCTTTTTCTGAAGCAAATAATGAATCATCTTGATCACCAAAATCAGGAATCGACATTAGTTCACCGGCGATTGCTTTAGCAGGTCCAAGTAAGTCTATTTCACCTTTCATGGTTTTTCTAAGCATCATATCAACAATAAGCATTCTGTTAATTTCGTTGGTGCCTTCAAATATTCTATTGATTCGAGAATCTCTATAGGCTCTTTCCATAGGAGCTTCGGCAGAATAGCCCATGCCACCAAAAATCTGAACACCCTCGTCAACAACGTAATCCAACACCTCTGAACCGTTTACTTTAAGAATGGCCGCTTCTATTGCAAATTGTTCAACTCCTTTTAGTTTGGCCGCTCCTTCCTCTATGCCGCCATCGATAAGAGATTTTGTTAGGTCGTCGATGTTCTGACCACATCTGTATATGGCAGACTCTACAGCAAACATTCTGATAGCTTGTTCGGCCAATTTGTATTTTATTGCACCATAGGTCGAAATTAAATTGCCAAACTGTTTTCTGTCGTTGGTGTATTTAATAGCATGTGTTGCCGTGTATTTTGCAGCGCCTAAAGCAGCTCCTGCTAATTTTACTCGACCTATATTCAAAATGTTTAAAGCAATTTTAAATCCTTTATCTCTTTCTCCTAGCAGGTTTTCAACAGGAACTGTACAGTTATTGAAAAACACCTGACGTGTAGAAGATCCTTTAATCCCTAATTTATCTTCTTCAGGATTCAATTCAATTCCACCAAAACCTTTCTCAATAATAAAGGCACTTAAGTTTTTGTCGTCGTCGATTTTAGCGAAAACGATGAAAATAGTTGCGAATCCCGCATTGGTAATCCACATCTTTTGTCCGTTGATTACATAAGATTTTCCATCTTCAGTAAGTACTGCTTTCGTTCTTCCCGAATTGGCATCCGACCCGGCACCTGGTTCTGTTAAACAATAACTTGCTTTCCATTCACCAGAAGCCAATTTAGGAATGTACTTTTCCTTTTGCGCGTCTGTACCATAGTATAAAATAGGTAGTGTTCCAATGCCTGTATGAGCAGACAATGCAACCGCAAAAGAGAAGCCAGCACCAGTTTTTTCGGTGGTAAGCATAGAGGTGTTAAAGTCTTTTCCTAGGCCACCTAATTCCTCTGGAACCGTGACTCCTAATAAACCCATTTCGCCAGCAGTATCGAGTAAAGAGGTCATAAGCCCTTCTTCCATTTTATCGATGGCATCGAGTTTAGGCCAAATGTTTTCTTCCAAAAAGTGAGTGCAAGCCTCACCAATCATAACCTGTTCTTCATCGAACTCTTCTGGAATAAATATATCTGCTGCTAAAGTTTCTTTAATTAGAAACTCACCACCTTTAATTGCTTCTTTACTTTCTGACATTCTTAATTTATTAATCTAACATTTCATAAACGGCTGCTGCACCTTGTCCTGCGCCTACGCACATGGTTACTACACCGTATTTTTGTTTTCTTTTCTTCATCTCGTTAAACAGCTGCACCGATAGTTTTGTACCTGTGCATCCAAGTGGATGACCAAGTGCAATTGCACCGCCGTTAACGTTAACGATATCTGGATTTAAATCGAGTTCTTTAATAACAGCAACAGATTGAGAAGCGAATGCTTCGTTCAATTCAAACAACTCTATATCGTTTAATTTTAATCCCGCGTTTTTAACTGCTTTCGGAATGGCCTCTACTGGTCCAATTCCCATCACTCTTGGTTCTACTCCCGAAACGGAATAGGCCACCATTCGTGCAATTGGCTTAATGTTCAATTCTTTTACCATAGCGCCCGACATTACCATTGTAAATGCAGCACCATCGGAAGTTTGTGATGCATTACCAGCTGTTACGGATCCTTTTGCATCAAACACAGGTCTTAGTCTGGCCAGTTTTTCCATTGTAGTTCCATCTCTAGGGCCTTCATCGGTGTCCATTACATACTCCTTAGTTTGTTGCTTTTCGTTCTCATCAAGGTAAGTTTCCTTAATGTTAATTGGAAGAATATCGTCTTTGAATCGGCCTTCAGCAACAGCTCTTACAGCTTTAATGTTCGAATTCATGGCAAATTCATCTTGCTCATCTCGGCTAATGTTAAAGTCTCTAGCAACCGCTTCTGCAGTTAGTCCCATTCCCCAATACCAATCTGGGTGCTTTTGGGCAACGTTTGCATTTGGCATTATTTTCCAACCTCCAAAGGGGATAGGCGACATGGTTTCTGCTCCACCAGCCAATATGCAACTCGACATTCCCGATGCAATTTTTGCAGTGGCAATAGCGATTGATTCTAATCCTGATGAGCAATATCGATTGATTGTCATGCCCGGAACTTTAACAGTATCCAATCCCATCAAAGAAATCATTCTCCCAATGTTAAGTCCTTGCTCGGCTTCTGGCGTTGCGCAACCTGCAATTACATCGTCAATTCTTTCATTGTCTAATTGAGGAATTTCCGACATGATATGTCTGATTAACTCAGCGCCTAAATCATCGGCACGTGTAAATTTGAAAGATCCTCTTTTGGCTTTGCCTACTGCAGTTCTGTATGCTTTTACTATATATGCGTCCATGTTTAATTTCTTAATACTTTTCCTGTTTTGATGATGCTTTCTAAGCGTTCCAAGGTTTTACGTTGTGCACACAATTCTATGAACGCTTTTCGTTCAAGGCTTAATAAGTATTTCTCAGATACTTCTGTTGGTTGCGATAATTTACCGCCACACAACACTTCGCCTAATTTTTCGGAAATTAATTGGTCGTGCTCCGACATGTAATTTCCTGTTTTCATAGTGCTTGCTCCAACATAAACGATTCCTAGTCCCTCGTTGCCTAGTACTTTTATGTCTGTTCTCTCTACAGGTTTGGTGTAGCCTTTTTCAAGCAGTCCTAAAACGGCGTGCTTGGCATAACTCATTTGATTTACCTTACTCAGTATCACCTCATCCTTTCCCTTCTGCAAGTAACCTAGTTCAAATGCCTCATGGGCAGATGTTGATACTTTGGCCTGACCAATGGTTAAAAATTTATTTCTTAGTTCGTTAATTTCAATGTCGCCTGCTCTGTATTCATCAGCAAATCTTAAAGCGAATTCTTTTGTGCCGCCGCCGCCAGGAATAACACCAACGCCAAACTCAACGAGTCCGATGTAGGTTTCTGCGTGTGCAATTACTTTATCTGCATGCATGCATAACTCGCATCCACCACCAAGTGTTAGATTGTGAGGCGCAGCAACAACAGGAGCAGAGGAGTATCTAATCCGCATCATCGTGTTTTGAAATGCTCGCATGGCGAATTCTAATTCGTCAAACTCTTGCTCTACAGCCATCATAAAAATCATGGCAACATTTGCTCCAGCAGAAAAATTAGCACCGTCGTTAGAGATCACTAAGCCATCAAATTCCGTTTCGGCTAAATCGATCGCTTTGTTCATTCCCTGAATGGTATCGCTGCCGATTACATTCATTTTAGAATGAAACTCAAGGTTAATTATACCATCGCCTAAATCTGTAATGGTTGTTCCTGTATTGCTCCACACAGTTTTGGACGCTCTAATGTTATCGAGAATAATAATGCTAGGATCGGCAGGTACTTCTGCATAAGCTTTGGAAGCAACGTCGTAATAAAGTTTTTTACCGTCTTTGATGGTATAGAATGACGTGATGTCATTGCCAAGCATTTCTGCGATCCAATCGGCTACTTTGTAATTGCCTTCTTTTAAAAGCTCAATTGATTTTTCGATACCGATGGTGTCCCAAATTTCGAATGGGCCTTGTTCCCAGGCAAAACCAGCTTTCATTGCGTCGTCTATCTTATATAGTTCATCCGAAATTTCGGGAATCCGATTAGAAACATATGCGAACAAGCCTAAGAAAGATTTTCTATAAAAATCACCCGCTTTGTCCTTGCCTTTAAAAAGCACTTTAATCCTTCCTGGTAATTCATCAATTGCTTTTGCAGCACCAATTGTTGCGAATCTTACCTTTTCTTTTGGAAGGTATTCCATTGTTTCGAGATCTAAAACAAGAATCTCGCTTTTGCCTTCCGCGTTTTTAATCTTCTTATAAAACCCTTGTCCAGATTTACTTCCGAGCCAATTGTTCTCGAGCATTTTCTGAATGTAATCGGGCGATTCGAATAAATCAACCGCTTCATCGTTAGGGCAATTATCTTTTACCCCTTTGGCAACGTGAGCAAGTATGTCTAAACCAACTACATCGCAAGTTCTAAAAGTTGCAGACTTCGGTCGGCCCATTACGGGACCCGTTAAACTGTCTACTTCAGCAACCGAAAGACCTAATTCTTTGGTGATGTGAAACAGTGATTGAATGGAATATACTCCAACACGGTTTGCAATAAAAGCAGGTGTGTCTTTACAAAAAACGGTGGTTTTTCCTAAAAGCTTTTCGCCATACTCCATCAAGAAATCGATAACGTCGCTATCTGTTTTTTGTGATGGAATGATCTCCAATAATTTTAAATAACGAGGTGGGTTAAAGAAGTGTGTTCCACAAAAGTTTTTCTGAAAATCGTCCGATCTACCATCTATCATTAAGTTGATTGGGATTCCTGATGTGTTAGAAGTGATCAGCGTACCAGGCTTTCTTAATCCATCAACCTTTTCGAATAATCCTTTTTTAATATCTAGGTTTTCGATTATTACTTCTATTATCCAATCGCAATCTTTTATTTTTGCTAAGTCATCGTCGAAGTTGCCTGTATTGATTTTATTGGCAAATGATTTTTTGTAAATGGGAGAGGGGCTAGATTTTAACGAACTCGTTAGCGCATCGTTTACTATCTTGTTTCTTGCTTTTTTATCATCACTATCGGTTGCATCTTTTGGAGCAATATCGAGCAGTAAAACTTCTACTCCAATATTGGCAAAATGACACGCAATTCTTGATCCCATTACACCAGATCCTAAAATTGCTACTTTATTAATTGATCTTTTCATTGTTATTGTAGACGAAGTGAGATAATATTAATTGTAAATTTTTTCTATCAAGTGATCATATTTTGCCATGATCACTTTTCTTTTGGCTTTAAGAGTTGGCGTTAGTTCGCCACTTGCCACTGTCCATTCATCCGAAATCAATTCGAATTTTTTGATTTGTTCCCAGTTGCCAAAGTCTTTATTGAATTCATCCAGCACATTTTTGTACATCTCTATCACCGCTTCATTTTCACAATATTCCTTTACGTCGGCACAGGCAATATTGTTCTCATTACACCAGTTTTTTAAATCGGCCATGGCAGGAACGATAAGTGCGGCAGGATGTTTTTTTCCTTCGCCAATCACCATCATCTGCTCAATAAACTTAGATTCCTTAAACCTGTTCTCCATTTGCTGTGGTGCAATGTATTTTCCACCCGAAGTTTTAAAGATTTCCTTTTTCCTATCCGTGATTTTTAAATAGACGTCATCAACAAAAATTCCTATATCACCAGTGTGAAACCAGCCATCTTCATCGATTACTTCTTTGGTAAGCTCGTCTTTCTTATAATAGCCCATCATAATGCCAGGGCCTCTAGCTAAGATTTCGCCACCTTCAGCAATTTTTACTTCTGTATTATTAATTCGTTTACCAACTGTTCCAATGCAAATTCCGTGGGTGAGGCAATTAACTGCTATTACTGGAGATGTTTCTGTTAATCCGTAGCCTTCCATAACAGGAATTCCGGCAGCTTGAAAAATCCTTGCTAATCTCGGTTGCAAAGCAGCACTTCCCGAAGTACAGATCTTTAGATTTCCACCCAAAGCATCTCTCCATTTATTGAAAATGATTTTATTGGCAATACCAAGTTTGAATTCGTACCAAGCCCCATTTGCACCATCTGGCTCATATTTTAAACCTAAATCTAATGCCCAGTTGAAAAGTTTTTTCTTGATTCCTGTTAAGTCGTTTCCTTTAGCGACAATTTTATCGTAAACTTTTTCGAGCAATCTTGGTACTGTAGAGAACATTTGAGGTTTTACATCTTGCAAGTCGACACCAATTGTTTCCATCGATTCTGCATAGTAAATCGAAACCCCATGCATCATGTATAAGTAAGTAATCATTCGTTCGTAAACATGGCAAAGTGGTAGAAAGCTTAATGCTTTATCGCCAGCTACACACGGCATTCTGTCGGTACAACCCTCTACATTGCTATAAAGGTTTGTGTGCGAAAGCATCACCCCTTTAGGATCGCCAGTTGTGCCAGAAGTGTAAATTAAAGTTGCCAAGTCGTCTGGTTTAATAGTCGCTTTTAATGCCTCTACTGCAGATAAATCTCCATTTGGATCGAGGTTAACAATGTCATTCCAATTTGGTGCTCCAGCCACTTGATCAAACGTATATACGTTTTCGATGCTAGGCACATCGCCTTTAATATTGCTTACTTTAGTGTATAAATCTTGATTGGATACAATTACAAATTTAACCTCGGCATGATTCAGTATGAATTTGTAATCGGCCTCTGTAATCGTAGGGTAAATAGGAACGTCGACCGCTCCAATTTGCAAAACACCAATGTCAACAATGTTCCATTCTGGGCGATTGTTAGAAATCATGGCAATTTTGTCGCCAGGTTTAACTCCCAGTTTTAAAAGCCCAAGGCTAACCTTGTTTGCAGTGTCTATAAATTCTTGAGTAGAATATGTGCTCCACTTTCCGTTTTCTTTACCAGCTAATGCAACTTCTTGATTGAAGTTTTCTAGTTGGAATTGGGGGATATCAAATAGTCTTTTGTTGCTCATAATAAGTATGAAGGTTGAAGTTGTTACGTTCGATTACATGTAAGGTTTCTGAATAAGGAGCATAAAAATACTCGATTATTCGGGAAACAGAAATGGAATCAAAAGTGTTTATCGCGAACGATAAATCTAATCTTTCTTAAGATTGGCTAGATTGGCCTGTGCTACAGGCATAAGTAAGATTTCGTTGACATTTATATGGGGCTTTCTAGATGCTGCATAGTAGATGCAATCGGCAACGTCCTCGGCCGAAAGTGCTTGGAAACCTTTGTATGCATTTTTGGCCTTATCCTCGTCCCCGTCAAACCTTACAACCGAAAATTCTGTTTCGGTTGCACCTGGCATTACCAAACTCACTTTTATGCCATGTAGCAATAGATCAATTCGCATCGATTGGTTGATGGCATCAACTGCATGTTTTGAAGCACAATACACGTTTCCTTTTGGGTAAACCTCTTTACCGGCTAGCGATCCAATATTGATGATGTGACCAAATCCTTGATTGATCATTAGGGGCATTATTTCTCTAGAAACATACAACAAACCCTTAATGTTTGTGTCTATCATGTTTTCCCAATGCACCAAATCGCCATCCTGAATGGGGTTTAAACCTGCCGAAAGACCTGCATTATTTAAAAGTAAATCGATTTTTTTCCAGCGATCTGGTAAGCCGGCAATTGTCTTTTCTACCTCTGGTTGGTTTCTAACGTCGAAAGCCAAGGAGATTACTTCAACATCAAAAGCGTCTTTTATTTCCTTTTCAAGATCTGCTAATCTTTCAGCTCGTCTCCCACAAATAACAACGTCGTAATTGTGCTCGGCAAATAACTTGGCCGAAGCTTTTCCAATTCCAGATGTGGCTCCTGTAATAAAGGCGATTTTATTCATGACGTCGTTTAAATGATGTGTTTAAAGAAAGGAAATTTATCGATAAGTTTTGCCTTATCGAGCATAAGAAGCGCCGAAATAATTAAGAAGGGTAACCCTGGGATTTTATAGCGCATTATTGCTCCCATAACTGGTGTTACCAAACCGATTAAGGAATAAAGGGTTATAACAAAGAGGGAGCAAAATAGAAATAAATTGATGTTGACTTTACTCCACTTTTTCCTAAAGACAATTGCAAGTGAAATCATTAGTAATACAATGAAGTTTTCTACAATGGCCATTAAAACAAATGGAGATTTAATAGAGAGGTCGGTACTCCATATAAAAGTGTTTCTGAGGGCTTGAGGAATGTTTGAGGTTAATCCTAAAACTGTTGGTTCCATATTCGACAGTTCTATTTTGCTTCCTGAATTCGTAAACTCCACTAAGCCAACGAAATCTAGCTGTTTTTGAGTCAATAGTTCAACAATGTTGTAATTGGGCAATATTTGATGAATATTGAGTGCAAAAATAATCATTACTGTAAATGATATCAGATATTTAGGGAGTACCGCTTTGTTCGATTTTGCAATCCATTGATACGAAAGGAGGGAAGGTATTAACGCGATGAGAATGTAATATTTGAGATGAACCATGAGAAGTAGGGCAAATATGAGCGTTAAAACGAGTTGAGTTTTTGGTCCTTTTCTTGAAATTTGATGTGTGTTGTAAATTAATAATCCAAGGCCGAGAAATAAAAGACCTTCTTTTAAAACACCCGAATTCCAAAATATAACCGACGGAATTAAAAAGACCGCAATGGTGAGTCCTTTGGTTTTTCCGGGAAGATGATTGGAAAATGTTTTAAAAATTGCCATCGATCCTATTAAAGAACAAAAGCACATAAATACGGTGTGTACATTATAATATCCGAAGGAAAAGAAATAAACAATGGAATTAAATCTAATTAAAGTATGGTTGTCGTTATAAAGGCTGCTTTCATATTGACGCCACCAATGATTCATTTGATCGTAGTAAACTTTAAACTCTGGCGTGTCGTTTCCAATTCCTGTTAAAATTGAGAGATAATCCAATGGGCTTTCTAATGCGATTTGATAAAGAATTTGTGAGTCGTCGAAATACTTATAAATATCGGCGGTAGACCTATCGGTATAGTGGTATGTGTAAATAAGACTCATTGCTACACCACAAAGAATCTTTAGAATGAAAATGATGGAAATAGATTGCTTGGATAAATCCTTGTGTTCAAAAAACTTCCATCGCCAAACGATCAGGATAAAAATCAAAGAATAAAATATGACCAAAAGGGTCTCCATAGCACAGAATAATCGTTCGGTTAAAGTAAAGAAATAATATTCACAGAAAAGAACCGAAATGTTGATAATTATAGGTGAGAAAATATGGCTAAAGTCGTGGTGAGGTATATATTTGCTGTTCCTAATTAAAATAGAATAATGGAAGCAGTAGCAGAAAAGAAAGCCACGTTAGCACAAGCCCAAGAAATGGGTTTGACAAAAGATGAGTTTGAAAAAATAATTGAGATTTTAGGTCGCGTGCCTAATTTTACTGAAGTAAGTATCTTTTCTGTAATGTGGTCGGAGCATTGCTCGTACAAAAATTCGATTATTTGGTTAAAGAAATTACCGCGAGATGGCGATCATTTGTTGGTTCAAGCTGGCGAGGAAAATGCAGGATTGGTTGATATCGGAGACGGAGTTGGATGCTGTTTTAAAATAGAATCGCACAATCATCCATCTGCTGTTGAGCCTTATCAAGGTGCGGCTACAGGTGTTGGTGGAATTAATAGAGACATCTTTACAATGGGCGCTCGTCCAATTGCTCAATTAAACTCTCTGCGTTTTGGCGATATTACTTTAGATAGAACCAAATGGTTAATTAAAGGTGTTGTAAAAGGTATTGGCGATTATGGCAATGCATTCGGAATTCCTGTTTTAGGTGGCGAATTATTTTTTGATCCTTGTTATAATACAAACCCACTTGTAAATGCAATGTCGGTTGGTATAATGAGTAAAGAGGATTTGATTTCGGCTACGTCTTATGGTGTTGGAAATCCTGTATTCATTGTAGGTTCTTCTACAGGAAAAGATGGGATTCACGGAGCGACTTTTGCTTCTGGAGATATTACAGAAGATTCGGCTAATGATTTGCCATCGGTTCAAGTTGGTGACCCGTTCCAAGAAAAACTATTGATGGAAGCTTCTTTGGAGCTTGCTAAAACTGATGCAATCATCGGAATGCAAGACATGGGTGCGGCAGGTATTACTTGTTCTACTACAGAGATGTCGGATAAAGGTGGACACGGTATGCGAATCGATTTAGATAAAGTTCCTACTCGTCAAGCTGACATGGTTCCTTTCGAAATCTTATTGTCGGAGTCGCAAGAGAGAATGTTGGTGGTTGTTAAAAAAGGCCGTGAAGATGAGGTTAATGCCATTTTTGATAAGTGGGATTTGAATTGTGTTGAGATAGGTGAAGTAACCGAAGGCGATCAAGTTAAGTTTTATATGAATGGTGAATTGGTAGCAGATGTTCCTGCAAGTCATTTAGTGCTTGGTGGTGGCGCTCCTGTTTACGAAAGAGAATCTAAAGAGCCTGCTTACTTTGCTGAGTCTAAAAAGTTCGACATTAATTCTATTGCCGAACCAGATAGCTTAAAAGAAGTAGCTGAGTTTTTAACAGGACATTACAACATAGCTTCTAAGAAATGGGTAACTGAGCAGTACGACTCAATGGTTGGAACTGTTAATATGAGTACCAACAATCCTTCTGATGCAGGTATTGCGAATCTTAAAGATTCTAATAAAGCAATTGCTATGACGGTTGATTGTAATGCTCGTTTCGTTTATTCTGATCCAGAAGAGGGGACAGCAATGGCGGTTGCAGAGGCGGCTAGAAACATTGTTTGTTCTGGTGGTAAGCCATCGGCAGTTACTAATTGTTTGAATTTCGGAAATCCTTATAACCCAGAAGTGTTTTGGCAGTTCTCTAATGCAATTATGGGAATGAAAAAGGCTTGTGAGAAATTCAATACACCTGTAACTGGTGGTAATGTTAGTTTCTATAATCAAGTTGTGATTGACGGAAAAGATGAAGCTGTATTCCCTACACCTACAATTGGTATGATTGGAGTGATTGAGGATAAGAAGCACATCACGCCTTTAGCGTTTCAGGAAAAAGGTGACTTGATCTATTTATTAGGTGATGTTGTTGAGGATATTAATTCTTCTGAGTATTTGTATTCGTATCACAATGTTAAATTGTCGCCAGCACCTCATTTCGATTTGGATAAGGAGGCTTTATTGCAAGATACTTTGTTGGATCTAATTAAAATGGATATGATTGCATCAGCACACGATTGCGCAGATGGAGGATTGTACATTACGTTGTTGGAAATGGCAATGGTTAATGGCTTTGGCTTTGATATCATCACCAGTTCGGAAGTTAGAGAAGATGCCTTTATGTTCGGTGAATCTCCAAGTAGGGTAGTGGTATCAATTTCTAGAGATAAGGAAGATCTTTTCTTGGAAATAATGGAGGAGAGGAGGCTTAGTATCTTGTTGCTTGGTCATGTTACGCAAGGTAAAATTTGTGTTGATGAAGATCAATGGGCTATGGTAGAGGATGCTAAGTTGATTTTTGATACTTCTTTGGAGAAGATGATTGTCTGACTCTCCCTCTTGTCCCTCTCTCCTACAGAGAGGGATGATAAATGCGCAGGGCGCAATTTCTTTTAGTTTATTTGAGTTATGTGAAGGGCGTTTGAGTCTGATAGTTCGTTGTTGGTTTCTTTGTAGAATATGATTCCTGTTGAATTGATTACTGTTGACATGTTGTGTTTGTTGTTTTGCGAGGGATTTCATTGAATCAACGATTATGGTATTAATGCTAATTAGCAATAAGTTTAGAGCATGAATCCATACATATTAAACATAATAGGCCTAGTATTCGATATTGCAGGAGTAATTGGTTTGTTTTTGTAGGGCTTACCGTAAGATCTTAATAAAAAGGGCCATATAAATAAAGTACTTGAACAAGTGGATACTAAGGCTATTGATAAGTGGAAAAAATATGATATTCACAGTAATAGCATATAGCTTTATTTAAATTTCTCTGTTGCCTCTATAATAATTGATTCAAAATATTGCTTAACACAGTCTATCGCCTCGTATGGTGTTTTGAATTTCTTTTCTTGGCCTAAATGAGTAGTCGGCATACCAACAAGTTCGTATTGAAATATTCCTATAGGAAAAGGCAGAGCTCCTTCCAGTTTTTCTTTTTCCGAAATAGGTATCCTGCTTAATATATTCCCCTTTTTTCTTAATTTGAAGACGCCTTCTGCTCCAAAGTAAATTGTCCCATCAGTGCTAACCATGTATTGATTTCCAACACATGATATGTATGCACCGCCAATCTCTTTACTAAACTGAGCCTTCGGTTTTATGAAAGAATTGAAGTCATGCTTATCCGAATTATGTAAATGAATAAAGTAGTGGATGAGCTCTCCTTTTTTATATATTTCACTTTCTCTCTTAATCCACCACTCTTGCTGCTCTACAGATGAATAAACGTTATTTATTTTGCCTTTCTTATTCTTGAATGATGAAATTCTAAAGAGAGCTTCTGCAATGGAATAAAAGGAATATGTAATACCAAGTAGTAGGGTTTTCTGTACAACGTAAAAAGTTTTTCCATCACTTTCCTTGATCTGTAGTAGGAGTAATTCCATCTCTTCGATCTTGTCCAGTAGCTTGCCATACCTCCCTTCATGGAATCCAAAATAATAGCCACTACTTATGGCATCCTCCTCAGAAAGAAATTTCGAATCCTTAAACAGGTGTTTGCATTCGGAAATTCTGTCATTATATAGAAGTACGAATTTTGATTTCGTTGGATGGTAAATAACGTTATTCCAAGACTCATTTTGTGTTCCTTTAACGAATCCCATGGTCTTATTAATATCCGTTAGCACTCTTTCTGCGGATTCTAAATTGTCAAATTCAAAGCAATCCATATCTATAATATACCAAAAATATTCTCGAACTCATCAAATTTAAGAACACTAAACATTTTGCTAGAAATCCATAGTGTTCTTGATTCATCTAATTTATACAGCCCTCTTTAAGGTTTGTGAAAGAAGTAAAACGTTAGCCTAGGCTAACCCCGAACTCTTTTCCTAATTCCTTCAAATCATTCTCTACCGCATCAATCAAAGGAATCCCATTCTCCATTCTTTCAGCAGAAATCCTTCTCTCAGGATCACCAGGAATCAGCACTTCCGTCTGCCCCGGAATAGGATTAGACTTTTTGAAAGTTTGAATCCAATTGTCCATATGGTGCTTAAATTCCTCTTTAGTTCTAAAAGCATCAATACTCATTGCACCAAAGAAATGTCCTAAACCTTCGCCAACAGGATTAGCAGCAGGTTCTAGAAAGGCTACGAAAGGAGGGACCCAAGGCCCGTAATTAGCACCAGAAAGTACTGCAGAGAAAATATCTACCACAGCACCTAAGCCATATCCTTTATGACTTCCATGCAGATGGTCGCCACCAAGAGGTAAGAGTGCGCCGCCATCTTTTACTCCTGTATTGACATTAGAAGGATTGCCTTCTTTATCCTGAAGCCATCCATCAGGTAGATCTTGTCCTTTTCTCATTAAGGTCTCCAGTTTTCCATTTGCAGCAGTGGTTGTAGCCATGTCTAAAACGAAAGGTGGCTCCTTACCAGCAGGGATAGCAATTGAAATAGGGTTGGTGCCCAGCATTCTATCTAAGGAGAAGGTAGGAGCAACCAAAGGACTTGCATTGGTCATGGAGAATCCGATCATGTCGTTTTCTAAAGCCATCATAGAGTGATAGCCAGCAATACCATAATGGTTCGAGTTTTTTACCGAAACCCAACCGGTACCCACTTTCTTCGCTTTATCAATTGCTATTTGCATTGCTTGTGGTGCCACAACTAATCCTAGGCCTGCATCGCCATCAACAACAGCAGTGCTCATGGTTTCGTGAGTAATCTTAATATCAGGTGTTGCATTAATCCTTTTCTTTTTCCAAAGTCTAACGTAACCAGATAGTCTCGCTACTCCATGAGAATCTACTCCTCTAAGGTCAGCAGAAACTAAAACTTTAGATGCAATCTCAGCATCACTCGTGTTGCATCCGATGGCAATAAATATTTCAAACGCAAACTTTCTAAGATCCTCATATTTATATGCTGTGTAATTGGCCATTTATTTATCTTGTTTTAATTGGAGAAAGCGAAATTAATCAAACCAAATTACATGAATAGCTGGGAAACGATAATTTATACGCACCCTCCTAAGTGTCAGTGGCTACGTGATTTTACGGAAACGTTTATTTTAATACGTTTTTTTATGTAAAAAACATTGAATATTGTTTTGTTGTTCAAACAACTTTATTACCTTTGTTGTTCAGGTCTTGAGGGTTTCATGCCCTTAGCTTGTTTGGTTTATGATTGGCCCCGTTGAAAAACGGGGCTTTTTTTTGCTCATAACTTTTTTAGTGTAACTATGAATATAGTAATCACAGGAGCCAGTCAAGGCATCGGATTCGAAACGGTGAAGTCGTTGTGTACGGATTCGGAACACAAAATAATAGCATTATCACGAAATAAGGACCAGTTAGAGGTTCTTCGAAAAGAATGCTTGGCTATTAATGCAAACTGCCATGTTTATCCTATTGCATTCGATTTGCAGGATAGAGAGAAATACTCTCTCTTATATAGAGACGTTATAGAGGTGTTTAAATCTGTAGACATTCTAGTTAATAATGCGGGTTATTTATCGACAACTCCTTTTGATGAGGTAACGAGTGAAGAGATTGAGAAGATTTTTGACATTAATGTATATAGTGTAGTGCGGTTGATTCAACTTCTAAAACCTTTAATGGGGAAGGAGGGGCATTCTCATATAGTTAATATAGGAAGTATGGGTGGATATCAAGGAAGTTCTAAATTTCCGGGCTTGTCTATATATAGTGCAAGCAAATCTGCCCTCCATACATTAACAGAATGTATGGCCGAAGAATTTAAAGAAGACAACATAGCGGTAAATTGTTTGGCACTTGGAGGGGTAAATACGGAAATGTTGGCAAAAGCATTTCCTAGTTTTGATACAGGGGTGAGTGCGGAGGAAATGGGAAAGTATATATCTGAGTTTATTTCTGTAAAAAAAGTTCTTTTTAACGGTAAGGTATTACCTGTTTCAAACTCAACGCCTTGAGGGTTTGATTCAGTTGCTACTCTAGGGTGAATTGGGGAAAATGTCAAAAAAAAATGAAAATAAATAGCAATAGTCTTGGAGGGATAATAATGATTAGTATCTTTGCGTCCCGCTAAACGAAATAGCGTCTATTTGTTTCGGCAAATGGAAAAGAGATTAAAGTTCTTTGAAAGATTGAAATAGTCTAGAAAATAGAAAA
>JABSPQ010000464.1 GCA_013214205.1 Flavobacteriales bacterium
AACGCAGACTATGATGCAAATTACGAGCAAAAGAAAGCCGCAAAGATTAAAATCTCTGCGGCGCGGGATAATCGCAAACCGAAGTTTGCAACTTCCTAAAGTTCTTATAAAAATACTTGTTTTTTCACACAGTACCTAAAACATCGTGGCGGTCGTGCCCGGTAGGGTCGAGCGAGAAGATGTTTGGTAAACGTGATGTTGAAGTTAGTAATAATGTAGCCATGTGTTTTAGGTGATGTTAGAGCATGTTGATTTTCAATTTAGTTTTCATTTTATCATACCCTTTAATATCGAAACCATGATCGATAACTGAAAATTCATGTTCATTAAGTTTATAAGAATAAGAGCAAGAGGAACTACTTTTTATATTTCTTTGATTAAAACGTCGAACAGTATTCTCGAATAATATAAATTCTCCAAATTCTTCAACTGTGAGCTTTCTTAATGTTAATGACTTAAAGTTCGCACTAGTCCTCCATACATCAGGATGCTCCCAGTTTTTCCCATAAGACTGTTTGTAAAAAGATAACTCTATTTCATCATTACTCTTAACCAATTGGATTTCCTCCATTATAAAGTCACTCCCTGAAACTTGAAATGAGAAAAAAAGAGTGTCTCCATTTTTTAATTCTCTACTTAATAGCAAAGAATCATTTTGTCCCCAAATTGAGTTTGAAGTAAGCATTAAAAAGAAAACAATAAATAGTCTCATGGAATATGCTCTAACGCCATACTAAAAAACGTAGCGGTTTGGTTAACGGTATTAACGTAATGTCCCGATAGCTATCGGGATAGTAAACTTAATGATTTTGTTTAAGAACATTGTAGCTCTGTGTTTTAGTAAATGTTGTAGGGCGTTTGTTCCTCATCATACTATAACATCGGTTTTGTTAGGAATGATGAGGAAGATGGGTTGAACCTATTGGAGATAAACTTTCTTAGTAGTGGTTCCGTTTTCGGTTGTTACCCTAACCAAATAGATTCCTTTACTAAATGAAATAGAAGTGTTGCCTGTTAGTTTGGATTGGTATACTCTTTGGCCTGATAGGTTGTAGATGGTAACGGTGCTTGATGTTGCGTTGCAACAATCTTTTATTTGAATGGTGCTGTTGTAAGACGTAATGGAAGGTTGGCTTAGTTGGTGGTTTTCAATACCAACGGTACAATTATTATCGTAAGTAACATTTGAGTCAACAGGAGCCCAATATTCATATAGATATCCGTAGTTGAAATAATCATAATATTGAATAAGTGTTGGTTTCCAGTTGATATCTGCCCAAGCTTTATCATCTATAGATATACACTTTAAATTAGGATTATCGGTAGCATTAAAATCCATGTTAACATTGTTCCCATTTCTAACATCAAGGCTAACTAACAAATTATCTCTGCAATCAAAATCATTAAGTATGGTGTTATTAGATACATCAAGGCTTGTAATCAAATTATCGGGGCACCGAAAAAACTTTAGTAATGTGTTTTGCGAAACATCAAGACTGGTTAACGAATTACTCCAACAACTTAGATGTCCAAGTGCAGTGTTTTGAGTAAGATCTAGATTGGTTAAGCCATTCTGTCTACAACGCAAAGTTATGAGGTCTATATTATTGGTAACATCAAGATTGTTTATAGGGTTGCCGTAACAATCCATATACATCAGCGCTGTATTTTGGGTAACATCTAAACTGGTTAATGCACTATTGTAGCAACTTAAATTAGTGAGTAAAGCACAACCAGAAACATTAAGGCTAGTTAATTTATTATTATACGAACATGATACAGAAAGCAATTCTGTACTGTTGGAAACATCCAAACTGGTAATGGAATTGTTACTACACCTAATATTTATAAGCGCCGTGTTTTTAGAAATATCCAAATTAGTTAAGTTATTATTATCACAATTTAAATATGTTAGTGCTGTGTTTTGGGTAAAATCAACGCTGGTTAATTCATTGCGATAACAATCTATATATTCAAGCGCCGTGTTAGCAGTTAAATCAAGGCTGGTTAGATCGTTACCATAGCATACTAATTTTTTGAGTGCTACATTTTGGGATACATCGAGGCTGCTTAAAGAATTTGCATAACATTGTAAATAGGTAAGCGCTACAAAAGCCTCGATACCTGTTAAATCTAATATTTTACCTGCATTTAGATTAACGCTATCCACAACAATAGCCTCACTAACTTGAATCTCTGCATCACCATTTGTATTAATAGTAGTGTCTGCAACCAATGCAGCCTTAAAAATAGAATCGGGTATATAAACATCTTGCGCCGCAGCAAATAGGGGAAGTAATAACAATAGTAATACGAGATGTTTTTTCATGATTATATGGTTTAGTATTAATACACCGCTAAAGGGTATCCTCCTTAATGTTGAAGTAACTTTTTCATGTTTGCCAACGCTTAGCTAAAGATCGTGGCGGCACATCAACCGTGAGGTTGAATGGGGCCCGCGTTCTGTCAGTAATCGTGGAGTTTAAAGGTAAATGAATGCAGCCATGTTCTTTAGGTTTTGTTATACAAAGTTTTAATTATTTAA
>JABSPQ010000047.1 GCA_013214205.1 Flavobacteriales bacterium
GGAAAGGTTCAGACTTTACCAGCATTAATGAACAAAGGATTAAAGAGATAGAATTGAAGCTAAATAATAGGCCTAGAAAAAGGTTTGGATATGAAACACCTACATTTGTAATGAATCAATTATTATTTAACCCAAAAGTTGAATTTATGAGTTGAATTCAGCTCAAACGTATTTATAAGAACTAAAGTTCTGACATGAAAAACATAGCAACCCTATTCCTACTAGCTATTTGTAGCATAACATTAATCACATCGCAAGCGCAAGAATGCAGAACAGATGAAATATATGAGCAAAACAGCCCTGATATAAAGAAGCTAGATGCCGTGATTGCAAAGAAACTTAGAAACAACGTTAGGAAAAACCTTGTAGCCGACAGCGTAATAATTGTTCCAGTGGTATTTCATGTATTAGAATGGGGTGCGTCTCCAAGTGATGCCCAGCTTATTAAAGACATAGCCGACCTTAATGAAGATTTTGCAAAGTTAAATTCAGACACATCAAAAGTTCGCTCACCGTTCGACCAAATTATAGGCAGTCCACGAATTCAATTTAGATTAGCTCAAATTGATCCAGATGGAAATTGCACCACAGGAATAACTCGACATAGAGATCAAAAAACAAATGGCACATGGGAAAGAGATGGATCGGAAGCATACAAAAAAGAGATTCAAGCTAAATGGAACAACATCTGGGATCCGTCGAACTACCTTAACTTTTACCTAATGTGGGAAGGCACCTATGCACATGCAACACAAGCTGGAGCTGACGAAGCCAGACCCAATCAATCTGGCGTAGTTGGCTTTGCGTGGTTTAAAGGAGCAAACGCTATAATGACCCACGAAGTAGGCCATTGGCTTGGCTTAGGTCATACATTTTCGGGTGGATGCAATGGAGCTGGCGACAATATAGACGATACACCACCCTGCACAACAACGACTGGTTGCGTGGTAGACGAAAACACTTGCGATGAAGGTGCGGAAGACCTTCCTGACAATCTTAACAATTACCTGTCGTACAATAGCTGCAGATACATGTTCACCGAAAACCAAGCAACTCGCATGCAAGACTACTTAGCAATAGATCAAGCAGGTAGAAAAAACTTAGGCACACTAACGAATCTAATTGGTACAGGAACTGAAGATCCATACGAATATGGAAGTAATTCATGTGCGCCTATTGTTGAGATTAATGAGAATACAGATGAATTATTATGTCCCGGGGATGAAACATCTTTTGACTACACTTCCTCTAATGGAACCATTGATAGTGTATTGTGGGAATTTCCTGGCGGTACTCCTTCCTCGTCAACAGAAGACAAACCCGATGTTAATTATTCAAATGGCGGAACTTATGATGTAATGATCACAGCATATTCGAACGGCATGAGCGAAAAAGACACCCTCTGGGATGCAATTGATATAAAAATATTGGATGGCGGCATCGCTTACCCCTATGCCGAAACATTTGAAGTCTCTGATGAGTTTGATTCATTATGGACAGTAATCAACAATAACAATGATAATTTCTTGTGGGCCCTTACAGCTACTGCATCTTATCAAGGATTAAGATCAATTAGAATGAGAAACAATGGCAACGCAGTAAACAATCAAACAGATGAAATAGTAAGTCCATTTATCGACCTCAGCGCCAACACCGGTTCAACCGTATTTTCCTTTATGATTGCAGGTGCACAAAATGGAAGCGCGAATGACAGACTAGAGATTCTATTCTCAAAAACATGTGGACAAACGTGGAATAAGTTTTACACTAAAATTGGTTCAGAACTAGCTACGGTAACTAAAAGCACCAATAACTTTGTACCAAGTTCTACTGATGAATGGAGACAAGACTTTATAATGCTCCCTGCAGGTTATAATGTATCTGATGTTCAATTCAAATTTAAATTCAAAAGTAACCTCGGATCACATTTGTACATCGATAACATTAACTACCATTTAGTTGGGATTAATGATTTATCGACAGAAAACTCTGTTAGAATTTTCCCTAATCCAATCAACGATCAATCTGTAATTGAATTCACCTCGATTGGGAACGAAGACACACAAATAGAGATTGCTGATCTAACAGGTCGTATTATAGCCAGTATTTATAGTTTTAAATCGAGTAAGGGCAACAACCATATCAACATTGGAAGCCACATCAAAACAAAAGGAACTTACTTTATTAGATTAACAATTGAAGACGATGTAGTGGTTAAAAAAGTTATTTCCAACTAACCTAAACAGCTATATATCAAGAATAGGGCAAACTTCATTGCTACGGGAGGTTGTGAGCATACGGTTAAGTACATTCGCTGCAATGGGGTATTTGTGGTTAGAGTCTGTTGTTGTCTTGTATTTCTTAGGCTTTCTAGCATACAAGCCGTTTGCACTCATTATTCTTGCAATCCGTGGGCGCGAAACGGTAGACCCTA
>JABSPQ010000048.1 GCA_013214205.1 Flavobacteriales bacterium
TACGTTTACTTAACAAGTCTAATTCTCTGGTAATATCGAACGATAAGTTCGCTGTTGATTCTGTTCTCATAATTTGTTTTTTAGTTATGAGACTCTTTTACGTAACTTCAAAAGCTACACCGAAGGTGTTTAGTGCAACACCCAATTTAGCAAAAGTGGCTTAACGATGCGTAACATGAGTTACTAACCTAAAAGGCCATCCGCTCGCATAATGGATGGCCTTTTAAACTTTAAGTTTTTATTGCGAGATTAATTGTTCTTAATTTTCTCGCGATCTTCCAATTGTACTACTGCACGCTTTTTATCATATACAGCTTCGTACGCTTCAAACAAACACATGTGGATTTCGGCCTCGTTTAAACTAGACTTAAACAACACGGTAATACTCAAGGTTTCTTTAAGAATTGAAATAGCAGTAGAGTAATTCTTTAATGCTAAATGGATCTTACCAATTAATATTTTTGAAGTTACTGCATCCTCATGTCGACCTTTAGACCTAAGACTATGGCTGTTTTCTGCACAACTCAAAGCATCGTCATAGCATTTTAACTCTAACAGTATAGCACCTAATTCGTGCAACGCTTTAGATCTCTGGTAGGCTGATGATGAATTTATTAAAGCTTCATCTAAGCACCTTCTGGCATCATTCAATTCGTTTTGCTTTCTATGCAAGCCTGCTAAGCCGCAATACAATTCGAAACGACCATTTCGCTTTTTATTTGTAGTAGAACATTCTATTCCGGTATGGTAATAAAACCGAGCATCTTCAAACTGGCCAAATGCACACGACAGTTCGCCAAGTTCGAACATTAGCAATTCGTAATAGGTAGGCAAGATCCCATGAGGATTAACTAAGCCTTGGGCCACAACGAATTGCGCCAAGCCTAATTCTAATTCGCCTTGCGCACATAAATTTCTACCATATAGAAAATGTATAATCCCTTTGATATTACTTTCATTCAAGTCGAAATTAGACTCTATGAGCCGCGTAAAAATTTCGCTAGCACTAACATAATTTTTCGATAAGTACTGTTCAATACCTGATAACATGGATTTTAAAACCTTCGCTTCGTGAACATCATTGCTATATTGATCGCATAAATCGGTAATGCGAAAAAGGTATTTTGCAAAATCATTGTGATCACCACCACTAGTCTGCTCCAAGTAATCAAATACTAATTCTTTTAAGAAGCCGGGTCTATGGCCAACTTCTTCTATTTTTCTATCTATATCTGATTTATTCAACGTCTTAATATTTATTCATTATTCATTATTCGTATTGGTTTGATTATACGCGGGTTGATTCCTTTTGGATTTGCATTTTGCCCACATTTCATAAATACTTGCGGCATTTACGTGTATCCATGTACTTATCTACGTGATTATAGGTTATTTCCCTAAAGCATTTAACGGACTAAATGCACCAATATCTACGGCAAATAGAAGAAAACTGTATATTTAGATTATTGAAAACCTATCGACACCCTCTGGTATTGAACCAGATATTAGGTTCGCCCTTATCATTAAGAGCTTTTACCCAACCTTTTTGGTTTTTAACAAAAACCGAAGATTTATCACAAGGATTTTTATCATACTCTTTAAGTGTTACCTCAAGCCAGTTGCCCTTGTTTGCTCCTGTAAGTCTAATTTTATACTTTTTACCAATCATGTTATCCATAATTGTACTCGGCTCCACATTTTCCTGCATCAACTTAAGCCCATTAACATCCTTTTTAATAGGAAAGAAGATTACACCACGGTTTTGCAGAAAGTGTAGCCATGGCTGCGTAAAGAACCCCGTCTCTTCTAAATCAGATATCTTTAACCATACCCCATTATTTATAGTAGAGGTTAAAACCTGAACATATCCAGCCGATACTTTATAATACTTAAGGCACTCCCCTTCAAAGCTGATTTCTTTTAAGTCGTAAACATTGAATTCAATTTTACTTCCCTGCTTTATCAGTTCAAATTGATGGTAAATATCAAACTTCCCAATATCGCCTCCTTTGTATTTAATATCGCCAACAACCTGGCCTCCTGCCGAGCTATACACTTTAATGCCACCCGCAGGGAAATTCACTTTTGCCGTTCCATTGCCCGATTTATTACTAATGATGCCTACTCCCCAAATATTCTCTGGCTCCTCTACTGCATCGTTGCCCACATCTGCATTCGAATCACCAACCTTTTTAAACTGTAAGGCATATTCAGTATTCTTCATCACCAACACATCTCCTTCTAAAGAGTATTTCGTTAGCTTTTCGTAAGGGATTATATCTTTATAAGGCACATTGGTACCACCACATGGCAAATCGTTACAGGATTCCTGCTCCACCATAAGCTTACCGGTTTTAAGCATAATGTACCTGCCAGTACAAGCATTACATAAATTATCATAGAAAATTTTACTACTGGTAATTCTAATCTTATAACCAGTAAGGTGCTTACCCTTTGCTTGTTCCGATTTTGATTTTAAATTGGTAATGCGAACCAATTCCCAATTCCCCTTAACTCCAGAAGTAGATTGTGCCGAAATATTAATAGAAATTACCGTTAAGAACGGTATCAAAAAGTATTTCATAAGCATGGTTTGTATTACAAATAAACGAAAAACAAACCAATGCAAAACGCAAGAAAACCCTACAGTAGCAAATCAGCCGTAAGTTGCTTTGTGAGAGATTAGTATCTCAATCGAATGGATTAGAAGCCCATACCGACAACTCAGGAATAAAACCTCTATCGTCCATTTCTAACACGCCTTTAATTGCTGTTGCAATTTCTACCGAGGTTAGTTTATTGTGTACTTCTTCTCGTTCTATTCTTTCTTTATTGGCAAATGCTGTTGGCACTTCCGACGGGTTTACCAGTGTTACTCTAACGTTGTGCTTTCTCAATTCGGCTCTCCAGCATTCCGTAATACCCCTTAATGCAAATTTAGACGCACAGTATACGCTTCCGTTCGGATAGCCGTTTAACGCTGCCGTAGAAGCTATATTGATAATATTCCCTTTCTCTTGGCTTTTAAATTGATCTACCACCAACTGCGTAAGCATAGTTAATCCAAATACATTGGTAGCGAACGTACGCTCCAATAATTCAATGGTAATTTCTCCCAACATTGCTCGTTCTCCAACACCTGCATTGTTTATAAGCACATCAATTCCGCCTAAAAGCTCAATACATTCAGTTCCTTTTTGGTTAATGGTATCGTACTCAGATATATCAAACTGCAAATACTTGGCACCTATTTCTTCTGCTACATTTTTAAGTTTCTCACCGTCTCTGCCAGTAATCAACACTATTGCACCTGCTTCAATTAATAACTTGGCTGTAGCTTTTCCCAAACCAGAACTTCCGCCAGTTACCAGTATTTTCTTGTCGTTTAAATTCATCTTTATAAAGTATCTTTTGATATAAGGCTAAGATAACAAATTAGGGAGGCGATAACATTTAATACACAAGTCTACTCAAACTTTAGAGCAAGTGTTGTTACTATATTGGTTTAAGGAAACTGTTAATTTTATTTATTCAATCACCTATTGTATTTTTGGCTCTCTTTTTGAGAACAAACCGATCAAACACAAAACGGAAGCATGAAATCGACTCACAAGTTATTTATAGCTGTAATAGCATTATTACTTTCTATTAGTGCTGCCCAAGCTGAAAAGAGCGAATCGGGTTACAACCTAAGCTTTAAAATTGAAGGCATTCAGCCCGATACCGTGTACATGGTGAGCTACCAAGGCAATAAAGTGATGTATTTCGATACCACTATCATCAACACACAAGGCGAGTTTACTTTTAAAAACGACAAAAAGTTAAAGGTGGGCATGTATGGCGTTTTCCATCGCAAGCGAATTCTTATTCAGTTTATCGGCAAGGAAACAAATATGAAGATGAGCACCGATACTATTAACTATGTAAACAATATGAGAGTAGAGAATTCGGAAGAAAACGCTTTACTCTTCGGATTTTTTCAGTTTGCAAATGCCTCTAACGAAAAATCGAAAGCACTTTCAAAAAAATTGAAAGCCGCAAAAAAGGATTCGGATAAATACAATAAAGCAAAAGAAGAATTACAAGTAATGCGAGATGGTTTTAACAGCTACAGAGACGACATTATCACCAATCACCCTGAGCTTTTCGTAGCCACTTTGCTAAAGGCACGTATCGATCCTGTAATTCCACCTGTACCTACGTTACCTAATGGCAAAAAGGATTCTACGTTTTCTTTTAGATATTACAAAAAGCACTATTTCGACAACATCGATTTATCCGACAGAAGATTGTACCGTACTGATTTAATGCACCAAAAGGTGTTTCACTATCTAGATAAAATGACACAGATGATCCCCGACTCTATTATTAAGAGTGTGGATGTTATTTTAAAAGGAACCAAGCTCGATTCGGTTACATTCAGATATTTTGCTGCTAAACTGCTGTATCGTTACGATACTTCTAAAATAGTTGGTATGTCGAATGTACTATTCCACATAGGCGACAAATACTATTTAAAAAACAACCAGGCTTACTGGATGGACTCTACACAGATGGCGAAGGTTAAAGAACGTGTTGAGATGCTTAGATACAATCAGATTGGCAGACAAGCAATTGATTTAAGACTGCCTGATATGCAAGGGAAAACCCGTAGCATTTCGGAGATTAAATCTCAATTTACTGTTCTGTTTTTCTTCGATGCCAGCTGTGGTCATTGTAAAAAAACTGCGCCAAAGCTGCTAGATCTATATCACAAGTATGGCAAAGACGTACTTACTGTTTATGCTGTTGAGGGCACCAACGACAGAAAGAAGTGGGATGAGTTTGTAAGCGATTTAGAATTAGACTGGATAAATGTTTCCGACGCAAAAAAGGATAGCCACTTCCGCCAATATTACGACGTTACCTCCTATCCCACTATTTATCTTTTGAGTGATACCAAAAAGATTCTGCTTAAAAAAGTTAGCGTCGAATCTATAGGCGAAGCAATTGAAAGAGATAAGAAGTAATTGATTAAAGGCCATTGTTTTCTGTTCAAAAAGCCCTGTTCTCGATAATGATTTTTTAAAGAAAAAAACTCACTCGAACTTACATCTCGCTGATTACTCAACACTCCAGTTGTCGTGCAGGCAGCTTTTACATTACATCACTTATTTATACCGATATTAAAACTCGACTCTAACTGTTACCCTTGTCAGCTTGCTACCATTGTCTGTTCAAGTGAATTTTCTCTTCGAAAATCTGTATCGAGAACACGATGAGTTCAATCTAACAACGAATTCCAACTCCTACAAATCTATCTGAAGGCTTACCGGGCAATGATCTGACTCCATATAATCGGGATGAATTTCGCCAGCAACCAACTTGTTATTCAAAGATTCTGATGCCAAAAAATAATCGATGCGCCAGCCAACGTTTCTACCTCTAGCCCCGCCCATGTAACTCCACCAAGAATATCGTTCTACAGCATCGGGATTTAAAAATCTGAAAGTATCCGTTAATCCACCTCCTGTATAATTATCCATACCCATTATCTCCTTTTTAGTATAGCCAGCTGTTTTATCGTAGTTAGGCTTTGGGCGAGCTAAATCAACATCCTTATGTGCCACATTAAAATCGCCACAAATAACTACAGGCTTTTTCGCCTCCAAACCTTTTATATAACTCAAAAGTTCGCTGTCCCAACGGGTTCTGTAATCCAAACGACTTAAATCCCTTTTAGAATTTGGCACATACACAGTAACCACATAAAAGTCGTCGAATTCGGCAGCCAGCACCCTGCCCTCCTGGTCGTGCTCTTCAATACCAATATCCGATGTTACAGAAATTGGCTTTTGCTTCGAAATTATAGCTGTACCCGAATATCCTTTTTTAACAGCCGAATTGCTGTAAATATGATATCCCGTAAGATTGGCAAGAGCTTCCTGCACTTGATCGTCCTGCGCTTTTGTTTCTTGTAAACAAAGCACATCTGGATCCATTTTCTTTACAGATTCTTCGAATCCCTTTTTTATACTTGCTCTAATTCCGTTTACGTTCCAAGAAACTAATTTCAAACTCATGCTATTGGTATTTTTCTTATTAAAGATTCAAAGAAAAGAATATCTACGTACAGAATCAATCTTCTCATAATAAATAATATTTTTATTCAATATTAAATCAAGCGCAATGAGGTATCTCCTTACTTATGTTCTAGTTACACTGTGCAACATGGCACTTGCACAATCAGAAATTGGCCTTACCGAAATTGCAAGCGGTTTTACTCGGCCTGTCGACATTCAAAATGCGGGAGATGAACGGTTATTTATTGCTGAACAGCATGGTGAAATTAAAATAATTGATACATCAGGAGTCCTGTATACCAAAAACGTCCTAAACATTACCTCAAGTGTTAAATCAATCAATAACGAACAAGGATTGTTAGGACTTTCCTTTCATCCCAACTATGTATCTAATGGTTATTTCTTTGTAAACTATTCCAATACCGACGGAGATTCTCAGGTTAGCAGATTCAAAGTAAGTACCAATCCAGATAGTGCTGATGTGGCTTCCGAAGAGCTTATAATAACAATATAACAACCCTACACCAACCACAATGGCGGCTGTTTGCAATTTGGCCCCGATGGTTACTTGTATATAGGTTTGGGCGACGATGGCAGCGCTGCCGATCCTGAAGGCTCTGGGCAAGATTTTACTTCTATGCTAGGCGCCATGCTAAGAATCTACATAGATGGGGCATCTCCTTACGAAATCCCCGATTCGAACCCGTTTATTGGAAATGCTGATGCTTTGGACGAAATATGGGTCACAGGCCTAAGAAATCCTTGGAAGTATAGTTTCGACAGTGAAACCGGCGATTTATGGATTGCCGATGTTGGGCAAAACAAATTTGAAGAAATAAACATGCAACCAGCGGCTAGCAAAGGAGGCGAGAATTATGGATGGAATTGTTTGGAGGGAAATAACGTTTTTATCCCACTCTCTTGCTCGCTCGATTCTACTGATTACACTTACCCTGTCCACACGTGCAATCACGGTGGTGGTGCCTGCTCTATTACTGGAGGTTATGTATATAGAGGATTCATGCACACCAATTTACAAGGGCATTATATTTACGCCGATTTTTGCAATGGTAAAATCTGGTCGATATACAACGATGCTGGAACTTGAACCAACGTAGACCACGGTAAGTTTTATGCTTACGAACACAGCTCGTTTGGAGTAGATGCCAGTGGAGAAATGTACGTTACTGGCATGTACAATGGGAAAATCCACAAAATTAAAGACAAGCTAAACACTGGCATAGGCGAAAAAAACGTTGTTACAACTTGTAGTGTTTCTCCAAATCCTTTCAGCGAATTCGCCACTATTACATTCGGAAACAAAAACAACTCACTTCATTCTTTACAGATCTACTCTATTTTGGGAGTAAAAGTGAACGAATTCAATAATATTGGAGGAAACAAAATACAAATTGACGGTGCGCAACTAGGTAAAGGAATATATTTCTATTCTTTATCAAACGAAGCTAACCTTCTGTTATCGGGGAAACTGATTGTTAACTAAATAGAATCCAGAACAAGGTACACGTTCTGTTACTCTTAACATTTGTTAATTAAGTGCAAAAAGTGGCGTAAAAACCTGTTTTAATGAAAATAAAAAATAATTTTAAGGAAACTTTTAATGTATCAAACATGAGAAAACTAATAACCATCGCATTTATTGCAATAGCTACTTCTGCTTTTGCGCAACCACAAATATCTTTAACTACTTTGGCAACTGGCTTCGACAGCCCTGTTGATATTCAGAATGCTGGTGATGAGCGGCTGTTTATAGTTGAACAAGACGGAACAATTAAAATAGTTGACACTTTAGGAAATGTTAACGGTACTGATTTTCTAGACATTTCATCTTTAGTTAAAACAAAATCGAACGAACAAGGCTTATTAGGACTTGCTTTTCACCCGGATTACGCAACTAACGGATATTTCTTTGTTCATTACACCGACTCAGATGAAGACCAACAGGTCTCTCGTTTTACAGTAAGCGCTGGTGACCGTGACATTGCAGATGCCAATACAGAATTGAAAATAATTAACTTCAGCCAAAGAGATCGTTATCACAATGGAGGCTGTATTCAATTTGGACCTGATGGTTATTTATACATTGGTACTGGAGATGGTTCTGGGAACGTTGGTGGCGACCCTGATGGTAACGGACAAGATTCTACAACTTTATTGGCAGCAATGCTTAGGTTAGACATTGATAATGGCTCTCCTTATAGCAGCCCAGCAGATAACCCATTTGTTGGCAACCCTGATGGAGCGGACGAAATATGGGCTACAGGTTTAAGAAATCCTTGGAGATTTAGTTTTGACAAAGAAACTGGAGATTTATGGATTGCAGATGTTGGACAAGAAGATAGAGAAGAAATAAACATGCAATTGGCTTCTAGCGCAGGTGGAGAAAATTATGGATGGAATTGTAGAGAAGCAAGTCTCTTATTTTCTTGGGGTGGAGAATGTCCTTCTGATCAGTCAGTATTCACAGAGCCTGCGTTTACCTACTCTTCAAAAAACAATACTAACGAATGCTCTATTACTGGTGGCTATGTATACAGAGGATCTCAATTTCCAGGCTTAACAGGACATTACATCTACACTGATTACTGTTCTGGTGAGATAAGTTCTTTATATGACGACAATGGTACTTGGACAAGGTTATACCATGGCGACTTCGACACCTACAAGTACAGTTCGTTTGGCGAAGATGCTGGCGGAGAAATGTATGTAGCAGGAGTAAATGATGGTAAGATTTATAAGATAACCGATCTATTGGTAGGTATTGAGTCTAACGAATCAAATCAATCTGTTGGTTTATCTCCTAACCCATTTTCTAATACAACTACTCTTGAGTTCGACAATGCTAGTGGAGCGTCTTACACATTAAGAATAACATCTACACTTGGAGTTGAAGTTAAAAGAATTGAAAACATTACTGGAAGTAGTGTTACAATTGATAGAGCAGGGATTAGTAATGGAGTTTATTTCTATTCTTTAAAGAATGGTAACGACATACAAACTTCAGGAAAACTAATTATAGAGTAATTACTTTATAATTTCAATTTCTACACGCCTGTTGGTACTCTTATCTTCAGGCGTTAGTTCGTGAGCCACAATTGGTCTGGAGCGTCCGAAGCCTTTAAATTTGAGTCGATTTTTATCAATACCGCGTGTTACAAGGTAATCGTAAACATATTTGGCTCTATTGGTAGACAGCTTAAACTCTCGTGTATCCATGTCGTAACCATCCTTTCTAATAGTTTCGCAACATACATGGCCTTGAATTTCAATTTTAACCGCAGGGTTGTCCATCATTACTTTCAATAAAATTTGAACCTGCGCTTTAGACTCTTCCCTTAATACATGCCTGCCCGGTAAAAAGATGAGGTTTTCAATCACCAACTTATCGCCCACTTTCATATTTAATATTTTCTTCTGAACAGAAATCAACTCTTCTTCGATTTTGTCCATTTCAAAAACCTCTTTAATAATCACTACATCCTCAACAACTGGGGCCGTAATCTCTCTAACACTACTATTAAATGCCAATCTATAAACCAATTCTACTCTGCGCTGCTTATTAACACCCTTCGATTTACCTGACGTACGGCTCATTAATTCACCACGTCCTTCACACCATTCAAACGCCTCTGGTTTAATCCCTTTCTTCGATAAGTACAGTTTAACGGCTTTTGCCCTATCCATCGATAGGGACAAATTAAGATCACTATTTCCTTTAGAATCACTATATCCAGTGATCTGGATGCCTTCCATTTGAAAATTTTCGTCGCCCAAGCCTTTTATGGCATCTAGTTTATCCCGCTCTGATTTAGAAATTGAACTTTTTCCTTCTTCAAAAAACAAAATCAACTTTTCAGATTCGGATGTTTGTGCAAATACCCCTGAGGAAATAAAAACAAATAGAAGAAGAAAGCGCTTTAGTTTGGACATATCAATATATTACTTGGCATCGTTATTACTAACGATGAAATTATATTAATTATTAGGACGTAATTCGGAAGGTTTTGTAAACTATTCAACAACTTGAATTTCAACTCGTCGGTTTAAGTTTTTCTCACTCTCGCTTGTTTCCGATAAGATTATGCGATGCGATGTACCAAACCCCTTAAAGCCAAGTCGGGAGCTATCTATACCCTGCTCGGTTAAGTACTCGTATACGTACTTAGCTCTATTGTGAGAGAGCATAAATTCTTCTGTATCTAAATCAAACGCATCTTCTTTGGGCGACAAGCAACACACATGCCCTTGAATTTCAATCTTAATGTCTTTATTGTACTTTAAAACTTCCAAAAGCTTAACCAACTCTGGGTACGACTCATCTACCAAAAAATGCCTACCAGGTTTAAAGTACAAGTCATTTAAAACAATGCGGTCACCTATTTCTAAATCTGCAATCGTATTAACATCGTCATTCAACTCTACTTGGTCTGGCCTGTCCCAATTACCAGTACCGTTATTAAGTTTGTTAGATGGAGCATTATCATCATTGCGCGCAAAATCATCAAAATCGTTCAATTCATATTTGGCAGATCCATCGTTATCAAAACCATATTCCTCTTCAAAGTCAGGTGTATCCGTATCATTTGCAACATCACTAGCAATATCATTATGGTTAACGTTACCGCTTCTTATGGCTTCTTCCACAGCTGCTGGATCGATATAAGAATCCTCACCTAGCTCTATGCTAAGTACTGCTAACGGTTTCGAAATCTTAAAACGCATTTCAACACGACGGTTATAGGCGCTAAAAGCAGCATCTTTTTTACCACCGGCAATACCAACTTTGCCTACACCTATGCAAAGCACAATTTGATCGGCAGATACACCATTGTTTATTAAATACTGCTTTACCGCATCAACCCTGCGTTGCGATAACATTCTGTTGTATTCGAAACTACCTTGGCTATCGCAAAAGCCCATTAAATAAATTTGCCGAAGTTGTTCGGGGCTTAAAGAATGTAAAAGAGAATCTACTATTATTTTGTTAACTCCCGAAACACTATGACCTGCAGATTGAAAAAACAGGTCGATCTTATGCACAGAATTATCTGACGAAAAGACATTTGTGCTTAGGGAAAAGCATATAATAATAAATAAATAACAGCGCCCCATTTGGTTTAAATACTTCTTATTTCCTTTGTTTTCGTTAATCTCAAAGCTATCAAAGAAAACGAATTACATATACATTACAGCGCGCAAAATAACTAAAAACAATGTTGATAATCAAATAACCCACAGCGAATTACGCGAAAACTCGCAAATCGGACCAATATGTTAATAAATCAAGTAGGTATTGCCGTAAACAAATGATTTACTTACCGTTACAGATTTTGCTTCTGGATTGGAATAAGAGAATCTTATTTAAATCTATTCTTCGTTGTAATGAACAGTAATACGAACCGTATCGTTTAAGAAGTTGATTCTTTCAATTTTAGTATCAGTAATATTTAAACCCGTTCTCTTTTTTAAATCCGCAATTAATTCTTGCTTATTCTCTGGTTTAATTAATTCTATTTTCTCGTACGTAACAGTTTTGGTTGCGCTTTTACTTCTATTAACAAGTGTTTCTAACAAATAAACTGCACCAACAATGGCCAAGTTGGTAAACATCAACTCTAAGAAACTCACTTTTTTGTTGGAAAGTGCGTTTATTATCGAAATTGTAATGATTACAAACAAGTAAGTCATCTCCTTAATCGGAATCTGTTCTGTTCTATACCTTAGTATAGAGAACACGGCAAACAATCCGAAAGCAAACCCCATTCCGAGCTTAATACCACTTAAGAGAAAACAAACCAAGAAAATACAAACGTTAAATAACAGGAAGGTATATAGATATTTAGACTCTTTATAACGGTTGTAATAAATCCCTTTCGATACCCAATAAGCAAATGCAAAATTAATTACAAATCGGACAAACAACTCTTGAAAGTCGTCTAAATCGACAATTTTACTTCCTAAAAATCGGGTATTCTCTAATATTTCAATAATTCCCATGGTGCAATTTATCTAAAAAAAGACGTTTTTTCTTGAATCTGTTTTGTTTAATTTCTTCGTTCAGTAAGAAAGTAGCCATGCAATATTTACTTAAGCCAGTCTCTTGAATTTTTTTCTCTCGCATAAACTGAATAAAATACGACTCCTTTGATAGCCCATCTTGCTTTGCTTCGGCAATCATTAAACTTGGAGTTTCAATCGATCTTAGAACATTACCCTCTAAATCAACCTTTTCGTATCTTAAATCTATGTCGAGTGTAATTCTTTCTTTTAATTCGAGGTTAACAAAGGTCATCCTTTTATAATGAACCCAAGTTTGAGGAATTAAGTCCTCCGCGTTCACATCTATTAAAGTTTCGTTTACAAAACTCTGCGATTTTTCGGAAAGTGTAAATGGTATCGACTTTTTCTTCTTCCTTTTTTTTATTGTTCGGTCCTTGTTGTTCTTCAGCTTCGTTTCTAGATAACAATCCTTTTCACCATATCTTCTAAACCTAACCTTACCCCTGTTTACCCTTTTATTGTGGTGATCGAGATAAAATTTAAAATTGGGTGTATCGTAATAAAGTGTGTGATAATCAGTAGCCGTTTTCTCCTCCACAACCAAACTCCTGTATCGTTCGGCCATAAAAATGATTAATTCGTCCATTATTTCGGCCGAAAAACCAAACTTAGTATCCTTACGATTCAACAGCTTAACAGAGTCCATTTCATCTAAAGTAATGGTATTTGTTAATTCTATTGGAACTTTATATGGCATTGATGTCGGTCGTTATTACCTTTACGATAATAATAATAATTGTTTCTGAAAACTTGTTTTCATTGGCAAAAATAAATTTCTTTTGCTCCAAATCGATTATAATAGAATGAAAAAAACAATATTTAGCTTTCTCATAATGGCAATTATGCTTGGGAGCTGCAATAACTCTAGGGATGTAGCGCCTTTAGAACATGACGTAGTTAATATCACCCTTTCCGATAAAAACGAGAAAAAGCTCAAAAAATACGGTAAAGAGACTCCTGTTCAGAGAAAATATGTAAAAGGTTCTTTGGTTTTTAACGGTAAGGAGTACAAAATTAAAATCAGACAAAACGATAAGGATGTCTCAAATAGATTCAAAGTTAAAATTGAAGGAGAGTCAGATTTTTTGGATAAAAAAAAAGAATTCAACCTTATAAAAGCTCAAAGCAGGGCTTTTATCGATAATCTAATAAATACCTCTGCAGCTAACCTCGGATTAATTACTGCGGCTGGCAACTGGGTAGTGCTAAATATTAATGATAAGGTAAAAGGCGGTTATTATTGGGGCGAAAGACTTGAAAAAGAATTTTTAGAAAAGCAATTTGGCATTACAAATTATGCAATTTTTAGCCACAGAGCCGATGGCGAGCTGTACAAAACAGATGCACCTAGCGATTCGTTAAAAGTTAGAGGCGAACGAATAAGCGAAGCGCTAACCAATGCAATCAACACAAGCGATTTTGCCAGTTTAGAGAGATATGTGGACGCAGATTACCTTGGCAAGTTTTTAGCTTATAGAGAAATATATGCTCAACTAAACAGAAAAAACTGCGACAAGCTTAAAATGGTTTACGATTTTAATCGTGGTAAGATCTACCCTGTTTTTAATGGGGCTAATTTTACAGCTAGAACTTTTGTAGATAAAAAATCGGTTGTTGATGCGCTCTGCAATACGATGCTGTTAAACAAAAACATTGTTAAGTTTAAACTTAAATATTTAAAACAATTCACACAAGAAATAGCAGCTAGCAGTTCAACTTTCACATCGCTAAAAGAAACAGTTTCTTCTTTTGCTTTATTAAACTCCGATATAGACCAAAGTGTTTTTGATGCCGATTTGGCTTTATTAAAAGAGATTAAAGCTACAGAATCAGCTTCAACAGTGGCAACTTTCGAATCGGGTTCGGTAACAGACGTAGCCAAATTAAACGACCTTTTGGCCGAAAGGAAAATTGATTTTAAAAGAGCAGATGGTAATTTGATCATATTAAAAGGGAGTTATCAAATAACATCCGATTTAATATTAAAATCGGATGAACCTTTTGTTATTAGCGCCGGTACTAAATTTACCCTGCACAAAGATGTAAGCTTGGTACTAAATGGAGATGTAACAATTGCAGGAACCGAAACTGAAAATGTTGTTGTAGTTAACTGCGTTAAAGGTGAGCCTTTTGGCACTTTTGCATTGATTGGTATCGATAACAATTCGGTTGCCAACGTAAATTATTTACAGCTTAGTGGTGGAAACGAAGATTACATTATGGATTTGCTTTTTACTGGGCAGTTTGCGGCATACAATTACGATGTTAAGTTTGCTAACTGTTCTATTAGCAATAGCACATCCGACGATGGCGCCAATTTTAAGTATTGCAAGGTAGACATTTCTAATTCTGATTTTTCTAACAACAGCGCCGATCAAGTAGATTTAGATTTTTGCTTCGGAACGGTTACCAATTGCACTTTTAGTCCTTCTACAATAGATCCTAATGGTGATGGACTCGATTTAAGTGGCGGAGATCTTTATGTAATGGGTTGTACTTACGATGGCTTTTTAGATAAGGGATTAAGCATTGGCGAAAACACACAAGTGATTGTTGAAGGAAATACGTTTACCAATAATGCTGCCGCAGCAGCTGTTAAAGACAATTCGAAGCTTTACGAACACAACAACTCGTATAGCAACAACAAAAAAACTTTTAACCTGTACATCAAGAAAAAAATCCACACCCCTCCTGCTGTGTTTAGCACCACTGCTTTAGATACAGCTGCTATTAAAATTATTGATGGAGATTATCATGTTATCAGCGTTGATGAGTTTAATGCGTTTAAGGATTCATTCTACAAGAGAATAAATGCGAGGGTGTTCGACAATTATTTGCATCGTTTAAGCCCTTTGGAGTAGATTTTAAAGTATTCTCGTAGGAATGTTAAGAGGAAAAACATTGCGATTTAGCGTACCAAGAAGTTTATATTTATTTGGTGATTTTTCACTTTTCTCAGCTTAGCACCTTCGGTTTAATGTATTGTATTAGCGTGTCGGGCAAGCGTTGCAGGCTAGCAACTTTCATTACTGCACCTATATCTTTAGCTGCTTTGGGCATGCCATATACCACACAACTCTCCTCGCTTTGTGCCATTGTATATGCTTTGGCTTGTTTCATTTCTAGTAATCCCTGTGCACCGTCGCTTCCCATACCCGTTAAAAGAACACCAACAGAATTTTCACCAGCGGCGCGAGCAACAGATCTAAATAAAACATCTACTGCAGGCTTGTGCCTGTTTACATAAGGCCCATCTGTAATTCTAACGCTGTACTGAGAACCATGCCGGGTTACCATCATGTGTTTACCACCGGGCGTAATTAACACTTGCCTTTTAAGAATTGGATCTTTGTTGCGAGCTTCTTTTACTTGCAACATATAAGTTTGATTAAGTCGCATGGCGAATTGACTTGTGTATGCTTGTGGCACGTGCTGAACGATAACAATACCAGGACTACCTGCTCATGGCTTGCAAAATTCTTGAATTGCAATTGTGCCTCCAGTTGAAGCACCAATAGCAATTAGCTTATCGGTTGTAGCATGGCTTACGTTGGCTTTCGGTTTATTTAATAATGCATCTGCTGTATGAGCAGTTTTTACTTCAACCGTTTTTAATTTCCGAACTCTAGCAGTAGATGCTGCAAACATAATGTCACACAAGTATTTTTTTGAATCTAGCAATTCATCTTTTTGATGCAACTTAGGTTTCGATACCATTTCTATAGCACCAAGTGCCATTGCTTCTAATGCTTTTTTCGAACCTTTCTCTGTAAGCGTCGACAGGATAACTACAGGAATTGGATGCTTAACCATTAATGCTTTTAAAAACGACAACCCATCCATTCGAGGCATTTCTATATCGAGAGAAATTACATCTGGTTTAGTATGCTTCAAAAATTCAATGGCCTTATAAGGATCGCCAGCTATGCCAACTACGGTTAATCGAGGATCGGCATTATAGATACCCGACAGGGTTTGACGCACCAATGGCGAATCATCTACAATTAATATTTTAACTTTTCCCGCCATTTAAACCCTTTAATATATACATGGTTTAACCATTTTTAGAGGGATGCTTTCATCCAGAATAACTTCTGAAGTACCCAAAAAGAAATGACCTCCCATCTTTAAATGTGATGCTATTTCTCTAATGACTTTTTCTTGTGTTAGGCGATCAAAATAAATTAATACGTTGCGACAAAACACAATGCCGTAATTGCCTCCTATGGAGTAGCTGCTGTCCATGAGGTTTAATCTTTTAAAATTTGTTCTGGATCTAACCTCTGGTTTAACACGAACAATATTTTTAGCAGGGTCTTTACTTTCTGAAAAATACTTTTCCTGAACACTTCTAGGAATAACCGGTAGTTTGTCTTTAGGAGACTTCTAGAATTTAAACCATTGATAATTAGCTAATAATGTGTATTATTTATGTTGTAATTAATTGCTGTAAAAATGTATAAAACGCGAGGAAACAAAGGCTTATTCGATGAAGAGCTCACGAAAGAACGCTTATCTACAATAGGTAACTCATTAGAATCGATCAGTAAAGTAATTGAGTTTGAGATGTTTCGAGAGTCACTGAAAAACAAACTACTCAATACCAACAAAAAGAATAATGCTGGAGCCAAACCTTATGACGTAGTGATGCTATTAAAATATTAATACTCCAACGTTATTATGGTCTAGGAGATGTCAATAAAATTCAATCGGATGTATTTAAATTGAGAAAAGGAGGAATTTGATAAGTTCTAAGCTTTTGTTTTAGATCAATTTACAACTTCACCAATTTCTCAGTCTTCGTGCTTTTGCCGTTTATTAATTGAACAACATAGATTCCTTTAGATAAACCAGAAACATCAATTTGTTGGCTGTTAGAATCGGCACTTATTACTGCTTTACCAGTAATATCTACAATGCGAACTTCGGTAGCATTTAAATTTCCTGTATTGATAATAATATAATCAGTAGCTGGATTAGGGTAAACAGAGAAGCTTCCCGCCACTCTATCCTCAATCGACACAGTTGATTCTGGAATTTCTAAAGTAACCGCATCTGTAGGATCATCATTAGAAGTACTTCCATTATTGTTGCCAATAATTCCTGACGCATAAAATGTAACAACTCCCGTTCCTGAAGTTGGTGCTGTCCAATCGGTTTCCCAAGTAACACTATTACCAGTTGAAGTAACATCTCCACTGTGTTCTACATATTCTCTATTGGCCAATGTTGTAATTTGTGTTTTGGTACTAGGGTTGCTAAAGTCTCCAGCTTGATCGTTCGCATCTGTTAAAGCAACACCTTGAAACCCATAAACAGAGCCAGACGTACCAGAAACAGTTGCTTCAAGCGTATATGTTTCTCCCGCAACGTAACGAGTAACAGCATCGCCTCCATCATCTTTAAGTGTAATTTCTAATAGAGAACCGTAGTTTCCGTCTTTATGGCAAGCCGAACACGTTTTATTATCTATTGGACTTCCTGTTCTGTCGATGTCTTTTTTCTCTGCCGGACCAGTGCTAGAGCTTTGAAGAAATGTTACTGCAGCTGTACTTAAAACGATGAGGTACAAAAACCTTTGGTGCTTTTTTAATTGAGATAGAAAATTCATTTGAATATATATTTATATTCAAATTTAAGTATATAACACTTTAAAATCACAATAAATCAACTCTTAAATCTAATCAAATTTAACCCGAAAAACTCACAATACCGAGGGTTTATTAGTGATAAACACCTAGTTTACAGGTGTTAGATTGTTTATTTAAGCATTGGAAATACACCCAGAAATGAGGAATGAAAACACAATATTTTACAGAGGGAATACATCAGTATCCATGGACTTTTCAGGCTCAGAAATTAGTTCAGATGGATCATTGATCTTACTAGAGAAGCTGGAGCGCACACATGGCTTGATAAAGTACTTTAGTAAATATTTGCAAGACAATCGAAATCGTCAATTAATAACTTATAGTCGGGAAGCACAGCTAAAACAACGAGTTTTCATGATGATGCTGGGCTACGAAGATGCCAATGATGTAACGCATCTTCAGAATGATCCATTATTCAAAGACA
>JABSPQ010000049.1 GCA_013214205.1 Flavobacteriales bacterium
AGGATGAGCTAATTACACAGCCGATACCTGTAAAATGGTATCACTACTTCGAAGAGCCGTATGAGTCGAGAGGTTCACGTACGGTTCTGTGAGAAGTTAGGGGTGAAATTCCCCTGGCTTACTCGACTACCTTTTCGTTTTTACTATTTTAATACCTGTAAATTGAAGAAGTATTAATTCAGATATACCTTCTTAGTAGTCGTTCCGCTTTCAGTTGTTACCCTAACCAAATAGACACCTTTATCAAGTGATATAGAAGTACTACCGTTTAAATTAGATTGGTATACTTGTAGCCCTGTTAGGTTGTAGATAGAAACCGTACCATTGGCCTGTATTTGAACGGTGTTGTTGAATGCAGTTATTGAGGTTTGACTAGCACTATTTTCTGAAATACTTACACCATCACAATCCACATTTTGTGTATTATCGTCCTTGCTATCGCCGGTTGTTTGTGGAGATCCTCCAATGGTTGGTACACCATCCACATCTACTACGGAGATCAACATGCCGTTGGCATCAACGTCGGTGTATGTAAATCCTCCGTTGCCTTCTATGGCATCAGGACATCCATCACCATCAGAATCTGTGTCTTGATAATCTGGAATCCCATCCCCATCGGTGTCTAATGCCTTGCATACAGAAACAGGACTAACCCCCAATGCAAACTGTGAAGTCCAATTACCTACGGGGTACTGTACATTAACAGTACTAACATTGTATATATCAGCATACCAAAATTGTTTATTCACATCTTCATCTGGGCATCCATAGATAATTCTAAAACTTGCGTCCCCAAGATCATTATATCCGCAAATACTGTTGTCGTCGTTGTTAACTTCATAACTTGTACCATCAGTTGTTACTATGATATCATCATTTAATTCATTCCACGAACTACAAAAAGGATATTGATCTCCACCGTACACTTGCGAATTTGAACCTATTCGGACATTTACTGGTTGATCGAACTCTACTTCGAATTCGGTGTCTGTTTGCAGGTAGGGCCCATCACCTGGTTTGTTTCCACTACACGAATAATTGTTGAAATCCGAGAACAAAAATGTACCATCAGCAATACCACCACTTGCTTCATCAGTTATGGTATAGCCAACTGAATTAGCAGCACTTCCGCACCCCGTAGCATCAACCGTTCCTGTATTTGATCCACTATACAGTGGGTCATGGCTTGCTGTTCCATCTATAAGACCCCAATTACCTGTGCTAGAAACAGACGGAAGCCCCTCATCGCTATCTAAAATGCCATCGTTGTCGTCGTCTAAATCTATTGCATCGGCTACTCCATCTCCATCCCAATCTTGGCTAAATATAGGTGCGTTGTATGCAAAAACAACTAGGGCGAGTAGTAATATTTTTTTCATGTTGTTTAGTTTATTGGATTTCTGCTAAAATAAATAAAAAAGCTCCCATTAGGAGGCCGATTTGTTAAGGTTCTAAACTATTGAAGAAGGGTTAAGGTTTTCCAATGGACTTAATTTCCCTCTTTGCTCGTCGTGGTGAAATGAAAGGTAACGCCACTCTATGTTTTCGTTTTGTTGAAACCAAATGTACAGTAATCAGCCAACAATATGAAATATAGAGATTGTTGCACTAAACACCTTCGGTGTAGCTTTTGAAGTTACGTAAAAGAGTCTCATAACTAAAAAACAAATTATGAGAACAGAATCAACAGCGAACTTATCGTTCGATATTACCAGAGAATTAGACTTGTTAAGTAAACGTA
>JABSPQ010000005.1 GCA_013214205.1 Flavobacteriales bacterium
CAAAAAAGTACTTGACATCATACCCGAGCACAAAGTGAACAAATTAGAGGAGTTGCTACCGCAAAACCTTAAACTGGAATAAATCTACAATTGTAAATTGAAAAGAGATTCCTATATGTAGTTGGTAGGATGCTTACACCTAAACAGCCTTTACCAAAAAGTAATTCTTCTTTCCCTTTTGAACTAGTACATATTTATCGTCGATCATATCCTTTGATCCAACCGTAATGCTATCCGTTACTTTTTCTTTATTTATGCTTACACCGTTGTTTTTAAGCATTCGGCGCGCCTCTCCATTACTAGCAAAAATGCCAGTTTTTGAAGAAACAAAATCGATGATTGGAATACCTGCTTCCAACTCCGATTTAGAAACTTCGGATTGAGGAACGCCTTCAAAAATGTCCAACAATTGCCCTCCAGATAACTTCTGTAGCATTTCGGATGTTCCCTTTCCAAATAATATTTCGGATGCTTCAATCGCTAAATTCAATTCTTTTTCAGAATGTACTCTTGTTGTAACATCTATTGCCAAGGCTTTTTGAATAGGTCGTTCGTGAGGCGCCTCAGCATGTTGTTTTTCTAACGCTTCTATTTCATCCTTTGTAAGCAACGTAAAAATCTTAATAAAATTCACAGCGTCTTCGTCAGAACAGTTGAGCCAGAATTGGTAGAATTTATAAACCGATGTTTTTTCAGGATCTAACCAAACACTACCACTTTCGGTTTTTCCAAATTTACCGCCATCAGCTTTCGTAATTAGTGGGCAAGTAAGCGCAAATGCATCTTTACCGCCGTTTCTTCTAATTAATTCTGTACCGGTAACAATGTTTCCCCACTGATCGGAACCACCCATTTGAAGTCGGCAGTTTTTCTCTTTGTGTAAATGGTAAAAATCGTAACCCTGTACCAATTGGTAACTGAACTCTGTAAACGACAGACCTGTTTCCAATCTGGATTTAACAGAATCCTTTGCCATCATGTAATTAACTGTGATGTGCTTACCCACGTCTCTTATAAAATCCAAAAACGACATGTCTTTGAACCAATCGTAATTATTTACAATTTCGGCTGCATTGTCACCATTTTCAAAATCGAGAAATTGCTCTAATTGTTTCTGAATTCCAGCTTGATTGTAAGTCAAAGTATCTGCATCCAATAAATTTCTTTCCACAGACTTTCCAGACGGATCACCTACCATTCCTGTGGCGCCACCAACCAAAGCTAACGGCCTATGCCCTGCTCTTTGCAAATGCACCAACAACATTATGGTAACCAAGTTACCGATGTGTAACGAGTTAGACGTTGGATCGAACCCAACGTATGCAGTTGTAACTTCCTTAGCCAGTTGCTCTGCTGTGCCCGGCATCACAGTGTGGATCATTCCCCTCCACTCCAATTCTTCTATTAAATTCATTGTGCTCATGCGGCAAAGATAATCATTTCACAATCTAAGCTCACAGTGAAAATTTCATCTATTTTTGATGTATGATTTTAGTTACAGGAGGCACAGGTTTATTAGGCTCGCATTTATTGCTACAACTAATTAATACAGAAGAAAAAATTCGTGTTTTAAAACGTAAATCTTCCAATATTTCTATCTTAAATAAATTATGCGCTCACTATAAAATTGATGAAAATCTGCTCAATAAAATTGAATGGCTAGACGGGGACTTAATGGATGTCGTTAGAATTAAAGAGGTTTGCACCGGCATCGATACCATTTATCATTGCGCTGCTATGGTATCTTTTAATCCGTTAGACGCAAAACAAATGATTAAAATAAACGAAGGAGGAACTGCCAACATGGTAAATATAGCCAATGTGGTTGGCGTAAAAAGGTTTTGTCATGTAAGTTCTACCGCGGCAATTGGCAAAGCTAAAGGCAATAAAGAATCGAACGAAAGTGACCCATGGAGCTACGATGATTACCACTCCCAATACAGCATTAGTAAATACAATGCGGAACGAGAAGTAAAACGTGCCGCCGAAGAGGGACTAAATATGGTAATTGTTAACCCTTCTATTATTATTGGGCCCGGCGTGATGGGAAAAAGCAGTTCGGCCATTTTTAGCTATGCCTTAAAAGAAATGGGATTTTATAGCTTAGGTAGCAATGGTTTCGTAGATGCCCGAGATGTGGCAAAAGCGATGATTAAACTTACTGCAAGCGAAATTAAAAATGATCGCTTTTTAGTAACTGGTGAAAACCAACCATTCAAAAATGTTTTCGAAAAAATTAGTGAAGTACTACGAGTTAAAAAGCCCACCAAACCAGCTAATCCTACCTTAGCCAACATCGTTTATTGGATAGAAAAAATTAGAAGTTTCTTAACAGGATCGCGCCCATTGTTAACCCAGGAAATGATTATTTCGGCCAATTTAAAAATCTCTTATTCCAATATAAAATTGAAAAATGCTATTGGGTTTGAATTCATTCCTTTGGAAGATTCAATAAAAAACGCGGGAGAATTCTACATTCAAAACGTTTAGAGAAATCTTATTTACTCAATTGAGCCGCAGCCTCTTTTTTGATCTCTTTTTGTTGTTTTTCGAGCGTTGAAATTATCCCTTCGTACACCTCAAAAAACTTTTTCGGGTGTTTCGAATACCAATCATAACTGTCGGTATAAGCCTCCTGAGAAATGCCTTTATCCTTAAACAAACTCTTGTAGTAACTCTTTTTCTTATTGCCCTTATTGCCTTTCAAAACCACTTGCGAGCTATAAGTGCCATCAATAATGGCCATTTCAACAGTCATGTCAATCATTTCCTCAATGCTCAAAACATCATCGGGAATTACAACTTCTACTTTCTCTGGTCCGCAGGAAATAAAAGCTAAAATTAAAACAAGACTTAAATACTTTTTCATCTATTAAAAGTTAACCGTTCGCCTTTGTGTAACTCGTAAAAACCTTCTTTGTCGTACACACGGTTGCCGTTTACATAAGTAGCAATTACCGACGAAGAAAACGTTTGCCCTTCCATTGGCGACCACCTACATTTAGAAACTATATTGGCTTCCGATACTGTCCAAGGATCGTTCATATTAACCAACACAAAATCAGCTTTAAAACCTTTTTTAAGATAACCTCTGTCCTTTACAGCAAATAAATCTGCTGGTGCATGGCACATTTTTTCTACTATTTTTCCGAGCGAGATCATGCCATTTTTATGCATCTCTAGCATGGTAACCAAGCTGTGTTGCAACAATGGGCCACCAGATGGCGCATGCATGTAATTTTCGGCCTTCTCTTCCATCGTATGCGGTGCATGGTCTGTAGCAATCACATCAATTCTATCATCTAATACTGCTTCTAAAATCGCCTTTTGATCTTCTTCTGTTTTTACCGCAGGATTCCATTTTATTTTAGAACCTTTTATGTGGTAATCTTTATCGTTAAACCATAAATGATGGATACAGGCCTCAGCCGTAATTCGTTTTTCCAAAAGCGGAATAGAATTGTCGAATAAACTTAATTCCTTCTTTGTAGAGATGTGCAATACATGCAACCTTGTATTGTGCTTTTTAGCCAATCTTACCGCTTTAGAAGACGACAAATAACAAGCTTCTGCACTTCTAATTAAAGGATGACAATGCATCGGAATTTCCTCTCCATACTTTTCGATGTAATCGCTTAAGTTTTTAGAAACAGTAGCTTCATCTTCGCAATGCACGGCTATTAGCGATTTACATTGAGAAAAAATTGCATCTAGAGCCTTTTCGTTATCCACCAACATGTTGCCAGTAGACGATCCCATAAAAATTTTAACCCCACAAACATTGGTTGCATCAACGCCCAATACCTCTTCTAAATTGTCGTTGGTAGCGCCCATAAAAAAGCTATAATTCGCCAACGATCTTTTTGAGGCGATCTCATATTTCTCTTCTAATAATTCTAGCGTTACAGTATTGGGAACCGTGTTGGGCATCTCCATAAAAGAAGTAATTCCGCCCGAAACAGCTGCTTTAGCTTCTGTGTATATTTCTGCTTTGTGCGTTAAGCCAGGTTCTCTAAAGTGAACTTGATCGTCTATTGCGCCCGGGAAAATATGAATACCGGTAGCGTCGATTACTTCATCAGCCTCAACAGCAACATTCGAATCACGAATTATTTCTACAATTAAATCATTTTCAATTAGCAGGTCGGCCTTGATTACTTCGCCTTCATTAACTAAGTGACCTCCTTTAATAAGAACTGTACCCATTATTTTTCTACTTGTTTATAGGTAGTAAACAGGCTTGCAATTTTCATTTTTAACACTCCAAAAACAGCCTCTTTAATTATCCCTTTACTCATTTTAGATTCCCCTACTCGCCTATCTGTAAAAACAATGGGGCGTTCGATAACATTAAAACCATGTTTCCATGCTCTAAATTTCATCTCTATTTGAAACGCGTATCCTTTAAACTTGATTTTATCTAAATCGATAGTTTCCAAAACAATTCTGCGATAACATTTAAATCCTGCCGTGGTATCCTGAATTTTCATCCCTGTTATAATTCGAACGTACATTGAGGCAAAATACGACAGCATAACTCGACTCATAGGCCAGTTTACCACATTTACGCCGTTAATGTATCTTGAACCGATTGCAACATCACCACCGTCTTCAATAATGGCACTTCGAAGTTCCAATAGATCTTTCGGACGGTGAGAAAAATCTGCATCCATCTCATAAACCAATTCATAATCTCTTTCCAATGCCCATTTAAAGCCATGTATGTAAGCAGTGCCTAAGCCCATTTTACCTTGCCGTTCCTCTATAGCAAGTAATCCATCGTGCTTAAGCATCAATTTTTTTACGATATCGGCAGTGCCATCAGGAGAATTATCATCTACGATAAGCACATGAAATCCCTCGTTCAATGAAAACACTTTTTCAATTATGTTCTCAATGTTCTCCTTCTCGTTGAATGTTGGTATGATTACTAACCCTTTCAAATTGCTTGTATTCTTTTAATCTTTTTGCTTGAACGTTCTCTAACGTTCAAATGCTAAAATAATTCTTCTAAAGCTATTTTATATTAAAGCTCCTGCTTTGATTTCATCTACAACATCAGGATCAAGCAAAGTGCTTGTGTCTCCGAGGTTTGACGTATCGCCTTCAGCAACCTTTCTCAAAATTCTCCTCATTATCTTTCCCGACCGTGTTTTTGGCAAACCAGATACAAATTGAATCTTATCTGGCTTGGCTATTGGGCCTATCATCTTATTAACAATCGCAATGATTTCCACCCTAGTCTCGTCGCCTAATTCAACGCCCTCTTCCATAATGGCATAAGCGTAAATTCCTTGTCCTTTAATATCGTGAGGATAGCCAACAACAGCCGCCTCAACAACTTTTTCGTGCTCATCAATCGCCGCTTCGATCTCCGCAGTACCAAATCTATGTCCCGAAACATTAATTACATCATCAACCCTTCCCGTAATTCTATAGTATCCATCGGCATCTCTTTTGCACCCATCGCCGGTAAAATACTTGTCAGGGTAGGTAGAAAAATAAGTTGTTCTGCAACGTTCATGATTTCCATAGGTGGTTCTGATAGTAGAAGGCCATGGGAATTTAATACACAAGTTGCCCTGCACATCGTTGCCTTCAATTTCGTTACCATAGCTATCTACAATCACAGGCTGAATGCCAGGTAGCGGTAAAGTGGCGTAACTCGGTTTTAATTTGGTGATGCCCGCCAAAGGAGAAATCATGATGCCACCTGTTTCTGTTTGCCACCACGTATCTACAATAGGACAATTCTTTTTACCAATGTTAACATGGTACCATTCCCATGCCTCTTCGTTGATGGGTTCGCCAACTGTTCCTAAAACTTTTAAGGATTTTAGCGAATATTTTTCCACATATTCTAATCCTTTTGCTTGTAATGCCCTTATTGCAGTAGGTGCGGTGTAAAATATTTCTACTTCGTGTTTATCACATATTTCCCAAAATCTTCCAGCATCTGGCCAAGTAGGCACTCCTTCAAACATCATGGTAGTTGCGCCAGCCAAAAGCGGCCCATAAACAATGTAAGTGTGCCCAGTAATCCAACCGATATCAGCAGTACACCAATATTTTTGCCCCTGATTGTATTGAAAAACATTTCGAAAAGAATATTCGGCGTAAAGCATGTAGCCCGCACAAGTATGCACAACGCCTTTTGGCGTTCCTGTAGATCCAGAGGTGTATAATACAAACAGCATGTCTTCCGAATCCATTTCTTCGGCCTCGCAAACATCATCTACCTTTTCCAATTCTTCATGCAACCAAACATCACGATCTGGATTCATGGTTACTTCTTCTCCTGTTCTTTTTAAAATCAATGAAGTTTTTATCGTTGGGCACGCTTCTAAAGCATCGTCAACAACAGATTTTAACGGAATTGACTTGGCACCTCGGTAAGCCCCATCGGCAGTTAGAACAATATTACAATCGGCATCATTAATTCTGTCGGATAACGATTTAGCAGAAAACCCAGCAAAAACTACCGAATGAATTGCACCAATTCTAGCACAAGCCAAAACAGCAAAAGCAAGTTCTGGCACCATTGGCATATAAATGCAAATTCTATCTCCTTTTTTTCCGCCTAAGTTTTTTAAAACATTTGCAAACTTGCAAACTTCGCTGTGTAATTCCTTATAGGTAAAGGTTAGCGCATTATCCGAAGGATTATTAGGCTCCCAAATAATCGCGGTTTCATTTCCTCTCTCCGCTAAATGACGATCTAAACAATTTTCGGTAATGTTCAACCTCCCTCCTTCGAACCAACGTATTTTAGGCTCTTCGAAGTTCCAATCGAGTACATTGTCCCATTTTTTTCTCCAAACAAAAGTGTCGGCTTTTTCGGCCCAAAACTTTTCGGGGTTGTCCACGCTTTTTTTATACTCCTCGTGGTATTCGTCTAGGCTATCGATTTTAGCTATCATCACTGAAATTTTAAAGTACTGATTGTATCAAATATATAAATAAGGGAGGCAATTACCGTGCTGTGCTATCGGTAATGAATTTGTTGATGGTTTCAACCAGTCGTTGCGGCTCCTGAGCGTGCAACCAATGGCCGCTATCTTCGAATATTTTAACCATATTATCAGCAAAATAAACGTCTACTAAATCCATGTTATCCAAATCTATGTAATCAGATTTTCCGCCTTTGATAAACAATGCAGGCCCATCAAATACTTTATCGAATTCCACTTCGGCAAAAATATTCTCGAGGTTGCTTGCCAACGAATCGAGGTTAAATCGCCAAGCAAATTGCGCGTCATCGTTCCGATATAAGTTTTTGAGTAAAAAGTTTCGGAGCATATCACTTGGTATTTGCTCCTTAATTTGCTCATCAACGTCTTTTCGTGAACTCACAAAATCCAAATCGACATTTTGCAACGCTTCAATTTTTTCTAGGTGATGAGGTGGGTATTTTTGAGCTCCAATGTCGACAATAATCAGATTGTTTACTTTTTCGGGATAAACTGTTGCAAACGACATCGCCATTTTCCCTCCCATGGAATGACCTATTAAATTGACTTTTTTCAAATGCTTTTTCTCCATGAATTCATTCAGATCCTCCAACATCAAATCATAATTCAATTCAACTGAATGAGGTGAACGACCATGGTTTCGAACATCTAACGTAAAAACCTGGTGATTTTCGCCAAATATTTTCGCCAAACTGTTCCAGTTATCTAACGACCCAAACAGGCCATGTAAAATAATTAACGGCTCGCCTTCTCCAAAAACTTTATAGTTTAATTCCATCTAGTTTAATAGTCGGAGGTACATTTGAACCGTGTTTTGAAAACCGTAGTACAACGAATCTGAAATTAGCGCATGACCAATAGAAACTTCTAATAAACCGGGGATATTCTCTTTAAAATATTTAAGATTATTCAAGTTTAAATCGTGGCCAGCATTGATTCCTAAATTCAATTCATTTGCTTTTTCTGCAGCAACAATAAATTCTTTGATGGCAGCTTCTTTGTCCTTTTCAAAATTTGCGGCATAAGGCCCTGTATAAAATTCTATTCTATCGGTTCCTGTATTTTGGGCCCCTTCAATATTTTTGAGGTTGGTATCAACAAAAATCGAAGTTCTTATACCCGCTGCCTTAAATTTTTCGATTACGGCGAACAAATATCTTCCATTTTCAACTGTATCCCACCCAGCATCAGACGTTAGCGCACCTGGAGGGTCGGGTACTAAAGTAACCTGATCGGGGTTTACCTCTAAAACCATCTCCATAAAATGGTCGGTAGGGTAACCTTCAATGTTAAACTCTGTCTTTACTCTTTTTTTTAAGTCTGTTACATCCTTAAATCGAATGTGTCGCTCGTCTGGCCTAGGATGCACAGTAATTCCTTCCGCACCAAAACGCTCTATATCGTCGGATACTGATAATAAATTTGGAATATTTCCGCCTCGAGAGTTCCTTAGAACTGCAATTTTATTAATATTGACACTAAGTCTAGTCATTTTACGTATATAATTTACTTGGCTAAAATATTTAATAAATTTGTATCTAATTGTCATTTTTCATGATAGCGAAAGATTTTATTTCTGACGAACTTCCTTTAATCGATAAAAAAGATAAAAGCGAAAAGGTTTTATCTCTAATGGACGAGTTCAAAGTTTCTCACCTTCCTTTATTTGATGGGGGCAAATACATTGGTATGATTGCCGAATCGGATGTATTGGACCTCAGAGAAGATGAAGAAATTAAAGTAGACAACCTGCCATTGGCAAGTCAGTTTGCAGTTGAAGACCAACATTTTTACGAGGTGGTTAAACAGGTAGCCGACCTAAAATTGACTGCTATTGCCGTGCTAAATGCCGAAGGTAGTTACCTTGGTTGCATCCCAATTACGTCGATAATACAAGGAGTAACGTTTTTAACCGGCGTAAATAGTGGAGGCGGAATAATTATTCTTGAAGTTCCTTCAAACGATTATTCGATGACAGAAATAGCCCGTGTTATAGAATCTAACGGTGCAAAGGTTTTGAGTGCATACGCTTCACAAGTTATCAATACCGATCAAATGCGGGTTACTTTAAAAGTAAACGTATCGGATATCGAAGCCATCTTGCAGACATTCTACCGTCTTAATTTCAACGTTACTGCGTCATACAACCAATCAGAAAAAGTAAGTAACATAAAAGAACGCTACGATTCTTTTATGAAATATCTAGAAATCTAATTACGGCTAGAGATATTTAATGAGGGTGCCTTTTATCTTATTGGCTCTTTTGATGTTTGCAACAACCTTGCATGCTCAAGATAGTATTGGTGGGTTTAATGATGATGCCATTGATTACTATATCATAAAAACTATAGAGATTTCGGGCAACAAGGTAACCAAGAGGCCAATCATTTTACGAGAATTAACTTTTCAGGAAGGAGATACAATTATACGTACCTCACTCAAGGAAGAATTCGCTACTTCTACCAATAACGTTACCAACACCTCTCTTTTTAATTATGTTAAAATCGAAAATGTCACTCATTCCAATTCGGAAGTAACAGTTAATATACATATTGAGGAACGCTGGTATCTGTGGCCTGCACCAATATTTGAAATTGCCGAAAGAAATTTTAATGTTTGGTGGGAAACCAGACGATTAGACAGAACCAATTATGGGCTGTATGTAGTTAAAGAGAATTTTAGAGGAAGAAAAGAAAAGCTTAAAATTAGGTTGCAATTGGGGTTTGAGCAAAACATTGTGCTAGACTACTCCATTCCATACATCACTAAAAAACAAAATAGTGGGTTGGCTTTTGGTGGCTCTTTCCGACAAAATTATCAGGTAAATTATGCGACAGAAAATAACGCGCTTGTTAAAAATGAAAAAGCTGATGGCTTTGCCCGAACTAGATTTTCACCTTATCTCCAATACTTCTACCGCCATGGTCTTTACAAAACACACAGGGTTGGGTTAATTTACGAAAACATTAATATTTCGAAAGACATTGTAGAACTGAACCCGAACTACTTAATGACAGACCAATCATTCCTTCAGTTTCTTCAACTATCCTATTACTTTAAGCTCGATAGGAGAAATAATAAGGCCTATCCATTAACTGGATACTATTTCGATTTTAAAGCCACACAAAACGGAACGGGAATTTTTAAAAACGATTTGAACGTTTTGTTCCTTACTACTACTGTCAAAAAATATCATCATTTCGGAAAACGAATGTATGTAGCAGGAAGTATAAGCCTGAAAGCATCTAACAATACAGAGCAACCGTATTATTTAAATAATGGCTTGGGTTATCGAAATTCTATTAGAGCATATGAATTGAGTGTAATCGATGGTCAGAATATTGCATTGTTCAAATTCAACTTAAAATACAACATTATTAAACCTACCGTTTATGAAATTAATTGGATTAAAAAATTCAACAAATTCAAGTCCATTCCCTATGCGTTATACTTTAATGTTTTTACAGACGGAGGCACGGCTCACAATAGGTTTTCGGACATTACAAACTTGCTCGATAATACTTTTTTATTGGGTGGTGGAATTGGTTTAGATTATGTGACTTATTACGACAAAATTTTCAGAATAGAGTTTTCCACTAACAAATCAGGTTTAAGTAGAGTATATTTAAACTTTATTGCGCCAATTTAATTTTACAATATATGAACGTTGCTATTTACGGTAAGGTCTTTAAGAAAGCCGATTTAATTTACATAGAGCATCTTTTAGATAAGCTTCAACGTGAAAATTGTGGTGTAAAAATTTATAAAAAATTCCACACCGACATGGCAGAACACCTTGATTTAAGCAAGGTTGAAACGTTTGAAAGGCACGACGATCTTAAAATTGGTACCGATTTCATGTTCAGTTTAGGTGGAGATGGTACTTTGTTAGATACGATTGATTTGGTGCAAGACAGCGCCATTCCTATTATGGGCATCAACATGGGCCGATTAGGCTTTTTATCTAGTGTTGCTAAAGATGAGATAGATATTGCACTGCATGCGCTTTTAAACGGTAAATACAGCCTTTCTAAACGAGATTTAATTAGAGCTGAAACAACGGGTAACCTTTTTGGCGATTTTAATTATGCGTTAAACGAATTTACAATCATGAAGAAAGATAGCTCTTCAATGATTACAATTGAGGCATACTTAAACGACGATTATATGAACACTTATTGGGTAGATGGCCTAATTGTATCCACTCCTACCGGTTCTACAGCTTACTCATTAAGCAGCGGTGGCCCTATCATCAAGCCTGGCGCAGATGTGTTCTGTATTACACCACTGGCACCTCACAATTTGAATGTGAGACCAATGATAGTAAACGATAATTGCGAAATAAGATTAAAAATAGATGGCAGAGACAAACATTATCTAGCTGCCTTGGATGCACGCTCCGTTTCATTCCAGGCTAGCGAAGAATTTCGTATCTTTAAGGAACGTTTTACTATAAATCTCGTAAGAATCTACGAACAAACATTTTTGAATACACTGAAAACGAAACTACTCTGGGGTCTCGATACGAGGAATTAGGATAATAACTGTTTAACGTGTTTAAAAAGAGTAGTTATTGCTACTTTTAACACCGGAATTTGAATTAACATTTGACATATAGAAATGTCTAAGAAAGTTTTTCTATTACTAGCGATACTCTTACCAACGCTCGCGTATTCACAAGGTTGGAAAAGATTAAAGTACGAAGCAACAGGAGGTATTGGAGTGAGTAATTTCCTTGGTGACCTGGGTGGTGCCGATGGTGCAGGCTCTGATTTCGTTAAAGATATGGAGCTCACCATGACGCATTTTGCTTTGCAAGCAGGCTTAAGATATCGAATATCTAGGCTTACTGCCGCAAAGGCTACTTTAACGTATGGCATGTTGCGTGGAGATGACGCATTAACCAATAACGAACACAGAAATCCAAGAAATTTAAGCTTTCGATCTCCGATTGTTGAGCTATCTACCCAATTTGAATATAGTTTTATTAAAGAAAACGATCGTTACAGGTTTAGAATGAAAGGTGCCAAAGGTGCCAATATACTTCAATCTGTTAACGCATATGCGTTTGCCGGTCTCGGTTTTTTCTGGTTCAATCCAAAAGCTCAATACCTAGGAACGGGTAAATGGTACGCATTACAACCTTTAGGCACAGAAGGCCAAGGCCTTGAAGGTGGTAAGTCGAAATATTCGAGAGTTAGCATTTCTATACCACTAGGAGTTGGTTTTAAGTACAGAATAGATCACATGTGGTCGGCAGGTTTTGAAATTGGCGTTAGAAAAACCTTTACGGATTACATTGATGATGTAAGCACAGTATACTATCCAAGCGATTCTATAGCCAAATATGTAAGCATTGAAGCGGCATATTTTTCCAACCCTGGTGGCAAGGTTGTTGATGAAGGATATGTTAATCCCGATACAGGAGAAAGGCGAACAGCACAAAGAGGCGATCCATCCGACAATGATTCCTATATGTTCATTATCTTTAACGTGAATAAAAAATTAAGGAAAAGCAAATCCTTTACTCCTAGGCTACGATAGAATTTTAAAATAAATTTGCAGTTTTTACGTCACTTGTGTCATGAGACAAATTTGTGTTATCTGTATTTTGCTATTAAGCCATCTCTCCTACGGCCAAAAGTCCTCTGAAATTGGGGTTCTTGGAGGTGGAGGTTTCTACTTAGGCGAGCTAAATCACAATATATTTCAAAAAGAATCGACCAAACCAATGTTTGGAATTTTAGCCAGACACAACCCAAATCCAAGAATTTCCTACAAAGCATCTATTATAATAGGAAAAATAACAGGTGATGATGCAAATTCTTCAGACGTATTAGACATTGCTCGAAACATCCATTTTGAATCTATCTTATACGAAGGAAGCCTTCAGATAGAATTCAATTATTTTACATTCGAATTGGGAAACCCCAAACATCCTTTTACTAATTACTTATTTGCTGGCATTTCGGCATTTAAATTTAAACCTGTAGCAGATTTAGGGGGTGGAGAAGTAGAATTAAGAGACTTAGAAACAGAATTCGAAAAGAAAAGATACTCCCTAATTCAACCTTCAATTCCTTTTGGTGGCGGTATTAAACTTAATTTTGGCGAAAAAATAACAGCATCGGCAGAATGGGGATTGCGATTAACTTTTACAGATTATTTAGACGATGTAAGTACTATTTACCCTGAAAGTTTAATTCAAAGGGGAAATGCGAACTCAAATGATTGGTACTCCTTTTTTGGGGTAATGATTACCTACGTTATAAAAGATGACAATACCTGTTCCAAAATGTCAAGAAATCCATGATGAATAAAGAGAATATCCCCAAACACATAGCTGTAATTATGGACGGCAATGGACGATGGGCAAAGCAGAGAGGCAAATCGCGGGTTTTCGGGCATAAAAATGGCGTAGTAGCTGTTAACGATTTTGTTGAATGCTCGGCAGAAATTGGTGTGAAGTATTTAACGCTTTATGCCTTTTCTTCAGAAAACTGGAACCGACCAGATTACGAGGTAAATGCTCTAATGCAACTACTTGTAGTTACTATCAAAAAAGAAATTGATAAACTAAATAAAAATAATATACGTTTGCAGGTGATTGGTGATGTTGAGAGCCTTCCAAGCAAGACAAGAAAGATCTTATTAGAGGCCATTAAAAGCACTGAAAACAACGATAGAATGACTTTGATTTTGGCATTAAGCTATAGCTCAAAGTGGGAAATTATGGAAGCGGTTAAAAGCATTGCCAAAAAGGTTGAAAACAATGAAATCAGTTCTGATCAAGTAACTGAAGAATTGTTTGAACAACACTTAAACACAAGCGATTATCCAGATCCTGAATTATTAATAAGAACAAGTGGTGAAAACAGAATTAGCAATTTTCTACTTTGGCAAATTGCATATTCAGAATTGTATTTCACCGATAAATTGTGGCCCGATATGCGAAAAGCAGACCTCATCGATGCAATTGAGGACTACCAAAGCAGAGAGAGAAGGTTCGGTAAAACAAGTGAACAAATAGAATCAGCATAAAAATGACAAGAATAATATTGTTCGCAGCGGTTTTATTATGCGCTTCGTTTCCAACATTTGCACAAGTTCTTACCTCTGGTACAGAATTTAAAATCGATTACAATGCACCTAAAGAGTACAAAATTGGCGGCATAAAAGTGGTTGGTACCAAGTTTTTGGATAAAAATGTACTTACTACAATTTCAGGACTTACTGTAGGCGACAGAATTACAGTTCCTGGTGATCAGATAACCAACTCTATCAAAAAGTTGTGGAAGCAAAAATTGTTTTCCAACGTTATAATCAAAGTAGACTACGTACAAGACGGCTTAATTTTTCTAATCATCGAATTAGAAGAAAGACCTAGAATGTCGAAATACAGATTTTTTGGTGTTAAGAAAAAAGAAATCGACGACTTAAGAGAGAGTGTTCGTTTGGTAAAACTTCAAATTGTTACCGAAAATTTAATAATTAACACAGAGAACACAGTTAGAAACTACTTTAAAAACGAAGGGTTTTTAAATGTTGAAGTTGATGTAGCTACCAAGGAAGACACTTCTAAAGTAAACAGTGTTTCTATTGAAATAACGGTTAAAAAGAACGAAAAAGTAAAGATAAAGAACATTAATTTCCACGGAGTTACCGAGTTTAAAGACGGGCAACTTTATCGTACTTTGAAGGAAACGAAAAGGAAAAGAATCTGGGTTTTCAAGAGTGCCAAATACATCAATCATGAGTTTGAGGGCGACAAAGAGCTTTTGATCGAAAAGTTCCGTTCGGAAGGTATGCGAGATGCTTATATCGTATCGGACTCTATTACCAAAAACGACGACAACACAATCAATATTGACATTACAATTAATGAAGGCTCGAAGTATTATTTCAGAAATATAACCTGGCTAGGCAATAGTAAATACAGTACTAAAATGCTCGAAAACAGGCTAAATATTAAAAAAGGAGATATTTATAGTCAACAAGCAATCGACGAAGGCTTACACATGAGCGCAAACAGTTCGGATGTTAGCTCTTTGTACATGGACAACGGTTATTTGTTTTTTCAAGTTAACCCAGTAGAGATCCTAGTAGAAAATGATTCGATTGATATTGAGGTAAGAATTTTTGAAGGTAAGCAAGCAAGAATAAACAAAGTAACCATTGTCGGAAACACCAAAACCAACGATAGGGTTATCTTAAGAGAAATAAGAACGCGTCCGGGAGAGCTTTTTAGAAGATCAGATATCATTAGGTCGCAACGAGAATTGGCCCAATTGAGGTATTTTGATCCAGCAAAATTAGCTGTTAACCCAGTGCCTAACCCAGCAGATGGAACTGTTGATATTGAATATGTTGTAGAAGAAAAGCCAAGCGATCAGTTTACCTTATCTGGTGGATTTGGTGCAGGTCGTATTGTAGGTTCGGCAGGATTAAGCTTCTCTAACTTCTCTACGCGAAACTTCTTTAAAAAAGGTGCATGGACTCCCCTACCTTCTGGAGATGGACAAACATTTTCTCTTAGAGCGCAATCAAACGGAAAGTATTTTCAATCGTACAACGTATCATTTGTTGAACCATGGCTAGGAGGTAAAAAGCCAAATTCGTTAAGTGTTAGTGCCTACCATACCATTCAAAACTTTTCGGGAACGTTAGCAATCACGGGTATAACGACGGGATTAGGACGAAGAAAAAAATTCCCAGATGACTTTTTCGCTTCTTATTATGAACTTGGTTTTAAGCGATACAAATTAATTGAATCTCAATCCTTTTTGTTTTCAAATGGTAAATCAAGAACCATCAGTATGAAATATGTTTTAACACGTAATTCTATTGACCAACCGTTGTTTACAAGAAGAGGATCGGCATTAAAGTTTTCGTGTGAAGCAACACCTCCTTATTCTTTATTTCATCTAGCTAGCGATGCTAACTATTACGATGCAGATGGTCCTTACGAACAATTAGAAGATGCCGACAAATATAAGTATGCTGAATTTTTTAAAATTAAAGCTACGTCGTCGTGGTACACCAACTTTACTAAAAACCTGGTGCTTTACACCAACGTTGGTTTTGGATTCTTAGGATCTTATTCGCAAGATTTAGAAATTCCATTCGAGCGATTTTTCTTAGGCGGTAACGGACTAAGTGGTTTTAACTTACTTGGCCAAGAAATTATTGGGTTAAGAGGATATGCCGACAGAAGTTTATCTGGTGGCAGCAACGGAAATACCATTATTAGTAAATACACTTCCGAACTACGGTATTTATTAAGCCCTAATCCCAATGCTACCATTTATGCCTTGGCCTTTGCAGAAGGAGGGAATACGTGGTCTAAATTTAAAGACTACAGCCCGTTTGACGTGAAAAGATCAGCAGGATTTGGAATCAGAATCTTCTTGCCTGCCTTTGGATTGCTTGGTTTTGATTTTGGATATGGATTTGATTCACCAGATGGATCGGGCTCTACGGAGCCGCACGGTTGGGAGCCGGCATTCATTATTGGTATGAATCTTGGTGATCTGTAGTTAATAAATTATTAATTTCACGAATTACGATGATAATGATTAAAAAAGCCTTTTTACTTATTGCGCTTCTATTCACACTAGGAACTAGTTACGGCCAGAAATTTGCCTATGTTGATACAGATTTCATCATGGATAAAATTCCTGCTTACAAAGAAGCGCAAGAAAAACTAAATCAGCTTTCGATAGAATGGCAAATAGATGTTGAAGCCAAGTTTAAGGAAGTAGAAAAAATGTATCAGTCTTTTCAAGTGGAGGAAGTACTACTTTCTGAATCGATGAAAGCAAAGAAAGAAGAAGAGATCATAAAGAAAGAAGAGGAAGCAAGGGCTTACCAAAAATCTATTTTTGGAGTTGACGGCAAACTATTTAAAAAACGACAAGAGCTAATAAAGCCTATACAAGAAGATGTATACAGGGCAATTAAAGAAATAGCAACGCAGGGATCATATGCCATTATTTTTGATAAGGCAAGTGGTGCAACGATGTTATATACAAGTTCTAAATACAATAAGAGCAAACAGGTACTTAAAAACTTAAACTTAGAGTACAAATAATAAACAATCAAATTAATTAAAATGAAATCAATATTTAAACTAGTATTAATTGTAGGTCTAATCGTTCCATTTTCAGGAGCACTACAAGCACAAAAAACAGCTCACCTTAATGTAAATGAGTTGATGGAAGGTTTACCCGATATCGCTATAGCGCAACAACAGGTAGAAGCTTTTACAAAAGAATTGGAAACTGAACTTCAAAAAAAGAATATGGAGTTACAGGCTAAATATCAGACTTTTCAGGCGGAAGAAGCAAATATGACTGAGTTGATTAAGCAATCAAGAATTCAAGAAATCCAAGACATGGAAAAGTCTATCCAAAATTTCCAAATGGTTGCTAACCAACAGTTGGAATTGAAAATACAAGAATTACAAAATCCAATTAGAGATAAAGTAACAGCTGCAATTGAAGCGGTAGCTAAGGAAAAAGGGTACGACTACATATTAGACGTTAGCCAAGGTACAGTGCCTTATTATGGTGGTGGAACCGACGTTAAAGACTTAGTTAGAGCTAAGTTGTAACATAAAACAATAAAGTTATCCCTGATAACAATCCAATAGGAATTTTTGATTCTGGCATTGGCGGCCTAACAGTCGCCAAGGCCATTACGAAATTGTTACCCAAAGAGAACATCATCTACTTTGGCGACACTGCGCATTTTCCATACGGAGATAAATCACCAGAATCTATCCGCTTATACTCTAAGCGGATTTCTAGTTTTCTGCTTAACAAGGGCTGTAAAACAATTGTTATAGCATGCAATACAGCTTCGGCTTTCGGCTATAAAAGCACCAAAGAGTATTTACAAGGCAAAGTTAAGTTGGTTAACGTAATCGATCCTGTAGTGGAGCATGTTGCCAAAAAGTACAAAGGAAAAAAAGTTGGGATTATTGGCACTAAGGGAACCATTGGTTCTAGGATCTATAACAATCGAATTAAAAAATTAAGGCCCGACATTAAAACCACTTCTTTGGCAACTCCCTTACTTGCCCCTATGATTGAAGAGGGTTTTTACGACAATACAATTAGTAGAACGATCATAAATTCTTATTTATCAAAGCCGTCGTTTAAAGGAATTGATGCCTTAGTACTTGCTTGCACACATTACCCGCTTATTAAAAACGAAGTAAGTGAGTTTTACGAGTCTCACACCGACATACTAGACTCTGCCTCCATTGTTGCCGAAAAGATTAAACAGGTGCTTATAAAGGCTAAAATCGAAAGGAAAACAGGTAAGCCAAAACATCAGTTTTATGTATCCGATTACACGGCCGCTTACGAAGAAAGCACCAAGATTTTCTTCAGCGATAAAATCCACTTAGACGAAGTGCGACTTTGGGACTAATAGAAGCACCTCACGCGAATAAAGTCACCGACTGGATTTCTATTCTTGTAAAACCAAGAGCGCACAGGATTTCCAATTCCACAATGTAATGTGTTCTATAAAATATTATAGAGTGGTATTTTAGCTAATAACATCAACCCTTCTATCAAATTCAGGTTTGGTTCGAGTCCTTCTCTCCCTACTAAGAGAAAAAGCCTGATAAACATTGTTTATCAGGCTTTTTGTTTTTGGATGCTTCTAAAGCATTTGCAAAATGCCAAGATAGTTAAGGTGTAGTTTACAACAACATCAAGTTGGGGGTATTTGTAACGAAATCAAGGAGTAATCACATCTGGAAAAAACACCTCTTCTATTGATAATTCAAATACTTTTGCAATATCATAAGCTAATTTTAAAGAGGGATTGTATTTACCTTTTTCCAAAAACACAATTGTTTCCCTCCGAACTCCAACTTGTACTGCTAAGTCATTTTGAGTAAGTGATTTTAATGCTCTAAGCTCTCTAACTTTATTAATCATTAATGTGTCCTGATCTTTTTAAGTATATATAGACTGAAATGTAAATTAACAAACTACCGTAAATTCCAAATGCCAAAATTCCATCACATTTTGCATCAATTGCGAGGTGGTTAAGATTGGCAAACAAAAATATTAGAACATATAAAAACAAGCTTCCCGCAAAAGAGTAGTGCCCTGTATATACTTCGATTTTTCTAGTCATTTCATCTTCATCTATAATGCCTTCTTTAATTTCAGCTACACGTTTTCTTAAAAACCATGTATATAGGATTACTGTTATGAAAGCTAAAATAGCAACAGTTATGTTTAAAGCGGACCATTCTAATTTGGAAGAATAATAAAGTACTGAAACAGTTAAATATGCTAAAAGTATTAGAGCCAAAAGAAATTCTTTAGTGATTGATTTCATATAAATGTTATTTATTTCTAACGCAAAGTTAGGTTGTTCTAACACTAATCCAAAAAATGTTAAAAGAATATTATAGAATTCTATGTAAAGCACTTGGTTACAAGCGTTAACCCTCAATAATTAGCCGTATACGGGCTAGTAATACCATCCCTTCTTCTAAATTTAGGTTCGATCGTCGTCCCTTTCCCGCTCAAAAACTACTCCTTAAACCAACTTGAATATTTTATGTAGCTATTGGCAATTCTGTTGATCTGTCCTTCTAATTGCTCCTTACTTACATTCTTAATTTTCTTTGCAGGTACACCAGCCCAAAGAGAACCCGATTCCACAATAGTCCCTTCTAAAACGACGGCCCCAGCAGCAATTAACGAGTTCTCATGAATCACTGCGTTGTCCATTATAATTGATCCCATGCCAATCAATACATTGTCGTGCACCGTGCAACCATGCACCATTGCACCATGCCCAATAGAAACATTATTGCCAATAGTAGTTCCCGATTTTTCGAATGTGCCGTGAATCACAGCATTGTCTTGAATGTTCACCTTATTTCCAATTTTAATAAAGTTAACATCGCCTCTAACAACGGCATTAAACCATATACTGCATTGACTTCCCATGGAAACCTCGCCCACAATAGTGCAATTTTCTGCGATAAAACAATCTTCTCCTATTTGAGGTTCGAAGCCCCTAACTGCTCTGATTAATGCCATAGTAAAGGTTTAAGCTTATTTATTAGTACTTTTGTAATACATTCAAAGATAAAAATATTCGTATGGAAGCACCTCCCAAAATGGTAAATGTATTCGCAGAGAGTACACCCAACCCTACTTCATTAAAATTTGTAGCAGATATTATGCTCGTTCAGGGTAATGATTCTTATGAGTTTTTATCTAAAGAAGACGCTAAAAAGTCTCCTTTGGCAGCGGAATTATTCAATTTTCCTTTTGTTAAAGGAATTTTTATCGCTGCTAATTTTGTAACAATCACTAAGAATGATTTTATAGAATGGCATGAAGTAATGAACGAAATGAGAACTTTTATCAAAGAGTTTTTGATGGACGGCAAACAAGTAGTAAACAACGCGCCAACTCTTCAAACAAGCGATTCTGGAGATGAGTCTGCTGCCCCTGCTGTAGATGGTGGGATTGAAGTTGATGTAGATCGCCTTACCGAAACGGAAAGACAAATTGTAGGAATTCTTGATGAATACATCCGACCAGCTGTAGAAGGCGATGGTGGAGCCATCAATTTTAAATCTTTTGAAGATGGTGTAGTTACCGTAATATTAAGAGGTGCTTGCAGTGGATGTCCATCGTCCACAGTAACTTTAAAATCGGGAATAGAAGCATTGCTTCAAAAAATGGTTCCAGAAGTAAAAGAAGTTATTGCTGAGCAGCTTTAACCAATAACCTAGATCTTTAATCTGTAAGTCATAGTTTCCGAAACGAGCGACATTCCTTCGGCAGCAGCGCTATACTCTATTTTAAGAGGAGGTAATTCTGTTGTACCTGCAGGGAGCTCAATTTCAAGTTGATCTACTTGTAAAAGTACACCTGGATATATTACCTGCTCTGGCTTTGCTATATAAACTTCAAAACCATCTCCTTGATCTAGCCCTTTCTCCATACCGGTATTCATAGCACCGCCTAACCCAAACTGACTATACTTGTATGGTAAATTAATTTTAATTCTAAGCATTGGAAATTTCGCAATGGTGATGCCCGTATTAGAAAGTCCGAAAATTATGGTGTAAGAATTACCAGTAGATTCGGTTGGTGTTGCACCGTAAACGATTAATTCCAAATTAGGAATCTGATTTCGCGACAACATGTCGGTTACATCAAAATGTTCACATTTGTAAAAAATAGCTCCATTACGTTTAAAGTATACCTTTTTGAAGTTGTCCATGTGGGGCGCATTCAAACTAGACGGAACGTACGTAGCTGCAAATCCAACATTACTAGCCTCTTCAATCATTCGGTGTTTTACACCAGAGATAGCGGGGCTTACAACAGTTTCTGTAGCTTCATTTAAAAACTCCATGAAACCATTTAAATCTTTGATTGGGTTTTTTCTTGTTGCCGATCCATTGCCATTGTCGTCCTTTTTTACAAAAACGCCCCAAACAACAATTCCTCCTTGCGAATTAGCAAAACCAGACATGGCTCTTGCTAACATTTCTAAATCAAAATTACCTTCGCCAATAGCCGGGTAATTCACAGTTTGAAATTCAAGAGTAAGGTTTTCCTCTTGCATTTCTTTGATATATCTGTCAATCTCAGATGTTGTGATGTTGTCAAACACCTCTACTAGTGTCATATGCGATCTTATATTTAATTACTTTCTTACCGATAAACTTAACTCTTTGAGTTGCTCCTCATCCAATTCGGAAGGTGCGTCTATCATAACATCTCTGCCCGAATTATTTTTTGGGAATGCGATGTAATCCCTAATAGAATCCGATCCCCCAAATAAAGCACAAAGTCGGTCAAATCCAAATGCGATTCCTCCGTGAGGTGGTGCACCAAATCCAAATGCATCCATTAAAAAACCAAACTGTGCTTTGGCTTCTTCAGGTGAGAAATCTAAGAGCTCAAGCATTAATTCTTGCTGATCTCGTTTATTAATTCTAATTGATCCTCCGCCAACTTCAACGCCGTTAATTACCATATCGTACGCGTTTGCTCTCACATTCTTCGGATCGGTTTTTAACATTGCAGCATCATCTGCCAAAGGTGCGGTAAACGGGTGATGCATTGCGTGATATTTATCTTCTTCCTCATCGTAATCGAAAAGCGGGAAATCTACTACCCACAGACATTCGAATTTGTCCTTTGGTCGCAATTCCAATTTATTACCCATTTCTAAGCGGAGTTCGCTCATTGCTTTTCGAGTGTTAGATTCCTTGCCAGCTAATACGAGAATTAAATCACCAGGTTGCGCATCAAAAATATTTACCCATTTCGCTAAGGCATCTGCATCGTAAAACTTATCTACGGACGATTTTAAAGTACCGTCCTCATTCACTTTCAGGTAAATCATACCTGTAGCTCCAATTTGTGGACGTTTTACCCAATCAATTAATTGATCGGTTTGTTTACGCGAATAACCAGCACAACCCGGAGCGCAAATTCCAACCACTAATTCTGCATCATCAAAAACTTTAAATCCAGCACCAGAAACAGCCTCGCCCATATTGTGCAGCTCCATTCCAAAACGAAGGTCGGGTTTGTCGTTTCCGTATCGCTCCAACGCTTCTGAGTATGGCATTAACGGAAAATCGCCTAAATCAATTCCTTTTTCATATTTAAAAAGATGCTTTACCAATCCTTCAAATACCTCAATTATATCTTCGCGCTCTACAAACGACATTTCGCAATCTATCTGCGTAAATTCTGGCTGACGATCTGCTCTTAAGTCCTCGTCTCTAAAGCATTTTACTATCTGAAAGTATTTATCTAAACCGCCTACCATAAGCAATTGCTTAAAGGTTTGTGGCGATTGAGGAAGTGCATAAAATTGCCCTTCGTTCATTCTCGATGGAACTACAAAATCTCTTGCTCCTTCTGGCGTAGATTTAATTAAAACAGGAGTTTCAACCTCTATAAAACCTTGACCGTCTAAATAATTTCTAATTTCTTTGCCCAGTTTACTTCTCAGAATCAAACTGTTTTTAACCACATTTCTTCTAATATCGAGGTAACGGTACTTCATTCTAATATCTTCACCACCATCGGTAACATCCTCAATAGTAAAAGGCGGTACTTTCGATTCGTTTAATATTTCGATGCTCGAAACAATCACCTCAATATCGCCAGTGGCAATTTTTTTGTTCTTGTTGCTTCTTTCGGTTACTTCACCTTCGATTTTTATAACCCACTCCCGGCCTAGTTTTCTAGCCTCTGCACAAAGCTCAGCGCTTACGTCCTCGTTAAAAGCAAGTTGGGTAATTCCGTATCTATCTCTGAGATCGATGAAAGTCATCCCGCCAAAATCTCTTGCAATTTGTACCCAGCCAGATAGGGTAACTTTTTGGCCTATTTGTTCGGCACTTAACTCTCCACATGTATGACTTCGTAGCATTTCCGCGTTTTTGATGGGTAGCGAAAGTACAAAACAAATCAGTAGATTTATAATTGAAAATAGAAGAGGATGGCACTAATAGAATTCAACGACGAATATTTCATGAAACAGGCTTTCAAAGAAGCTCAACACGCTTTTGATGAAGGGGAAGTTCCGATAGGTGCCGTAATTGTTTGCAATAATAAAATTATTGCGAGAGCGCACAACCAAACCGAACGACTGAACGACGTTACGGCGCATGCAGAGATTTTGGCTTATACCAGCGCAACCGAATATATTGGGAGCAAGTATTTAAAAAAATGCACCTTATATGTTACGCTCGAACCTTGTGCCATGTGCGCAGGTGCTTGTTCTTGGTCGCAAATTAGCAACATCGTTTATGGCGCATCCGATCCAAAAAAAGGATTTACCTCGGTTGGTTCCAATATGCTTCACCCGAAAACGGTGGTTAAAAGTGGAATTATGAAGGTAGTTTGCGGAGAAATTATCAAACAGTTTTTTGAAGCGAAGAGGTAAAGTAATTGTAACGGCTTGGTGGTAATAAGCGCTTTAGTTAATATTATTGAGAGAGCAATACCGAAGCAGCCCGCCTGAACAGGTACAGACAGACACCTTTTCCTTAATTAGCTTATACCCTTTTACAACTGTGGTGATCCTGCTTCGCAGTTGTGCTGCGCACACTTATTGTCAGGATGACGTTTAGTATTCCAACTCAATTACTTCGTAGCCTAACTTAGAGATTCCTTCGAAAACCGTTTTCTTGTCGCCTACAATTAGAATTACCATTTCTTCGGTTTTTAAAATTTCTTTCGCCGAGTTTTCAATATCGGAAACTTCCATTTTTTCTAAAATCGCGTTTTGCTCATCAATAAACTTTGGCGACAAATCGTATTCCATTATTTTATAAATAAACGATCCTTTCTGCCCAGGCGTTTCGTAGCTCAAAGCATCCGATTGGCCCAACGAGCTTTTAGTAAAAATAAGCTCTTCTTTGGTTATACCATCACTTCTGTACTTCCCAACTTCGCTCAAAATCTCAGTTAATGCGCTATCCGTAGCGTTTGCTCTAACAGATGTAGAAACGGTGTAGGTTCCTTTGTATTTAGAACCCGACATTCTAGATCGTGCACCATAAGTGTAGCCTTTATCTTCTCGTAGATTAAGATTTATTCTACTATTAAAAGCACCTCCCAAAGCGTAATTCATAACATATGCTTTAAAATAATCTCCAGTCGCGTCGTAAGGAATCCCAATTTTTCCCATTTTAATTTCCGACTGCGGAGCGCCTTCCTTGTTCACAAAGTAAATTTTCAACTTGTTGTGTTTCTTGTGCTCTTGAACGTAAGTTCTCGGTTTCTTCGATTTCTTTAAATCTTTTAAAAACGCAAGTTTCAACATCACGCTTTTTTGATCTATATCTCCCACCACAACTACTTGTGTTTGTGTGGCAATTAAAGCAGCATCTCTATAAGCAACCACATCTTCATGCACTACACTCCCAACTGTAGCTAAATTTCCAATTGAAGAAATAGACATTACGTTGCCTTCTTTGTGGAGTAACTTTCTGTATGTATTGCTAGCCATATCACTCGCATCCGTTGCGCTTCTTTCAATCATTTCTAATTGCTCGGCTTTAATTCTATCAAAGTCCGCAACTTCAAATTTCGAATGGAGTAACAGTTCTTCTGCTAGTTCAATTGTTCTGTCGAGGTTTTTTGTTAAACACGAAATGTTCAACTCAATCGACTCTATACCGGCGCCAATCCAAACGCTACTACCCAGTTTTTCTAGTTCTTCACTAAACTGTTCTGCCGTATATTTTTCTGTAGACTCGTTCCACATACTTCCTGTTATACTGGCCATTCCAGATTTAGCAGCTGGCTCGTATCGATGTCCTGCTTTAAACTTTATGCGAATAGATACCGTTGGTACCTCATCACTTTTACTGCCAATTAATTCAATTCCGTTCCCTAATTCATCTTCCCAATATGAAGGTGTTTTAATTGCCGGGTTAGCGCCTTTACCAGGTTTAATACTTCTATCAAAAGTATCTACCGCTTTCTTTTGAACTAAGTTTTTATATTCAGAATCGTCAACATCCGAAGCACTCGCCTCTTTAGGAATATAAGTATCGGCTCTGGCAACTATTTGCTCCATACCAATCGGATAAACACTTAATATAACGGCTGCCTTGCCTTTGATGTATTTTTCGTAAACCTTTTGAACTTGCTCTTTAGTAACCGATAAATACCTGTCAATTTCTTTTTGAACCAAATTAGGATCTCCTCTAAAGGTCTCAAACGAAGCCAAACTAGATACTTTACCACTCACACTTTGGAGTCCGTAAACCAAATTCGATTCTATCATCGATTTGAATTTCAAGATGTCATCATCGGTAACCCCTCTCGTTTCAAACTCCTTAACAGACGAACGCATTAATTTCTCAATTTCCGCCAACTCTTTTCCGGGGTAAGGCAATACAGTTAATGTAAACTGACCACCTAATTCGGAGCAAGGATTGCCTACTGAAGCCTGAACAGCAATTTGAGTTTTTACAAAATTCTTGTAGAAAATTGAAGTTTTACCACCACCCAAAATAGCCGATAAAACATCTAATGGAGCCTCATCTTCATGCCAGTTAGGAACCGAAGGAAATACCATTTGTAACAATGGGAAACGAATGTTGTCTTCAAAAGAGATATATCTGTCCTCGGCTAAAGTAACAGGAGTTTGCTCAATTGGCTTAACCTCTGGACCAGCAGGAATGCTTCCGAAATACTTTTCGGCCAACTTCATTACTTCCTCAGTATCCAAGTCGCCACCAACAGTTAACGTAGCGTTATTAGGACCATACCATCTAAGAAAAAACTTCTTTAAATCTGTCAACTCAATTCTGTCGATATCTTCCATCCAACCAATTGTAGGCCAAGAATACGGGTGTCCTTCTGGATAAAGTGCTCTCGAAACACTCTCCCTGGCTCTACCATAAGGACGATTGTCTACATTTTGCCCTCTTTCATTTTTAACCGTAGCTTGCTGAACATCAAATGCTTTTTGAGTAACTGCATCAATAAAAAATCCCATTCTATCCGCTTCCAACCAAAGTGCCGTTTCTAAATAATTGCTCGGCATGGTTTCAAAATAATTCGTTCTGTCGGAATTTGTGGTACCATTCATACTCCCACCGGCTTCACTTACAGTTTTAATGTGCTCTTCATCAGCAATGTTTTCTGAACCTTGAAACATCATGTGTTCGAAAAAATGTGCAAAACCAGATTTGGTTGCCTGCTCTCTTGCAGAACCTACATGATAAGTAACATCAACATGAATAATCGGATCGGAATGATCTTCGTGAATAATAACGGTAAGGCCGTTATCCAGTTTATATTTCGAATAAGGAATTACAATTCCATCAGGATTTTTGTCAACTTTTTCAATCAATTTATAGCCAGCAAACAGGTTATTCGATAAGAAAATGATAGAAACTATGGTGAGAATTAAATGGTTGGTTTTCATGCTTATATTATTGAGTGAATACAAATCTAAAAAAATGAAGCAACCATTGTACCAATTATCCATAAAAGCCCATTATTTAGTACATTTGCATTCACATTTTAAAACAATTTGATATGTATCCAGAAGAATTAGTTTTACCCATGAAAGCAGATTTAACATCTGCGGGTTACGAAGATCTTACTACAGCAGGCGCGGTAGCAGACGCAATTAACACAGAAGGAACTGTACTTGTAGTTGTAAACTCTGTTTGCGGTTGTGCTGCAGGGAATGCACGTCCAGCTGCTAAAATGGCAATTCAGAACGAAAAACATCCAGATAAAACAGTAACTGTATTTGCAGGTTTTGATGTTGATGCGGTTCAAGAGGCAAGAAAGTTTATGCTTCCTTACCCTCCATCATCTCCATGTATGGGATTATTTAAAGGCGGAAAGTTGGTTCATATGATTGAAAGACATCATATTGAAGGAGCTAGCGCTGATCTTATTTCTGAAAACCTAATAGAAGCTTTTAACGAGCACTGTTAAGTAGTAACAAAATTCAAAAGGCCATCAGTCAGGAGACGGATGGCCTTTTTTTGTTTCATTTTAAACCATTCAAGAATTTCTCATAATTCGATTTTGTACATTTGAACCATGTCGAGAATACTAACAGGAATACAAAGTACAGGTGTGCCACACCTCGGAAATATTTTGGGGGCAATTATGCCAGCCATCAAACTTTCTAAAGAAGCAGGCAACGATTGCCTTTTTTTTATAGCCGATTTACATTCGCTTACCACCATAAAAGATGCCGATAAAATAAAGCACAACTCCTATGCTGTTGCTGCAGCTTGGTTGGCTTTTGGCTTCGACATTGAAAAAAATATTTTTTATCGCCAATCAGACGTTCCTGCCGTTTGTGAATTACAATGGTATTTAAACTGCATGACTCCTTTCCCGATGTTGGCAAATGCGCATTCATTTAAGGACAAATCCGAGAAATTATCAGATGTAAATGCAGGCTTGTTTACCTACCCTGTTTTAATGTCGGCAGATATATTGTTGTACGACGCAGAAATAGTACCTGTAGGAAAAGATCAAGAACAGCACTTAGAAATGACCCGTGTTATTGGCAGAAGTTTCAATCACCAATATGGAGAAACTTTCGTGATTCCAGAAGCAAAGTTTCATACAGAAACCATGCATGTGCAGGGAACAGATGGCAATAAAATGAGTAAGTCGTATGATAATTTCATCGATATTTTTCTTCCCGACAAAAAATTAAGAAAGCAAATTATGGGCATCGTTACAGATAGTACTGGTGTTGATGAAGCCAAAGATACTGAGACGTGTAATGTTTTTGGTTTGTACAAGATTTTGGCTGATTCCGATCAAATTGAAGCGATGAGGGCAAAGTATGCTGCAACTAATTCAGGCTTCGGTTACGGACATGCCAAGCAAGAATTTTTTGAATTGATTGTTGCTAAGTTCGAAAAAGAACGAGCAAGGTTTAATGAGTTGATGGAAGACAAAGACTTGCTTGATACGGAATTAAAAAAAGGAGCTGCAAAGGCCCAAGCCATCGCATCTGAAGTTTTGGGCAAGGTAAGATCGAAGATGGGTTTTAAGTAACCTCTTCTTTTTTCATGATGGTTTTATAAATCTGGCCAACATCTATAATTCTAATTCCAACTGCAAATACCAGCGGAACAAGTACGGAAATACTCAACTGTAGTGCTAAATTATCTAAGTGATTCCTAGTTAATGTAGTTGTTGCCAAAGCAATTCCGCCAAATACAACCAACGATCCCAAGAACTTATAATGGATTCGTAATCTAAATATGCTCTTGCACATTATTATTTGAATAGCCACTACAATAAACTGTGTAAGCATACTGGCAAATGCAGATCCCCATGCTTTGTGTAGAGGAATTAAGATGATGTTTAAAACAATATTTAAGATTAATCCAGCTATCGCAATTTGATTCAATAGTCTTAAGCTGCCGTTTGCTGTGAGCAGCGTTCCGAAAATATAAGTTGACGCAATCGCAACAAAACACATCATTAATAAACCAAGTACAGGCCCCGATTGCTCTGTGTGCCTATCATACAAAATATCCATTATTTCTATTGAATATTCGGTAGCGGTAAAGGCCAAAATTAAAGCAGGAACAATGATGATACTGAAAGCCAATTGAACCAAGCTTCTCACCTTTTCTCGTCTTTTTATCATCCTTGCAAACATGGGCAAAAGCAGGGTACTCATCAAATAACCAAATTGAGTTACAGCATCCAAAAGTCGGGCACCTTGGGCATAAATTGCAGTTTGTCTTTTACCATCCTCAAGCATGTATTCCAGCATAATAGCATCGAGTCGGTAATAAGCCGTCATTGTTAAAACAAGTAAAGCATAAGGTGCCGTCCGTCGCAAAATGGCCAAAAGAAACGGCACATTTAGCTTAATGGTAAGCTTCTCTATCCTCGACATTACCAAAGCAAACACGATTAAAGCAGTAATACCATATGCCAGCGTTTGCATATAAATGAACGTATTTAGGCTAAATTTCCAAGGCAGTAGATCGGTATAGAGCAATGCACCACAGAAAATTATCATCAGCGATTTGTCGAGCACTGACAGTACGCTATCTAGCGTGTATAGCTCTAAGCCTGTTAAGTTTGTTCGTAAATATTGAGTGAAAGAAATTAAAAATTGGTTGATCGACATGAATATCAAGAAGTGAAACTTCACATCGTCGTAGCCCATCATGAAACCGACCACCATCGAAATAATAAGGTAAACCACAAAAAGAATCGCCTTAAAAACAACTATACCGGAGACGTATTTAGTAACCAATTGAACATTTTGCGCTATGTTCTTATTATTAAAACTGGTAATTCCTAAATCTAAAAAGATGTTGAACAACATCGAAAAGTTGAACAAGGCAAAGTAAGTACCGTAGTCGTCTTTTGTTAGGTCTTGTACCTTAATGTCGATACCAAAAATCCAAGTACACTTAATCACCAGATTAAGAACTACTAACAGCAGTACATTGGATAAGAATTTTTTGTGCACAACAAAAGGTTTTACCATTTAACGAACTTTTTTACAATTCGTTAGCGATTGGGATTTCGGTAAAGATAATTATTTAGGGGTCACTAATCTTTGAATTCTTTTAGTCAAATTCACAGGTGTGAGGGTGCAATAGAGAATGATTTATCGATTAGCTCAAACCATAGTTATACCAGTATTAATCGATACATTTGCTGAACTTAAACGCAAATAAACGGAACACATGTTTGACGCATTACAAGGACTACACTCTACACTACGATATGTAGTTCTCATTCTTTTGGTATCGGCCATTATCAAATCCATTTTGGGATGGATCCAAAAAGGAGATTACCAAAAAGGTCACAATAAGTTGAGTTTATTCACCATGGTGTTTACTCACATTCAGTTGTTGCTAGGACTTTCTCTTTATTTTATGAGCGCCATTGTGAAAGAAGCGCACTCTGATATGGGAGCCGCAATGAAAGAAGCCGTTCTTCGTTTTTGGGCAGTTGAGCACATCAGCATGATGATAATAGCTGCTATTTTAATTACGATTGGAAGACGCTTTGCTAAAAACGCAGAAGAAGATATTGCCAAGCATAAGAAAACGACCATCTTTTTTCTAATAGCATTTGTAATTATTATGGCTGCTATTCCATGGCCTTTTAGAGCAGAAATAGGCAGAGGATACTTTTTCGGCGGATAATTTCATGATAGAAAAAGGATTTTCAACAGAAAAGAAACAAGAAACTGCCGTATTGGTTGGTCTTGTACTTCAAGGACAAACACAAGCTTTAGTAGACGAACATCTTGATGAATTAGAGTTTTTGGCTGAAACTGCTGGAGCTAAATCTGTAAAAAGGTTTGTGCAGGGCATGGAAAAGCCAAATCCTAAAACTTTCTTAGGAAGTGGCAAAATCAACGAGGTTAAAAAGTATGTTGATGAATTCGAAATCGACATGGTTATTTTCGATGACGAACTTAACCCAGCTCAAATTAGAAATATCGAAAGAATTCTTGAGTGTAAAATATTAGATAGAAGTAATTTAATTCTCGACATTTTTGCTTCTCGTGCCAGAACTGCCCACGCTAAAACTCAAGTTGAATTAGCACAGTATCAATATTTATTACCACGCCTTACCAATTTATGGACTCACCTCTCAAAGCAAAAAGGAGGTATTGGAATGAAGGGACCGGGTGAAACCGAAATAGAAACTGACAGACGGGTTATTCGTGATAAAATTACTTTGCTTAAAAACAAGCTGAAGTTAATTGACAAGCAAAAGAACACGCAACGACAAAACAGAGGCAAGATGGTTCGTGTGGCCCTTATTGGCTATACCAACGTTGGAAAATCTACTTTGATGAATGCTATAAGTAAGTCGGATGTATTTGCCGAAAACAAACTCTTTGCTACGTTAGATACAACGGTTAGAAAAGTGGTTATAGGCAACCTGCCATTCTTACTTTCCGATACTGTAGGATTTATTAGAAAGCTGCCTCATCAGCTTGTAGAATCGTTTAAGTCTACTTTAGATGAAGTAACCGAAGCAGACATTCTAGTGCATGTGGTTGATGTTGCCTCTTCAAATTACAAAGATCAACTAGACGTTGTCAACCAAACTTTAGCCGAGCTAAAAGTCCTTAACAAACCTACCTTGCTTGTTTTTAACAAAATCGACATTTATAAAGAACGAGTTGATCTTGATATTGGTGAAGAATACATAGAGGATAGCTTAGAACATTTAAAGCAATCTTGGGCTAAGAAGCTAAGTTACCCGTGCATTTTTATTTCTGCGGAAGACAAAACTAATTTAGAAGCCTTTAGAAAAAAGATGTATCAAATGGTTAAGAAAATCCATGTTAAAAGGTATCCTTTTAACGATTATCTCTACTAAGGATTATTCTATTACTACCCTGTTTACAGTAATTCCTGTTTCCGTTGTGGTTTTAACAAAGTAGATACCAGCAGCATTTCCAGATAAATCTATTTCTCCAGTACCGTTTATAGTAGTTGCACCAACCGATTTACCCTGCTCATCAAACACAACAACAGAAGCAGTTCCATTTGATTCTCCTTCAATGCTGATATTGAAATTCCCATTGCTAGGGTTAGGATAAACATTAACTACATACGTAGCACCCAAAACAGCTTTAACAGATGTATATATATCCCATTTAAACCTGAAAGCACGATAAGAAATATTTTTAACTCCATCATCAAGTACCATCTCAAAAGCAACTTCTCCTGTTGGAGTAACCTCACTTAAATTAACAGCATCATTCGGAAAGGTTGGTCCACCACCCCAACCTATCATTGTATTACCTCCAGGTAATCGTTGCACATTTCCTCTTGCGCCAGATTCAATCCCTTCTGGATGAGCATAGCTCCAAACCAATGTAACTTCCATATCAGTTTCATTAATTTCATATTCCTTAGCATACGCTAAACCATGGCATGTACCATTATCAAAAACAGTCATATTTCCATTTGATAAAATTCTAGCGTCGTGTTGCTCACAAAACCAATCATCGCTATCATCCATGGTAAATTCATTGTGAGAACCACCCATTCTCCAAACAACCTCACCGCTAGGGTAAGCAATTTTCGTAATCTCGTCTAAGGCTTTAAAGGAAGCATAAATATTGCCTGATTCGTTGTATTCAACCGAGTTAATGTGAAAAGGATTGAGCGTACTCTTAGTCAAATCCAAATCCTCATTATCGCTCACAAGCAGATGATCCCATGAAGTCCATTGCCAAAGTACATCCTTAGTTAAAGAATCTATTTCCTGAATTACCACACCTGTAACCAAAGCATCCGGGTCTCCACTTGCTCCAGCCTCCTCGGGAATGGTCATATCATAAACTTGTTTGTCGTAGATAAAAATTAGCGCATTACCATTTGGCAACAATTCAAACTCATGCGAATCCATTGTGTAGCCATCGCCTGCTCCAAATTCATCAATTATAGTGTAAGAATTATCCATGATAAAATACTTGCCTTGATTGGGATCGGAATAGCCAATTCTATAATCAGAAAGCTTCTTAAAGTCCCTTGCTTTTAACCCTGGCGTTTCTTGATAATAATAAGGCTCACCATCGTTTTGTAAAATAATCAGAAACGGAGAAGTATTATTTGCTGCTGCAACAAACACAAAGCCGTCTTCGGGATTATTAACTGTTTTAATATTGATATTGGGGAAGTTACCAGGGAGTGCCTTTTCAAAGTCTACTTTTGGGTCTTTAGATTCTTTTTCCTCTTTTTCCTGATCTATTCCATGAAGTTTATCAAACTCAGCCGATCTGCATGAAACAGTGAAAGAATGATCTAGCCCAGCTATAGAATTGCCCAAAATAGTTTGAATGCTCCCATCAGAAGAAACCGTAACCTCTTCGCAAGGCTTTAAACCTTCCTTAAATTTTACAATTATTGTTTTCCCGTCTTCGGCTAAATAAGGATAAGCTGCATGCGATCCACTCACGCTTCCTACAACATTAAATGCTTTTCCCGAAATTGAGCTCTTATTAATTTTATCGGAAGATTTTAAAATTAATGTGGTTTTACTATTTACGAATTTTGCTCCTGGCATCGGGGAAACATATTTAAATGCTATTTCTTGCCCTAATAAAGAAACTGAAGATAATGCAATAAACACTCCTGAGATTAGTACTTTTTTTATCATAACGCCCACTTTCTTTAGTTTTATCAAAAATAGCCCTATTAAAACTTGAATCCTACATTATATACACCAACCAAAGCGTTATACCCTAGTTTTTTAACCAAAAGTTTGAAGGTCGAACATTTTCTTATAGTGGCCGGCCAATTTTAAGAGCTCATCATGACTCCCTCTTTCTACAATTTTTCCTTTTGCAATTACCAAAATCTCATCAGCATTTTGAATAGTTGAAAGCCTGTGAGCAATCACCAACGAAGTTCGATTTTCCATTAATTTAAACAGTGCTTCTTGCACCAATTTCTCCGATTCCGAATCTAATGCCGAAGTAGCCTCATCCAACACCAAAATTGGAGGATTCTTCATAATAGCTCTGGCAATACTCATGCGCTGTCTTTGTCCGCCCGATAATTTAGAACCCCTATCGCCAATATTGGTATCATAGCCATGCTCCATCTCCATAATAAAATTATGTGCGTTGGCAATCTTCGCAGCCTCTTCTACCTTGCTTTTATTGGCATTTTTCATTCCAAATGCAATGTTGTTGAAAATCGTATCGTTAAACAAGATTGATTCTTGAGTTACCACACCAATTAAACTTCTCAATTCATTTAAGCTGTAATCAACTACAGAAGTACCATCTACTAAAATTTCACCCTCTATCGCATCATAAAATCTCGGGAGCAAATCGGCCATTGTAGACTTTCCGCCACCCGAAGGACCAACTAACGCAATGGTTTGTCCCTTAGCAATTTTCAGGTCAATATTATCTAAAACCTTTTCGGTATCATAGGCAAAACTAACTCCCTTGTATTCTATTGCCCCTGTAAAATCGCTAATCGATTTACCCACTTTACTTTCGTCGATGGTAATTTCAACTTCCAAAATCTTTTCTATTCTTTCATAAGATGCCATTCCTTTAATTATTTTAAAAAAGCCATCGGCAAAGGCTTTAGCAGGAGGAATTACTTGAGAAAAAATAACGATGTATGCAATAAACTCTGATGCCGTTAATGCACCTGGTTCACCTTCAAATACGATATTACCACCATACCACAATACAATTGAAATTGTGATTACACCTAAAATTTCTGTTAACGGCGACGACAAATCTCTTTTTCTAAAAGCCCGCGTCATAAAGCCCGCATACTTATTATTGGTTGCAGCAAATTTTCCTAAACTATATTCAGATGCTACAAATGCCTTTATGATTCGAAGGCCAGCAACAGATTCTTGAAAAATTGACATCAATTCGCCCATTTGCGTTTGACTTTTATCGGCAGTTCTTTTTAAACTTTTTCCCAAAAATGCGATGGTAACTCCCCCTACCGGCAACACAATAAACGCAAACAACGTTAACTCACCATTCAGAATTATAAGCAGCGAAAGTGATAAGAATATGTTTAGGAAATCTTTAAAAAACACCTCTAATGAACCAATTATGCCATATTCAACTTCTTGAACATCTACTGTCATTCGCGCTAATAAATCACCCTGTTTAGCATCGCTAAAATAGGATAACGGAAGCGCCAAAATCTTGGTATAAATATCTCTTCTAACGTCTCTTATTACGTTGTTTCTAACAGGTGCGATAAAAAACATTGCAGAATATCTAAACAGACTTTTTAAGAAAAACACCAATATCAAAATACCAATGAGCCTCATTAAGGCCTCTTTTTTTGTAAGCCCCCCTATCAATTCGTTTACTAAATAATATAGATTGCCCATTATGGATTCCTTCGTTAATCCCAAATCGGGTCTTATGGCATATTGTTCAGGATCTATAGCTGAGCCCGTTTCGAAAATAATGTCGAAAAAAGGAATGAAATAAATGAAGGTGCACAGAGAAAAAATATTGAAAAATACATTCAATATAATATTTAACGCGGCGTATGTTTTATAGGGCTTCAGGTACCCTACCAATTTCCAGAAATTCTTCATCAATGCAAATATAAAGCAATATTGTCTGTGGTGTAATAGAACGCCGTTATCTGTCGCATATTTAATACCTTTACATAATGGCATCTGTTAAGCAAAATAAAGTATCCCGTTTGATCCACAAAGAAGTGGGCAAAATCTTCAATCTACAAGCTAGAGACTTATTTGGAGGGCGATTTATTACTGTTACCGTGGTGAGAATGAGCCCTGACCTTTCTGTAGCGAAAATATATTTGAGCTTACTAGGCAGTAAAGACACTGAAGGAACATTGGAATTAATCAACAGTACGAAGTCGAAAATCCGACACCTTTTAGCGCTCGAAACCAAAAATCAGATGAGAAAAATACCGGAATTGATCTTTTATATCGACGATTCCTTTGATTATGCGGAGAATATTGACCGCCTTTTAAACGACGACTGAGAGTAATTTTATAGTAACAGATTAACTTTTACTTTGAATTTTCCACTATTTGTAGCCAAACGATATCTCTTTTCTAAAAAGTCTTTTAACGCAATAAATATTATTACCACCATTTCAATTATTGGTGTAGCAGTAGGCACCATGTCGTTGGTTGCTGTGCTTTCCGTTTTTAACGGACTCGAAAACTTTATCGAATCTCTTTACAATTCCTTTAATCCAGATATTTCTATTTCGGTTGTTGAAGGCACTTCTTTTAACAGTTCAGAATTTCCTGAGGATAAAATAAGAGACATTGAAGGAGTGGTTTATTATTCGGAAGTTGCAGAAACCTATGCCTTGTTGAAGTACGATAAGCTAACATGTCCTGCCATTCTTAAAGGAGTTGATTCTGAATATAAAGATATTTCTGCCGTAGATTCGAATTTGTATCAAGGTAAATTTGTGTTGGAGCATGGTGATAAAAACTTTGCCGTAATTGGTCAAGGGATTGCGCTAAACCTCGGTGTAAGTCTTACCAATTTCGGGATGCCTTTAACCATTTACGTTCCCAAAAAAAAGATTGGAGTTACCTTAAACCCAATGGATGCGTTTCATCAGAAACGCATTACACCTTCGGGTATTTTCGAAATAAGCTCTGAAATAGATCATCAATATGCAATTGTACCCAAGCGACTGGTACAAAGCTTACTTAAAAACAAGGACAAAATAACAGGCGTTGAATTAGGGCTTGATCCAAATGGAAATGTAGATGAAATTCAAGCCGAAATTGTAGCGGTATTGGGTGATAAGTATGCTGTCAAAAATAGATATCAGCAAAACGATCTGTTTTACAAAACGCAGAAAACAGAAAAGTTAATGGCTTTTTTAATCATCACCTTTATTTTAATAATTGCCATTTTTAATGTGGTGGGTTCATTAACCATGTTGATGGTAGAGAAAGAAAATGATGTGGCTGTGTTGCTTAGCATGGGTGCCGACACCAGCTTGGTGAAAAAGATATTTACATACAATGGTCTGCTCATCGCTTTAGTGGGAACTGTTTCTGGAATGATTTTAGGTTTATTATTGGTTGGGTTACAGCAATATGTGGGATTGATTGAACTGGGATCGGGCACCGAGTTTCTACTGGTTAGTTTTCCTGTTGAATTGCGATTGGGCGACTTTATACTGGTATTCTTTACAGTAATGTTTATTGGCTTTTTGGCCACCAAGTATGCCATGCTTCGCTTTCAAAAGAAAATTGAAAGCAGTAGTACAGTAAGTATGCTAAATAATTTCAGGTAATTCAAATTGCTTCGGAATTTCTCTTAAGATTTCCAGTAATTCGAGGTGATTGGTATTGGTTACCAATTGCATTCTAACTGATTTGAAATTGTGAATTCCTCTGAAATAATTGCCATAATGCCGTCTCATTTCAACTACTCCAACTATTTCTCCTTTCCATTTTATCGACTTTTCCAAATGATCTATGCATGCGTTAGCTCTATCTTGAATAGCTGGTTTGTCTAAATGTGTACCCGTCTTTAAGAAATGTTTTACTTCATTAAAAAACCAAGGGTAACCAATGCTGGCACGGCCAATCATAACCCCATCAACACCATATCTATTTTTTACCTCAAGCACCCTTTCTGGTGTATCAATGTCACCATTTCCAAAAACAGGAATGTTCATTCGAGGATTATTCTTGATATCGCCAATTAAAGTCCAATCCGCATCGCCCTTATACATTTGTTTTCGGGTTCTTCCATGAATTGAAATAGCCGCAATACCAACGTCTTGTAATCGCTCTGCAACTTCAACAACAAACTTAGTGCTGTCGTCCCAACCCAATCTTGTTTTAACCGTAACGGGTACACTACAAGTTTTAACAATTTCGGCCGTCATTTTAACCATCTTAGGAATGTCTTGTAAAATCCCTGCACCCGCAGCTTTACACACTACTTTTTTTACTGGGCAACCATAATTTATGTCCAAAATCTCAGGACCAGCCGCTTCGGCAATTGCCGCAGCTTTCTTCATTGATTCTATATCTCCTCCAAAAATCTGAATGCCAATCGGACGTTCTTCATCGTAAATATCAAGTTTTTGAACACTTTTAACAGCATCCCTTATAAGACCTTCCGATGAAATAAACTCTGTGTACATTAAATCTGCTCCGTGTTTTTTACACAGAGAACGAAACGGAGGATCGCTTACATCCTCCATCGGAGCCAATAATAATGGGAATTCCCCTACTTCAATATTTCCTATCTTTACCATGCTAAACGCCTTATTGCGGTGCAAATTTAACCATATTACCCGACTCTGTGTTGAAAGCATTTTTTGAATCTAAGGACTACGGAACAAAAATCATTATTTTGGTTGTGCTCGCGTTGGTAATTGGTTTGATGTCTCTTCTATTGGGCGTTGGCTTATTAGCTACAATTCACGATGTTCCTTTTTCAGATGCTGAAAAAATGGCAACTGACATTCTTCATCTTGGAAGCATTAGATTTTTATTACTTTTTCAGCATTTAGGTTTATTTGTAATTCCAGCCATACTCTTCACATATTTAACGACAACCAAAAGAACAACCTTCCTTCAATTAGATAGTTTCCCTTCATCCCAGAGTATTATACTTGTTGGGGCTCTTATAGTGGTGGCTGTTCCACTCATCGACTGGACAGGCACACTTAACAAGGCTGTTCACTTTCCCGAAATGTTTGCAGACTTGGAAGAATCTATGAGGGCAGCCGAAGTAAAGGGCGACAAATTAATTAAAGCCCTCTTAGGTGATCAAAGTGTTCTTATATTACTAATTAACACATTGCTTATCGCCGTATTACCCGCAATTGGAGAGGAGCTTATTTTTAGAGGCTGCTTACAAACCACATTGGCTAATTGGACAAAAAACGTTCATTACGGTGTATGGATAGCAGCTTTTTGGTTTAGCTTAATCCACTTTCAATTATTCTCCTTTTTACCAAGATTTTTGTTAGGAGCAGGATTGGGATATTTATTAATCTGGAGTAAGTCTTTATGGTTGCCTATTATCGCTCATTTTCTCAACAATTTCATGGCGATAATGGTAACTTACTTAGCGCAAACAAACACCATCAATTCAGAATTTGCAGAAACAGAAAACAATGCGATTTATGGAATTTCCATCTGTATAAGCGCACTTCTTGTCGCTTACATATTGTATTCCATCCATAAAATTGAAACGAAAAAAAGAGTGCCTTTAATACACTCTTAAATTCTAATTTAAAACAATATCCTTAACTGGGCTCTGCTTCTGAAATCCGTTGAGGAATCGCCTTTCGAATTGCATCAATTTTAGCAGAGTTACCCGGCAGCTTTTTATTCTTAACAAGCTGTTTGTATGGCTCTCCAAACTCCTTAATTGCCATATCATCTCGCAACTCATTGTAAGCAGCCGCCAACTCATTTTGAACAGCAATATATGTTTCGTACGAAGTACCTCGATCATTCTGTAACGAGGTAATTTGCTTTGAAACCTGCATTCTTCCCAAAATTCGAATTTCCTTTTCTGTAAACTCCGGAAGCGTTTTTAATCGTTTTGGATTGGCGATAAACTCTTTTGTTTCTTCCCTTAAATTGGATAGCTCCACTATTTCTCCTTCAACCAATAATTGATTCTTATCATTCAACAAAACGACAAATACATTTCGTTCTTTGATAACGGGTGGTTTCTCTTCAGTAATTAATTTAGGAGGTAGTATCCTGTTTAATCCCTTATCGATATCCATAGTAGTGGTAACCAAAAAGAAGATTAATAACAAGAACGCGATATCGGCCATTGAGCCTGCATTTATTTCTTGAAATTTTCTTCGTGCCATAATATTAATTTTTAATAATGACTGCCCGAATTATTTCTTGAACGAAAAACTCCCTAATGAATTGCAATTGCCCTATTAAGAAGGATTTAGAGAATATATGACAAAAAAATAGCGCTCAATGAGCGCTCTAAAATTCTATAATCGGTAATTGTTTATTTCGTCAATACCTCACCTTTTCGAGTAGAGTAGTTAATTTTTAAGGCTTGGGCTTCTCTTAACTCCATTTTAATATCTGAAATTATCCCCATTTTAACCTCAGTGTCAACCTTCAGCGAAAACGTTTGTTTCCCAACCTCTTTCTCATCAATCTTTTCTCTTTCCGAAACCACGAATTCACCAATTTCATCGATTTCCGCAAATGCATCGTTTAACTGCATTCTAGGCTCAGGGCCTAATTTGTCTAGTAAGCCCTTAATCGGAGGCCCTACATAGATATAACTAACCAATGACTTATGCTCTAGCTTAGCAATTTCCGTTGCAGTAGGTTTAACTATTTTTACTTGCAAAGTAACCTCTCTCATTACAGTGGTAACCATAAAGAAAAACAAGAGCATAAAAACAATATCGGGTAACGATGCTGTTGATATCCCTGGAGAATCTTTCTTCTGTTTTTTAAACTTAGTCATTTCGTACTACTCTTTATTGATTAGGTTCTGCTTCAGATATTCTAAAAGGAATAGACTTCTTAATAGCCCTAATCTTTTCACTATTGTTACCAATTTTCTTGTTCTTTACGAGCAATTTATATGGCTCTCCAAACTCTTTCTGCGACAAATCATCTCTCAATTCATTGTATGCAGCAGCTAATTCGTTTTGAACAGCAATATACATTTCGTAAGAAGTACCCCTGTCGTTCTGCAATGAAATAACTTGTTTAGAAACTTGTACTTTCCCGAAAATCGGAACATCTTTTTCAAGAAAAGCTGGCAAATGCTCCAACCGTTGTGGATTCTCAATAAAGATTTTCGCTTGCTCACGTAAGATAGAAATATCCATTGGTTTGCCTTCCACCAACAATTGATTGTTCGAATTAACCAATACCGTAAACACATTTCTCTCCTTAATTGGTGGAGGCGGTTCTACTGTTGGATCTAACGGTGGTGGGAGCCTTCTATTTAATCCTGTATCGGTATCCATAGTAGTGGTTACCAAAAAGAAGATTAACAACAAGAACGCAATATCCGCCATTGAGCCAGCATTTATTTCTTGTAATTGTCTTCGTGCCATACTATTGTTTTATATAATTTACTGCCCGAATTATTTCATGTACGATGATACTTCCGAATATATCGTTGCACCAATTGTACCAACTGCTAAAACATAAAATGCATTTATTGCTGCACCTACTCTTTTAACAACCGCTTCATCAGTAACATATTCCTCATAAGATTTTAAAACCTCTGAGCTAGCTAATGCATAAGACACTCCAAAAATCACTAGTAAACCAGCAAAACTCATCAACGATGATTTAGCACTTTTTACATCCTGTGCCATTTTAACTGCAGGAAATATAATTGCCGCTGCAACCGCTATTCCAACTAGAATATAGCAGAAGTCCAAAATTAACTCAACTGGCATACCGCCTCTATCTGGATCCGTACCTTCCACATCTATATCGGCACTGAATAGGAATATCGATAATACAACCGATAATCCCATTAGTACATATAGTAAAATACTTAATTTCTTTTCCATCTATTAAATCTTAATGGTTATTAATTATTTAACAGTTCCGCTTTTAATCACGATATCCATGAATGAGATCGAAGAATCTTCCATCGCATTAACTAAATCATCCACTTTAGAGATGATGTAATTATAAAAGATTTGAAGTATGATTGCTACAATCAGACCGAATACTGTTGTAATCAAAGCCACTTTAATACCCTTTGCAACCAATGAAGGTGAAATATCACCTGCTGCTTGAATAGAGTCAAATGCGTCGATCATACCAATTACCGTTCCCATGAAACCAAGCATTGGTGCAAGAGCGATAAATAATGAAATCCAAGAAAGACCTTTTTCTAAAAGACCCATTTGAACACCACCATATTGAACAACTGATTTTTCAATTACTTCAACACCTTTATCCGATCTGTCTAAACCTTGGTAGAAAATACTAGCAACAGGGCCTTTGGTATTTCTACAAACTTCTTTAGCTGCACCTACACCACCAGAACCTAAAGCTCCTTCTATTTCGTTCAATAGTTTTGCGTTGTTGGTAGTAGCCATATTAAGGTAGATGATTCTTTCTATACAAAGAGCCAATCCTAAAATTAGACATAGAAGTACGATTCCCATAAACCCAGGACCACCTTCAATAAATTTTTGTTTAATGATTTGGTGAACAGACATGTTTGCTGCCGCATCTTCTTCGGCTTTCTTAGCATCTATAATCTCTTTCGCTTTTTTATCTTTTTCTTCTTGTATTAACAAATCTGCTGCTGCAGCTGCCTCTTCAGCCTTTTTAACTGAATCCTGTGCCGCACTATCTAATTCTGCAGGCTCTCCAGTTGGGTCTTGTGCATAAGAATTATTTCCCGCTCCAATTACTAGCACCGCTAACATAAAAGAGAAGAGGAATGTTCGTTTACTCATCATTAAAGCTTTTGTAATGATGTTCATGATTACTGCGTAATTCATAGTTAATCTTATTATTTATTAATTGATAACTTGTTTAATATCATTTTATTTCATTCACCTCACGCGGAGAGAGAGGGATTCGAACCCTCGATACCCTTTTGGAGTATACACGCTTTCCAAGCGTGCGCCTTAAGCCGCTCGGCCACCTCTCCTAATTAAAGTATAGCCGTGGCTTAACCTCAAAAAGGCACGGCAAATTACAAAAAAATTGAATACTTGATAATATATATTCACTCATAGTAACCTATATGCTAAAACAATTCGAGGCAACACCCTTGTTTCCAACGACATTGCCTCAAATAAATTTATTTAACCTCTGTTTTTAAGCTTGTTCCGCAACTCCCGAATCCTTCAATACTTCTTTTTCATAAGCATCTTTGGCTTCCATTACTTCTGCTGCCTTCTTTTTAAAGTCCTCAACCATCTGATCTCTCAAAGTCTCATCGTTCCATTTATCCTGAATTTCTGGCTTCAATTTCACGATAGGATCATAGTAATAAAACACTTTACCTTCTTTAACTAAAGGCGCTCTCCATGCAGATATTCCAATTTCTTCATCGTAATAGAAATAACTGTGGATTGGTCGCTTGCCACCGCCTTCTGGTAAATCACAAATTATCAAAGGCATGTTAAATCCTGCTGTAGTACCTCTAATTTTTGATTCCAGCCTGCAAGCCTCTCCAACTGTGGTACGGAAATGCTCACATCCAGGAACCATATCATGTTGGTATACATAATAAGGCTGTATGTTGATGTACGACAATTGCTTTACGAGTTTATGCATTTCCTCATAAGAATTGTTTACACCTTCTTGTAATACTGCCTGATTTCTAACAATCATTCCCATTCCATGTAACCGATCCATGGCCAATTGGCTCCATTTCGTGATTTCGTTCGGACTAGAAAAGTGGGTATGAATAACTGCTGCTTTTCCCATAGAAACGGCCTTTTTATGCACATCAGTTAATGCCTCCATCCAATCTTCATCGGTAAGAATCTTTTGTGGGAATATTGCAACACCTTTAGTGGCAAATCGGATTCTTCTAATATTAGGAATGTCTAATAATGTTTCGCCAAGAATTTTAATTAAACTTGCTTTTAACATAAATGCATCTCCACCAGAAATAACCACATCCTCAACTTCAGGATGATTTCTTAAATATTCGAATGCAGGTTCCCAATTTTTAACATTTGCTCCATAAGTTTCTTTGTTTTTGGTATCCGTTGTACCACCTACCAATCTACTCCGAGTACAATAAGAACAGTAAACCGGACATACCGTTGTAGGCAAAAACAATACTTTGTCTGGATATCTGTGTGTAAGTAACGGAACTGGAGAATCTACATCTTCATGTAAAGAATCGTCCATGTGGTATGGATGATTAGGAAGAAACTGCGATCCTAAAGGCAAAAATTGCTTTAATAATGGATCTTTATAAGGATTGCTCCAATCGATTAAGGCAAAAATGTAAGGCGTAATCCTAACATTCATTGGCGTTTGCACTTGGCCTTCTTCAATATCAGCAATTAATTCTGCTGGTAAAGTGCCATCAAACATGTCGGCTATTTTTGCCACTTTAGTAACCGAATTTTTCAGTTGCCATTTATGATCGCCAAACTCTTCTCTAGTAACATCTTTCCATGCGGGAATCTGCTTCCAAAACTCGTCATCTCTAAATTCGTAATTCATTCTTGTACTCTTAAAATATTAATTTTTATAGAATATTTTCCTGCTATAGACAGTGATATCTTCTACAAGGTATAGAATTATATTCGTACATCAAACTATTTCAAAATAAGAGTTGGCCTTTATTATACACATCCCGTGGTTTCCTATACAAACGGTTGTCAACCCAGTTGACCCGAAAGGCTATTTATGAAAGATGCTCAGAGCATTTTGCGTTGTTATGTCGCTTATTTCGTTAACCGGCTTTCTGTAAAAAACAGATAATTTTTCTACAATATGGCACAAATAGGCACTTTCGTTTCTTTTTCCTCTAAAAGGCATTGGAGACAAATATGGGGCATCCGTTTCCAAAACCACATGTTTTAAATCGATGTGAGGCAACACTTGATCCAAACCTCCATTTTTAAACGTGGCAACCCCTCCTATTCCAATTTTAAAACCTAAATCGATTATTTCTTTAGCGTCCTCAACGGAGCCTGTGAAGCAATGAAAAATCCCACTGAGTCTTTCGTCTTTTTCTTCTTTAACTATTTCTATAGTTTCTCTAAACGAATCTCGACAATGAATTATAATAGGCAAATTCATTTCTTTGCCCCACCGTGTTTGAATTCTAAATGCATCCGATTGAATCTCTAAAGTAGATTTATCCCAATACAAATCAATTCCGATTTCGCCAACAGCAAAATATTCAGTTGTCTCAAATTCCTTTTTAATAATCTCGAGTTCTTCTGTATAGTTCTCTTTAACACTACAAGGATGCAATCCCATCGTGCCATAACAAACATTGGGATAATCGACCAACATTTTATTTAATCCAGCGATGGTATCTATGTCAATATTTGGGAGGTAAATCCGCTCTACTCCCTTAGCCAGAGCATTTTGAATTATTTCGTCCCTATCTTCATCAAACTGTTTCGCAAAAAGGTGTGCGTGTGTATCTATTAGAGCCATGGAGACAAAGCTAATATAATCAGCACAAATTGTTTTAAATTTACAGTTCTGAAAGAAAGGTGAAGATTATGAAGTCTAGAGATTGTAACGAAGTATTTGTGAAGTGTATCAACGATTATCACGTAAATGATAACATCTCCACCCCTATAGAAAACCCTTACCAAGAAAGTACTTACGAGCATTTGTGTTATGCCAAAGGATGGATAGACACGGTGCAATGGCACCTTGAAGACATTATTAGAGATCCCAAAATAGATCCACTAGAGGTGGTAAACATCAAAAGAGAAATTGATGCTTCCAATCAAGCTAGAGTAAATCAAGTTGAATTAATCGACGATTGGTTCATTGGTCATTTTAAAGACACAACGGCTAACAGCGATGCCAGATTAAATTCAGAAAGTCCTGCATGGATAATTGACAAGCTTTCTATTTTGTCTTTGAAAAAATTCCACATGGCAGAGCAAGTAAACCGAACAGGGGTTGATGAAGAGCACATAAATAATTGTACGGAAAAACTCTATATTATCTCTGAACAACTAGATGATCTTTCTCTCTGTTTCGACGAATTAATGGACGAAATTTCTTCGGGAGTCAAGTACATGAAGGTTTACAGACAAGTTAAAATGTACAACGATCCCAAATTAAACCCATCGCTGTACGCAAATGAAAAGTAGATGAACATACTGGTCATCCGATTTTCTGCCTTTGGCGATGTAGCAATGCTTGCGCCTGTTCTTACCAGTTTACTTGCCAATAATAGTGCCCTCGAAATCACCTTAGTAACCAATAAAAATTTTAGTTCTCTCTTTAATAATATAGATCGACTTAAAGTTATTGAAGGCGATTTATACGGAAAACACAAGGGATTTATTGGCCTAAGCAAGTTGGCAATAGAAATTTTAAAGCTGAAAAAATTCCGATTTGGCATCGATTTACATCAAAGTTTACGATCTAAGGTGATAAAGTCTTTACTGAAATTAAAGGGGGTCGAATTCATTAATTATGACAAGGGCAGGCCAGCCAAAAAGCTGCTTACTCAAAAGGAAAACAAGCAATTAAAAGAGTTACCACACACTGTTGAGCGCTATATGGAATGTTTTGAGGACATGCGACTCAACACAAAAATTAAAGCTGGCCCATGGTTTTTTCCTTCAGAAGCCGATAAATCGGATATTGAAAAACTTCTTGCAGATCTTCCTAAAAAACAATTCAACATTGGAATTGCGCCTTTTGCCAAGCATCAATTAAAAACTTGGGGATTGGATAAAATAAAAGATTTGATAGATCTGATTGTTAAAGACGACAATGCGAACATTTTCTTATTTGGCGGCAGCAAGGCGGAGTTCGATCAAATTGAGAACTTAAAAAAAGAATGTCCTGCAATAATTAACATGACATCGAAGTTTGGTCTTCCTCAAGAACTTGCAATGATGCAACAACTTACACTTATGGTTTCCATGGATTCTGCCAATATGCATTTGGCCTCTTTATCCAACACTCAGGTTATTTCCATCTGGGGACCAACTCATCCTTTTTTAGGATTTTCTGCATTTAACAAAACGAAGTCTACGATTATTCAAATAGAAAATAAAGATTTACCATGTAGACCATGCTCTGTTTATGGCAACAAACCGTGTCACAGAGAAGATCATGCGTGCATGAAAATGATTACACCTCAAATGGTATACGATCAAGTTAAAACGGTTTGCTCTAAATCTGCCTCTATATAATGTGCGGCATTTGCGGATACCTTTCTATAGACGGTTCAAAAGATGTAGCCGGTGTAATGTCGAAAATGAACACTTTAATAGCGCATCGAGGGCCAGATGATGAAGGCTATGTATTATTTTCAAATGATTCAGTTCAAAAAGCAGGAGGCGCCGACACTCCGGCAAATGTTTGGGAAAAACCGGCACCAAGTCAGCCCAAACTTCGAATTTCTGAGATTTCTAATAATCCACATTTAGGCTTAGGCCACCGCCGCCTATCCATTTTAGATGTATCGCCTTTGGGACATTGCCCAATGGTAAACGACGACGAATCTTTGTGGGTTTCATTTAATGGGGAAGTTTATAATTACATCGAACTAAGGCAAGAACTTTTGGCGCTGGGGTTTAAATTTTATTCTGAAACCGATACTGAAGTCGTATTAAAAGCCTACCAGGCTTGGGGCAAAGAGTGCGTTCATAAATTCAATGGCATGTGGGCCTTTGTAATTTATGATGTGAATAAAAAAGAATTATTCGGATCAAGAGACAGATTTGGAGTAAAACCATTCTATTATTATAAAGACGCTACTCAGCTTTTGTTTGCTTCCGAACAAAAAGCACTTTTAAACTCTGGTGCCATTCCACGAAAAATAAATGCCAAAGCAGTTTACGATTATTTAGCTTTTACGCATATAGAATATCAGCCAAAGGGATTTTTGGAAGGCATTATCGAACTGCTTCCGGGGCATAATTTCACACTCAACACCAGCAATCTCGACTTTAATATTTCAAAATATTACGATCTCTCCATCAACGATCAATACGAAGCTGTTTCTCCTGCAAAAAGCGATGAATATATTGCAGAAATTAAAGATTTATTAGAAGACGCCGTTCGGCTAAGAATGCGATCCGACGTGCCTATTGGTGCTTGCTTAAGTGGAGGAATAGATAGTTCTGCTATTGTTTGCATAATGAAAGATCAACTTGCAAACGGTGGAAATGTAAACACTTTTACCGCTGGCGCCGAAGACAAAGAAATTGATGAAACACATTGGGCACAACAAGTTATCGACGCTACTTCGTCTAAGTCCAATACAGTTACGCCAACTTCTTCCGAGCTTTTAAAAGATTTGGAAGAGCTTACTTATTGCCAAGATGTGCCTTTGTTTTCCACGAGTACTTATGCTCAATTTAGGCTCATGAAAAAAGTAAAAGAGCAAGGCGTAAAAGTAGTGCTAGATGGCCAAGGTGGCGATGAATTATTTGCTGGATACGCCCATCATTCTATCGTTTCATCCTTAGATCACATTAAAAAAGGGAAACTCGGCAGCTTCACAAAAGAGATGAATGCCATGGATTTACCTGGCAGTAATATATTCTTTTTCCTTAAGCAATATGCTAAAATGTATGGGTTAAAACATTTAGGAAATAACGCCTTACAGTATGCCAACAAAACGTTTTTTGAAGATTTCAAATACATTAATTCATCGCTTTCCGACCGTTTTGCCAAAGAAAGTTTTGAAGGCTACTTAGCTAATATTCCGTCGACTTTAAACGGATTTATGAAATATGAATTTTACAATACCACATTAAAAGGGTTTTTAAAATGTGAGGACAGGTGCAGTATGTGGCATTCAGTGGAAGCCCGTACTCCCTTTGCCGACGACCATATTTTGATTGAAAAAGTGTTTGGGATTGCTGGCAATTATAAAATTCAGAATGGAGTAAAAAAATATTTGATGCGCGAAGCATTAAAGGATACCCTACCGAAATCTATTTATAACCGACACGATAAAATGGGCTATGTAACGGCTAACAACAAATGGATAGAGGATATTAAAGGTGATGTGAAGGATTACTTTACTGAAGATCTAAACGAATACTTTAATAGAGATTTATTAATGAAGGAGTATGATGCTTTTTTCTCACCTCCAAACACTCCCGAAAATCATCGGCAATTTAAATACATGGCCTTTGCTGTTTGGAAAAAGGTGTTTGAGTTGTAAGCTTACTTTTTCTTTGTTTTCAACCAATCGATTGCTTTCTCTTTGCTAAAAAACATTTGTATTGGAATAGGGGGTTTGGCATATTTAAGAAATAATGAAACAATGCCAGTTGAAAATCCTCCTGAAACAACTAAAGCCATGGCCAGCGCCCTTTCTACAGATTTCCCAGAAGAGAATTGATGACGAGCCTCTTGTGTAATTACTTTGGCTATTCTTAAATCAAGACCGTTGCAAAAGCCTAACAAATGAATTATAGACTTATTTATTGGAAATATTGCTCTTTCAACCTGTTAATATTTGAGCATAATGCCATTTATTTCGCTATTTTCTTGTTAGATTCCTCAATTAGACGCAAGTATCCCTGGACTTCTATATAAATTGTAGCATATAGCTTCCATCAAATTTTGAGAGTGCATTTATTACTTGAATTTAGGCTCCTAAAGGGAAAACCCCAATAAAAAAACATATGTCAAAACGTTTTTCAATTAATATGATATCCACAGTTACCAATCAAGGGTTGGTTCAATTTATGATTTATAAAGAAAATATGAATACAGATGTATTAATAAAGTTTTTAGAGCAACTGATTAAATATCAAGA
>JABSPQ010000050.1 GCA_013214205.1 Flavobacteriales bacterium
GTTTCCTTTTATAGTTCCTTTCCTTTTTATACAGAATAGTTAATTCTTCTTCGCTCTCTTTTATAAATATATTAGCTCTTTTTCCCATACTATAAATATACGAAATATATAGGCAGCTTTGAATTTAAACTGGTATTACTGCATATCCAAATGAAGAAGTGATTTTGAGCGGAAGTAAAAAAGTAAATATCGAAAAACATGGAACCGAGATAGTTGAGCTTAAAATTCCAAAAAAATTATTCGTCAATAGTTTCGATAGAGTAGGTCAATATAGTATAAACCATGCTTGGCCTACTACCCTGTTTGTGAATCAGAAAAAACTAGAATTAGCGCGCTGGCCTAAAAAAAAGGCATGGGAATAATCACAAATAAAGTTGACTCCATTACTTATCAATTGGAAGATAAAAATGGTGAGACACCTGATTTTAAAGCTGAATCGAGGGCTTGGCTCCATGGGTTTAGAACATATATGTGGATAGACCGCTACGACAATATAATGTCGCTTGAAAAAGACGAAATTAAATTCAGAAAAGCCAGAGAACGAAAGTCTAACCAAGGCTTACAGCTTGTAAAGCTTAAACAGCAGCTTACCAGCCCTGGAGAATATTATATTAATTACGATCAAAAAATTATTGAGTTTATTCCGCCTAAAAATTATCAAGGATAAATTGAATACAGTCGTTTAAAATCTATTATTCAAATTAATGAGGCTTCAAGCATTTCAATTAACAACCTGCAATTAACCAAAACAACAGGTTCGGCCTTAAAAACAAACAACAGTAGCAACATTAAGGTAAACGGCTGCATTATACACAACCTGAGCGGTAATTCAATCAAGATCATTCAATCTGAAAACATATTAATATCCGATTGTGTTTTGAAAAACTTAGGCAAAAATGGGATAATCATCGAACAGAATAAACCAAAAAATTTAAATCAAAATAACATTGTAATAGAGCGCAACAGCATACATGATTACGCCCAACTAATTTGGACGAAACGAGCGGCAATTAGCGTAGAAGGAGTTGGTATCAAGATAAGTAACAACACGATATACAACAGCCCTAGCTCTGGGATTATCTTTATAGGCAACGACATAAAAATTACGCACAACGAAGTATACAACACATGTTATGGCAATGTAGATATTGGCGCAATTGCCACTTATGCGGTTCAGTTTGCCTCGTTCGGAAATAAAATCAACCACAATCACATCCACGATATCCCCAGTTTAAAACTTCAAGGATCTATGGGGGGGGGTATCTCGATGGAATGGCGAGTGGCAACGAGGTAATTGGCAACTACTTTTATCGTTGCAATCATGCGGTTTTAATTAATAGTGGTTTTTTTAACAAAGTCCACAACAATACTTCTGCAGACTGCATTCCCAATATAGAAGTAGATGCACCTGGCTTTACTTACTCAGCTTCTTTTTACGACTCGGATAATGAATTTGATTTAATTAACGTAACCAGAAAGATTATTGATAGCGACAGCACATTCTTAGAAAGATATCCAGAGATCGAAGTAATTTTAAATTTAGACGAATTAAGACAACCACAATTCAATACTTTTGAAAACAATATATTCGTAACTACTTGTTGGAAATATCGTTATAAAATTGGCGTAGGACGAGGAAAACAAAGGGATGTATTGAACGATTTATTTTCGAATAACATCTGGATAACAGACAAAACAAATTTGACCGAAAAAGACTTTATTTCGAATCAATGGGTTTCAACTTCGGAAATTGATAATTACATTTTCGAAAAATTCATGTTCCCTAAAAAATGAAAACCACATTAACATCCTCCCATTGGGGAACTTACAAAGCGGTTGTTGAAAACGATAAAGTAATCGAGATTAAAGATTACGATCAAGAAACAGATCCATCGCTAATTGGCAAGTCGATGTTGAGCTCGTTAACTGCCCCTACCCGCATTACACAACCAATGGTGCGCGAAAGCTTCCTGAAAAACGGTGCAAAAAGCGACACTTCATTACGAGGAAAGGAACCCTTTGTGGCCGTAACCTGGGATGTGGCCTTAGATTTGGTGAGCAAGGAATTAAAACGAGTTAAAGAGAACTTTGGTAACGAAGCCATTTATGCCGGATCGTATGGATGGGCCAGTGCAGGACGTTTTCATCATGCGCAAAGCCAACTTAGGCGTTTGCTTAATTTGTTTGGCGGACATGTAAACAAGCGAAATTCGTACAGTTATGGAGTGGCGGATGTATTGATGCCTTATGTTATTGGAGGATCCGACGATACCATTGCCCAAACCACCACATGGCCCACAATTCAGAAAAACTGTGAACTTATTGTTTGCTTTGGAGGCGCCGCCTTAAAAAACTCACAAGTAAATTCGGGCGGAACAACTCGACATATTGTTAAGGAGAATTTAATAAAATGCAAGGATGCAGGAATTGAATTTATAAATGTGAGTCCGCTTAAAAATGACGTAGAAGATTTTTTAAATGCAACTTGGCTTCCAGTAAAACCCAATAGCGATACCGCATTGATGCTAGGGATTGCTACCACTTTAATTGAAAACGAATTAGAAGACAAAGACTTTTTAAATAAGTATTGTGTTGGTTTCGAAGAATTCAAGCCCTATTTACTAGGATCGGAAGACGGAGTAAAAAAGTCGGCTGAATGGGCTGCAGATATCTGTGGCGTTTCGGCAGAAGAAATTGAATCGCTTGCCAAGAAAATGGCAAAAAGCAAAACATTAATCTCAATTGGGTGGGCATTACAACGCGCCGAGCATGGCGAACAACCACTGTGGATGGCAATTACACTAGCCGCAATGCTTGGGCAACTGGGCACACCAGGAGGTGGTTTTATATTTGGATTGTGTTGCGAAAACGGAATTTCGAACCCAAACCCCAGCTACAAATGGAAGGCTTTTTCGCAAGGCAAAAACAACATCGAACAATTTATTCCTGTTGCCAGAATATCCGACATGCTTTTAAATCCAGGCGGTAAGTACGAATACAATGGAGAAATTCGCACCTATCCCAAAATAAAAATGTCGTATTGGGCAGGCGGAAACCCGTTTCACCACCACCAAGACCTCAATCAATTTCTTAAAGCATGGTCGAAAATGGAAACAGTAATATGTCATGAGATCGCATGGAACCCACTAGCAAGATATGCTGACATTATTTTGCCCGTAGCTACCAATTTAGAGCGAAACGATTTAATGCTGAATAGCGCAGATGGCAAGTTAGTGGCAATAAAACAGGCCATCCCTCCCCTTCATCAATCTAAAAGCGATTTTGACATTTGCAGTGCTATCGCTGAAAAGCTTGATTTAAAATCTGAATTTACAGAAGGGAAATCGGAGATGGAATGGTTGGAAGAAATTTATTCGCTATCTAGAGAAAATCTAAAAATCGAAGGATTGGAACTGCCAACATTCGAAGAGTTTTGGGAAATGGAAATATTAGAACTGCCCAACAACGGAACAGTTGAGCGCATTCACTTGGAAGATTTTAGAGCAGATCCAATTAAAAACCCACTAGAAACCCCAACTGGATTAATTGAGATTACTTCCGAAACAATTAAAAACTTTAATTACAACGATTGCCCTGGTCATCCTACATGGCTTGCACCATCGGAATGGCTCGACAACAAACCTTCAAAAAAGCACCCTTTACATCTGTTATCCAATCAGCCTAAAACAAGGCTCCACAGCCAAATGGATAACGGTTCTGCTAGCCTCAATAGTAAAATAAAAGGTAGAGAACCCGCTACCATTCACCCCACAACAGCTGCACAATATGACGTAACGGCTGGAGACGTTATAAAGATTTTTAACGAACGAGGTGCTTGCTTGGCAGGTGTTATTTTAGACGCCAACATGCGAGAAGATGTTATTCAACTTGCCACAGGAGCATGGTTCGATTCATCTTTTTATTCGGAGCAAGAGCAAATCGAGATTCACGGAAACCCCAATGTGCTTACCAGAGATATTGGTTCATCGCGACTCTCCCAAGGCTGCACAGCATTATCATGCTTGGTAAACATTTGTAAATTCGAAGGCGAACTTCCCAAAATTTCGGTAATGGTGCCACCGGTAATTAAAAGTATGGATTCACTTAATTAACTTGTTACAATTGTTCGCATGGCTCGTCTAACTTTAAACAATCCAACTGCATCTGCCTTGTTATTAAAATTTCCGTTCGTTATAAGTCTCTTATTCAGCATCCTTAACTGCACTGCTCAAGTAGAACCATTATCAGTAGACACTTTCCGCATTAGAAAATTTGACAATAAAAACAGAGGGAACTCAAAGCTAAAAGGCTATATCGTAAACAATAAAAAATCTGATTGCGATAGGCTTCCAGAGTATAAAGGCGGTGATTTAGAACTCTACAATTTCATTTTCGATAATCTGAATGTTCCGCCCAACGTTTTAAATTTTAAACAAGACGGAAAACGAATGAGCACTTCAGTTCAAGTTATTTTCACGATTGGAAAAACAGGTAAAATTTCAAAAGCTAAAGTTATCCGCTCCACAAACGAGTTTTACGGCAGACTTTTAACCTCTGTAGTGCTTGATAGGGAAGCAAAACGCGTTATTGAATTAATGCCCAATTGGATCCCCGCAATTATCAAAGGCAGAAAGGCCGAAGTACAATGGATTCTACCCATTTATTGCCGTTAAAATTCTCCTTTTCTCAAAAAATCAGTTTTAATTTTCTTTTAATAACTGATTAATTTCTTTTTTAAAACCTTCCGATTCTCCTTATCACTAGGCATTTGTGCCTCTTCTCCATTTAAAAAAACCCTGTTCACAAAAAAACATTTTCATTTTAGTTTATAATACAAATTAGTTTACTTTTAAAACCATATTTTTCGAGCTTAATAAATTATGTTCCAGACCTTAGATCCTCTTCTGCATTCGCAACTTCGACTCAGCATTATGTCGTACCTGGTTAGTAATCAACAGTCTAGCTTCTTAGAGTTAAAATCCTTAACACAGGCCACTTCTGGCAACATTAGCGTGCAACTCAAAAAGCTTGAGGAAGCGCAATACATTAAGATCAAAAAGGGGTACAAGAAAAATTATCACCACACAGAAATGATAATTACCAAAACCGGCATTAAGAAGTTTGACACCTACGTGGAAGGCATCAAACAGTATTTAAACATCTAAACAGACGCATGAGTAAATTTATTAACCAACCCATTCACTTAAATGGAAGAGAACATGAAACGAGGTTCCGAAATTGGTGGAGTGGCATTACTAGCTTGTATGTTGGCTGGCTTGCTACTTGGAATGCTCTCTGGAGCAACACAATTAGGCGGAATACTTGGCATGGGAATAGGATCGCTGACGATGAGCGGTATTTTATTCTATCATAGAGCACGATAAATAGACCTAGACATAACCAGGTCACTTTTCTTTGTTAAAGGAATTCATTCTTTAATTTTTAGGAAGAGCCGGCAGAGCTACCACTAAAGTGTCGTAATAAACGACACCAAAAAATTGCTTCCTGCCGATGCACAGGAACCTCCTCCCCCATAGTCTTTCTTAACACCTTTTGCTTAACTATCTGATTTACAGCCAGGACACACCCTTGTCATCTAATCATTCTCTTTTCCTTTTAAAGTAAAGAACACTTAACTTTGCCGACTTATTTTTAACGAGATGAAGCTTTCACACTTTTTAATTATTCTTCTTTCATTGATTGCCACTTCGCTGTATGCTCAGGACGAACACGACCACGTCGAGCACCACAATCACGACGACCACCATGAGCACCACGATGGAGAAGATCACCACGATCATCACAAAAACGAAATAGGAATTGCCCATGCAGCCGTTTATTTCGTAAAAGAAAAGGAAGTATCATACGGCCTTCACGTCCATTACGTTTACACCTTCGCAGAATCTAAATTTGGAGCAGGGTTAAGTTTCGAAAACATTTTTGACGAGCACCAACATAGAACTTTTGGAATTTTAGCGAGTTACAGACCTTTAGATAAATTGAGTTTTAATGTTTCGCCTGGTATTACTTTTGAAGGAGCATCTAGTTCCGATCCGATTTTTGCATTGCATATAGAAACATCTTATGAATTTGAAATTCATAATTTCCATGTAGGGCCTGTTTTAGAATATGCTTACGATCCAAACGACAGCCATATGAGTATCGGATTACACGTTGGGTACGGATTTTAGGAAGCAATACAAATTACCTCACCACATTCATATCTTTCCAATCCAAATTATAATCGTTGTAAACTTGATCTTTAAGTGGCTTCCTAGTATTTAGCAACTTCTCCTTTTTAATTGGCCTGGCAGTAACCAAATCCACTTCGTTCACTTTGTAAACTTGCTCTATTTTATAATTAAAGCGTTCATCCTCCGAAAACCAATGTGTTTTTTCAACTTCAGCCTTTAAGTAAAATTGAAAGTTTTCGGGATACCATATATCGTCAATATTTTGATACCTAGCCAAACCCGAAAAAAGAACCGTACCTATATCAATTCCCGCCATAAACAACAACGACTCCAACGCGATCGGGATTTTTATATCTCCTATATAATCGTAGGCCACTACAGCAGAACTTTCAGCATCTAAAAACAACTTGCCCGACATTTTATAGCCGTCTAAATACTTTTTAAAAGCATAGCTAATCACCATTAACTCCCGCCCATCGTACATAGTACTGCGACCAAATTCGTAATCTATTTTCTTAAAGTAATTGCTATCAAGAAAAAATTCTAAGTTATTTGTAACGCCCATTGTAAGAATTTCTGATGGACCTCCAAACTGCATTAAGACCAAATCATGGGCGTCCTCCGAGAATTCTTCTCCCTCCTTATCTGCCTTTTTCCTTGCCTTTTCTTTGTGTTTGTCGCTTTGCTTTCTCATAAAATCCATTTGCTCTATATTCTCTTTTTCTCTGTATAGCAACAATTGATGCTGATTGGCAAGGGTATCTAAATAATCTGCATAATAAGATTCAAAAATGCCTTCGCTATACGCCAAAAACTTATCATTTTCCTTTACCAATTCCCGGTAATACGCTTTAGAGGAAAACGGTTTATCGGGATAATTCAATGTCAGCTTTTTAATTGCCTCCTTAATATAATACGTCGGTAAATGAGGCCTAATTGTTACCTCATCCACCAAAACACCAACGGATTCCAATAGAACCACGATGTCTCTATTAATAGTGTTCAACGCAATATATTCTGTTCGATAGCCAACGTACGATACAGACAGCGTATCATTAGCATTTACATTAACGAGTTTTAAAACAAACGCACCAGCTTCGTTACTTACCGTGCCAATACTCGAATTTTTGATGCATATATTGGCAAAAGGAACCCCTCGTTTCGAATTGCTATCCAATATTTTACCAGATACAGAAGCAACTTGCCCAATGCAACAGTTGGTGCTGCCCAATAGAGCAATCAAAATTAAGAAGAGGATAGTACGCGATAGCATTGAGGAGATAATCTTATTAATTTAAAACAAATACAACTAACTGATTTTTGGCCTACTTTTTGCGAACTTGAAGGTTATGAAAAACATATACCCAAGATTACTACTGACATTGGCTTTACTAATTACGTTAACATCTTCCACAACTAAAAATATTGATTCAAAAATAGATTTTACAGATTTAGAATGCAATACTTGTAATAAAAAAAGTGCCACTTATATAGATAAGTATCAACTTCAAGAACACTACGCTCCATACGCCGATGTGGCTACAAAAACTATTAAAATTGCGTTGCACTTTTGGCAAAACGACTCGGGTGGTGGAAACTGGAACCTTAACGACAGTGCTCATGTAGCCCGACTCCATTGGATTGAGAATTCTATCAATAAAAAATTACGAATAAATCGAAAGCCTTCTCATCCTGTAAGGCCAGTATCAGAAGAAATTAGAGATCTTAAACTTCAAATCGAATTCGTTGAAATGTATGCGTATCAAGAAGAAAAACATTATAGATCTAGATCAATTTCCAGCCTCAATAATTATGTTAGAAATTCTTATCAAGAACGAATTAACAACATATTTCCGATTCACATAACAAACGGAAAATATGGCGGTGCTGCGGGAATGGCAAATATGGCTACTACTAACGTAAAATCCAAAAATGCAGGCATTGTCACATTTGCCAGCGAACACAACCCATCGAGTGATTACGCATGGGCTTCTCACCTACTGCATGAATTAGGGCACAATTTCGGATTAAAGCACACTTACAAATCTGGCTTAGGAGGCGGAAATGAAACGACATATATTAAACATCAAGATTTTTTATGGGATGTATTTGGCGCCTCACCAGGAATTGCAACTCCTAACGGTACGCCAAAAGACTCTTTGAATGTATGCTACCACGACGGGTATTTTAGATGCGATTATAAAGATCCTTCCACAACTTGCACAAACAATCTTATGGGCGGTACTGGTACAGGCGGATACACGTCGGTATTGCAAGCAGGAAGAATGCACAAAGCACTGGCACTTACCAACATGAGAAGATACATTAAGGGCGATCCTTACTCGGAGGTGGCCATAGAAATTACGACTGATGAAAAAATCGATTTTAATCTAAGGCTATTCAAGAGCGTAATTGTAAAATCAGGAGCAACATTAACTATTACCTGCAAGCTTTACATGCCCAATCAAGGAAACATTGTTGTTGAAAAAGGTGGAAACCTGATTGTAGCAGGTTTAATTTCGAGCGAAGTTGAAGGAAACTATGGCTGGGAAGGAAATATAATAGTTAACCCAGGTGGCAAAGTATATGTTTTAGATGGTGCTAATATCAAGTTTACAAACGACGGTAAAATCGTATTGAATGAAGACAACAACATCAAAGGAACAATAGAATACGCCTCGTCTTCCATAGAAAACTAGCACATTCTTGTTTTAAATAAACAAGTCACAACTTAATTTATGACTCCTTAAAGTTTGGTAGAGCAGAAGATTTTTGATTTCGGGATAACTGTTTAAAAAAATCACCCCTGATTGTGATGAGATACGTGAGCTGCGAAAAACTAGAAAAGAATTCCACCAAAGTCGGTAGAGCATGATAATATTTCAAAGACGATGCAAGCTCTTACAAGTCTATCTAACACAAAATAAGCTAAATACATAATAACGTTTTAAATACTTCTTGAAATTTTGATAACTAACCCCGTTTTCATTCAAGAAATATTACACGCTCACCGAGTAAATAGTTACGTTTACCGAGTACTTACTGGTATTTTGAGTAGTATCACTTATTTAAATTACGCAGTAGTGCATATTGATTTTCTTCTATAATTTATAACTAAGAATTTAACAATTCTATCAAAAAGCAAAACAAGAATTACAACAATTCCCATGTAAGATACTAGCTAATATTTGGGTTGAATACCCATATTATACCAAGCAAAAGCATACTTATCTGCCTGCTGATCAATTATTTTAGTAATTGAAGTTCCAGCTCCATGTCCAGCATCTGTTTCAATCCTAATCAAAACAGGTGCATCACCTTTTTGCGAGCATTGTAACTGCGCCGCGAACTTAAATGAATGCGCTGGCACTACCCTATCATCATGATCGGCAGTGGTAACCATAGTAGCTGGATAATCGCGTTCTTGCCTAATTGCATGTACGGGCGAATACGCCAACAAGTATTCGAACATCTCCTTAGAATCTTCGGATGTTCCATAATCGAATGCCCACCCTGCCCCTGAAGTAAAAGTGTGATATTTTAACATATCCATTACACCTACAGCAGGAAACGCTACGCGCGCCAAATCTGGCCGTTGGGCCATTACAGCCCCAACCAACAAACCTCCATTAGAACCACCTTCCATGGCCAAAAGAGAACTGTTTGTATATCCATTTTCAATTAAGTACTCGCCAGCAGCGATAAAATCGTCAAAAACATTCTGCTTTTGCAATTTTGTTCCGGCAACATGCCATTTTTCACCGTACTCTCCACCTCCACGGATATTGGGTTGAGCATACACGCCACCGTTTTCCAACCAAACGATTCTTGCCGTACTAAAACGGGGGGTTAAGCTTACATTAAATCCTCCATACGAGTACATCCAAGTTGGATTTTCGCCATTTAGTTCAATCCCTTTTTTGTATACAATAAACATCGGAATAGAAGTACCATCTTTCGATTTAAAAAACACTTGCTCTGTAACATAATCATCTGAAACAAAATCTATTTCGGGTCTTCTAAAAAGCTCCGAAGTTCCATTGGCAATATCGTATTTGTAGATTGTGGCTGGATCGATTAACGAAGTATAGGAGAAGTATAAATGATTGTCGTCTCTATAGCCTCCCATACCTCCAACAGTGCCTATACCGGGCAACTCAACTTGCCTCACCAAATTACCATCATAATCATATTCCAAAATCTCGCTTTTCACATCAACCATGTACGAAGCAAAAATGTGTCCTCCTCCAGTGTTTGCACTCAAAACATTCTCGGTTTCTGGCAAAAACTCTTTCCAATTATCAATTGTAGGGCTGCTAAAATCAACTTCCATCAACCGATTGTTGGGTGCATCATAATTTGTAAAAATTATTAATCTTGTTCCAATATTTTCCAATACATAATGGTCTTTCTCAAAACCTTCAACCATCCTTATTATTGGGTTTTCATCATCCGACAAATCTTTAATATACAGTTCATTTCCACTGGTACTCGTTGCAGCCGTAATAACTAAATAGTCTTCACTTTCGGTAACATATGCACCAACATATCTGCGAGGTGTACTTTCTCCGCCAAAAACCAACTGATCCTTAGTTTGAGGCGTTCCCAACTGATGATAAAACAACTTATGAAATTGAGTTTTACCAGAAAGTTCGCTCCCACCCTTAGGTTTGTCGTAGCTAGAGTAATAAAAACCTTCGTTCCCTTTCCACGAAATACCACTAAACTTAATATCTACAAGGGTATCTTCTATTATTGCCATGCTATCTGTGGCAATTACAATGCACTTCCTCCAATCAGATCCACCTTCCGAAATTAAATAGCTACAAATACTGCCATTCTTTGTAAAGCTCGTACTAGACAACGATATGGTGCCATCGTCCGAAAACGAATCAGGATCAATAAAAACAGTTTCCTCTCCATCTTCACCAAATGTTCTATAAAGCACATTTTGGTTCTGCAAGCCATCATTTTTATAGTAGTAATAAAAATCGCCGTGTTTAGTAGGCGCATAAATTCGTTCGTAGTCAAATAGTTTTTCTAACCTATCCTTTAATGCAGGTCGGTATGCGATTTTATCTAAATAAGCATGGGTTACCTTATTTTGAGCTTTAACCCAACCCTCTGTCTCCTCTGATCTATCATCCTCTAACCAATTGTACGGATCTGTTACATCAACATTAAAATATGTATCAACATGGTCGGATTTAAATGTTTCGGGGTATTCAATTTTCATTTGAATTTGTTTTTGCTGGTTGTTACACCCAATTATTGAAATAAAAACGGCTAAATAAAAGAAATATATTTTCATACGTTTAATTATATCATTCAGTTCAATTACGAGCCTGCAACGTCAATTGAATCTGTTTCGAGGTTTCTAAAAACTTTCTGCTAAATTTAACTATAATTCACTATTTCAACCCCTTGCCTAATACAACTCAATAAAAAAAAGCTCCCGTATAATCAGTATTACATGAAGTAATCATGCTTAATATTAAGATTTCCTGCTTGCAATATTTTCATAAACACCTACTGATCAAGCAATTGATAATTTGATCTATAAAGAGAATTTTATCACAAAATTTACGCTCTTAAAAAATCAACATAAAGCGCTTATTTACACTGCGATAATCAATTTTAGAGAATTATATTCTTAGGGTTTATTAACAATTATTGAATCTAAATAGAGATATTTGCGTATAGATGAAATCCCCTTGGCATTACTTTTGATAAACGACTGCCAGGCAAGCAATTTGAGAAAGAAATGGAATTTATAATAAATGCTTACATATTTAAATTGTAACGCCTGACCCACGATTACGATTACTAACTCATGTTACGCAGTTATAAATGATAATTTACATATGGATGTTGAAAACTTATTGCAGATTTATCAGGAGGGCTTAATGGCCAGTTCTTTTCAGGTAACGTGTACAGGGTTATCAGATATTACAGACAATGTAA
>JABSPQ010000051.1 GCA_013214205.1 Flavobacteriales bacterium
CCCTATACAACAATAAGTTATTAATCTATCGATTTTTATCACTGTTCGCTATTGACCCAGACAAGCCTATAAATCAAATCAAGATTAATGAAGCCTTACAGTATGGAAAAATAGCTGCATAAAAACTTAACGAACTATTGGTAGAGAATTGTTTATGTTTTAATGGGAGGGGAGGGCTAAAGTGAGAAAAGCTGTAAGCCGTGCAGGAGGAATTTGAAATTTATTGGTGAATTAGATCTTGCCAGTTGCTAGCCAATAATACCGTTTTTTGATTCAGCACAAGGCTACTGAATTATCTGTCACGATCTATGAATTTCCTTGGCAGCAACAATCCCCGTTACAAGAGCGCCATTCATAGTACCCGAATAATCGGCTATTTTGTGTTCTCCTGCAAAGTGGATCCTTAAAAATGGATCGTCGAAAACCTCTAAATTAGTGTACGCCTCGTTGTCCATTGCCGTATACGAACCTAACGCCCAAGGGTCGGTAGTCCAATCGTACTTTATGTATTCTCCGGTAAAATTTAATTCAGGGCAATTGGTTTTAATCGATTCAAACCACGAATGATCGTCGGGATCATTTGTTTTTAAAAAATCGACTGCCTTTTTTGTTCCAGTGAAAGCTGTTACGGCCTTTTTGTTTACCCCTTTGTCAACTTGCCCGGTCCAGCACCAATAGGGAGCTTCTGTGTTTTGTTTGGCCGTTAAATGAGGTTCATCCTTTAATGCAGCCGATAATTTTGCTGCTGCACCCATCTTCGTTTCGTTAATTACCTGTTTCAATGTCTCGGGTAAATCCGGTACAAATTCTATTTTGTTCAGAACCGAAATAGGGGCAGACACGATTACTTTATCGGCCATGAGCTTACCATGTTTAGTATAAACTTTAACCTTATTTTTAGTTTGTACAATCTTAGTTACAGGCGAATTGAGAATTACATTAGGGAGCTTTTCTGCAAATGCTTTTGCCAACATTTGGTTCCCTCCATCCAATCGGTAGTATTTAGATTCTCCTTCGGAAGTACCAAAGGCGCCTAAACTTCTCAAAGCAATCTTGTCGAGTTGATCGCAATTACTTACAAGCAATCTACTGGTTACGGCAAGCATGTGTTCTGGACTTAAATCAACTCGATCCAATAAATCTTGAATCGTCATTTTAATGTAATCAGAATCCCTGATTTTTGCCAGTTGTGCGTTCATTTTCCGGTTAATGTTAATGCAATCTTCAAAAGTTATTTTTGAACCATCCATTAAATCACGAACCATAAAATCTATCCCAACTTCCGTTTTAGTAAGTTGTAATTCTTTTATAAACCTATTATAGAGTACGTCATCTTCCGTAATCCATTCTCCACCCATTTCAACCACTTCGCCATTTGGCAACTCTTTCGATAAAACTCTACCGCCAACTCTGTCGCGGGCTTCAATAACCGTAACATCGTAACCATTTCTGTGTAAAAAGTATGCGGCTGCCAATCCCGAGAAACCGGCACCTACAACAATAACTTTATGCGTGAAGTTTTTCATGCTCTAAAAATAACTAGTAAGCATTTAAAAAAGCGTATTGGCGCATAGATAATTTAAATAAATGTGAATTATCAAATACTTATAGAGATATCGCCACATTGGGGTTTTAATATTGAATCAAAACTTAGGAAGGTTACCTGTTTTGGGTTGTAAGATGTATATCAATGTGTTAATGAATTGATTTAATAGTAAACTGCTTTAAAATAGTTTCATTATGAAAAAAACGATACTCTTTTCAATGTTATTATCTGCTTTGGTATTAAACGTTGAAGCACAATCGACACTGCGGTATTTTCTTGATGCCGATTTTACCGAGAAGTTCGCGCAATCAACAAATTTAGATCAACATTGCGATAGTCAAGTACCGCAAACATCTGGTACATTTACTCAAGAATTGTTTGCTAATTGTAGCAATTCGGAAAACGTTTATAATTTCGATTACAGCTGTGGATTCAATTTTATGGATGGCGACAATGGAAATTTATTAGGTTGTGAATACACCATTACCATGCATTGGAAATTCGATCAAAATACAGCTATTAAGGATTGGCAACGATTAATTGGTTGGTCTAATTTTACTTCCGATGACGGCATGTATGTTGAGGGAAAGGAGGGTGGCACATTCGAGTTTTGGCCAATTGATGGAAAAGTTGGTAACGGTATTGCTATGGATGATGAATGAGGTACAGGTGTATTTAGTAGAACTTGCGATGGCATATTTGCATGTATTATTATGATGCATTGGGTATAGAAGGTTTGCTTAACTGCATTGATGATAAAGGAACGGCATTGGTGCAAAACGGAGACGAATTAAACTATTTTGTAGACGATCAAATTGTTAAGTTAGAAGCTGCCGCAGGAGCAATTGCCTATTTGGGGATCTCAAATTTTGAAATGGATCAAACAACTATAGAAGCAGAAATATCTCAAATGCCGTGTATTGATATCACCACTAATAATGAATCAAATAGGGTTAATGATGCTAGTGTTTACCCTAGTCCAACCACTGGGGTTGTTAATGTTTTTGGTAATTACAGAACCAATTACATTGAAGTATTAGATGTGCTTGGGCAGGTAATTACAACTTCTTTTTCTTCTATGTCAATTGATTTAAAAGGAAATACATCAGGAGTTTATTTCTTGAAAATTCATACAGAGGCGGGGATGATTTCAAAGAAGGTTTTTCTTGAGTAGAATTAGATGAACTTCTAGATTGTCCTTGAAACTGGCAAAGACTCTCATAAATACAAGGCAATGATCTTTCCCGCTTCCTAGAGTTATCTTTATATCTTTGCCATCCTAATAATCCAAAGGATCAAAACCTTTCATTATGAGCAAAACCTACGACGTTAACCTAACGCCTGAAGAAGCATTCGACGAATCAAGATTCAAGAAGGCTGTTTTTCAAAAACTTTCCATCAATCAATCAAGCGATTTAGTTATTCGCCCTTTGCGCCGATCTATCGATGCACGAGGCAAACAAACTTGGGTTAAGTTTCAGTTAGAATTACTTAAACCGAACCAAGTAACGCCGCTTATTACACACAACAAAGATTATCCCAATATTTCCGATAAACCTGCTGTAATTATCGTAGGAGCTGGCCCAGCAGGGCTGTTTGCCGCCATTCGATTAATTGAGTTGGGCATGAAACCAATTATTTTTGAACGAGGCAAAGATGTTAAAACTCGCAGAAGAGACCTTGCAGCAATCAATAAGGATCATGTGGTTAATCCCGAATCTAATTATTGTTTTGGCGAAGGTGGAGCAGGAACTTATTCAGACGGGAAGCTTTATACACGATCTAAAAAACGAGGAAGTGTAAGACGAATCTTAGAGATTTTGGTAGCGCATGGCGCTAGCGAAGAAATTTTATACGATGCCCATCCGCATATCGGTACCAACAAACTGCCGATTTTGGTGACAGAATTAAGGGAAGGTATTTTGAAGGCTGGAGGCGAAATTCATTTTAATACCAAGGTAACAGATTTTATTTTGGAGGGCAACGAAATGAAAGGCGTGGTAACACAAGATGGTGAAAAGCATGAAGGGGCTACTGTTATCTTGGCAACGGGGCATTCTGCTCACGACATTTATCATTTGCTGCACGAAAGAAAAATATTGATTGAAGCCAAGCCCTTTGCTATTGGTGTGAGGGTAGAACATCAACAAAGTTTAATTGATCAGATTCAATACCATTGTAAAAAGGACAGAGGTGATTATCTACCTGCGTCATCATACGCATTGGTTCATCAAGCCCATATTAATGGGAAGGACAGGGGTGTGTTTTCCTTTTGCATGTGTCCGGGTGGGTTTATAGTGCCTGCTGCAACCAACAATGGCGAAGTGGTAGTAAACGGAATGAGCCCGTCGAGAAGAGATTCTAAATACGCCAACTCGGGCATGGTAATGTCGGTAGAAGTAGCCGACTTTAAAGAGTTTGCCAAACACGGCCCATTGGCTGGTTTGTATTTTCAAAACGACATCGAAAAAAAAGCATGTGTAATAGCTGGAGGAAACCAAACTGCACCTGCACAACGTTTGGTAGATTTTGTAGAGAATCGTGTTTCTAAAACGTTGTTGGAAACTTCGTATCAACCAGGATTAAAATCTGTGAGTATGGATGAGGTTTTACCCAAGTTTATTATAGATGGTTTGAAACAAGGCTTTAAAAGTTTCGGAAAAAAGAAGCGTGGTTATTTAACTAACGATGCACAAATTGTAGGGGTGGAGAGTAGGACTTCTTCGCCTGTTAGAATTCCGAGGGACAAGGAAACATTGGAACATCCAACTACAAAACGCTTGTTTCCTTGTGCTGAAGGCGCTGGCTTTGCTGGCGGAATAGTGTCGGCAGCTATGGATGGTGAAAGGTGCGCGGAGGCGGCTGTCCTTAAGTATAAGTGATAAGTCTTGAAGGATTAAATGTTAAGTCCTCCGGATTGTAATTCAACGTCATCCTCGAAAATTTCTGGAAGAAATTATTTGGGGATCTCTTTCGTTGAAGTGTTATTTGGAATATGAGATGCGTTAGTTTTTTGTAAATTTTCTAAAAGCTTGAATAAGTTGGTAATATCCAAACGTAATAGGAATTCTGCTTATGTCTAAAAAAAGTGTTCCCCATGATTCATTATTAACATTAAAGGGTTTATAATTCCATTTTGTAATATTCAGTAAATCAATATAGTACCCAGCAATGATTCCAATCGCTTTAGGTGAAAAATTAAATTTTAATTCGGATGAAATAAATAAAAGGTAAAGTAAATAGAGTCCAAGTGTGATTAATGTAGTAAATCCAAGACTTTTCTTCCAGCTTTCGCCATGGTTATTTGATGAAAAATTAAGTCGTAATACTGCCTTATCTGCCCATTTTCCTCCCGCTAAATTTAATTCTAGTTTATACGCTTCCATTTCTTTTTGATGAAATGGAAGGGCTTCAATTTTGTTGTCTTGTGACTTAAATGCCATTTTAATGATTCGATAGGTCTCTCTTGTTTTTTTAATTGACCTTATTTCCTTGTTGTCTTTTTCGCTTTCAAATTCATCATGTTGATAGAGTTTGCATTTGGTCATCTCCTCTAAAATAGATTGATAAAAATTGATTCCCCAAAATTGTATGGTACACCAGAAATTGGCTCTTGAAATATCAAGGCCGTATTTAAAGGATGAATTCTCAAAACTCAGGTAGGAATTTGAGTTTACCTTATTATGTAAGAACTGGATTGGTTGATGAAATTTAACTTTGGAAAAAATTGCTGTCGCTTCAAAATCGGTGTGAAGAAATTGTTGTTCTGTCCAAAACTGAGCCTCGTAGAAGTCAACAAGTTGTTTAAACGTTGTATTGGTAAAGTCGACATAATCATGGAACCAAGATTTGTGAAACCGAATGTTTTTATTAAAAGTCGAGCCAGAAAAGGATAAAGTCTTATAAGATTTGCAATCAATAAAGTAAGAATCATATAGAAAAATTACATCGTTGAAGTCTACATCTGCTTAATTTAAGCTTTAATACTACAGGACTTGCATTTTTTTTTTTAATATAATTAATATCCTAAAGTCATTTTAATATGCCTAAGTGTAAATAAGCAGGTGTAGTGTTCGTAGTTTATTAATTGCCTATTAAGGCTTAGCGGTCTTGCTAGCGTCCAACCAGAAAGTTCTTGCTTCTAATCTTTGCAAACGGAATGAACGTAGAGGATGACTTGTATTTTGTTTTGATGACGACTGCGATTGTTTTACTTTTCACAAAAGAATAAGAATGAGATTTATAATTTACCTGTTGTTAGTCGTAACGATGCTAGGTGCTTGTGGTGAACCAGAGCAAGTAGAAGAGCAAGCAGATTACGATGTAATTGTAATTGGCGCAGGAGCGGCTGGAATGTACGCAGCATATCATTTAGATAAAAACGGTGTGGATGTGAAAGTACTAGAAGCCTCTTCAACTCATGGTGGACGCGCACAATACAATACCAACTTTAGCGAAGGCTATATCGAATTGGGGCCAGAGGAGTTTTATTCGTCACCAGATTTCCCAACACCACTAAGAGATAAGTATTTGAATTGGATGAAAAGGCGTGCTAACAAGAAAGGCCTCGACAGTGCTTCGAGCAAGATTGTTGGCGATAGCGTTTTCTTTGATAATAAGTTTTGGGATTTGTTGCCCGATAGTGGACAGTTTAAAGTGGACATTATGCGTGATTTATGGGAATGGGATTCAACTTTTGTAATTCACGATTTTGAATTAGGAGGCGATTATGGAGCGACTTTTTATCGTAAAGACGGAAAGCTGGTTAGAGATATTGATAATAAACTTATATACGAGGCGGATGAAAAATTGTACGAAGTTTATAAATATGTTGGACCAGATATAACGTTTACGGAAGCGCTAAAAATGCATGGAGTGGATTCTGGCGGTAGTATGTGGGACATAATCAATTCTGATTACGGAGGCAATAATGCGGCTTCGCTCAATAATATATATACAACTCCAACCTCTAGTAAATGGGGAGATGGAGGACGAGAAACTTATTATGTAGACTTGCCTTATAAGGTTGTTATGGACAGTCTTTATTTTCAGAAATTGCACGACGAGCAAAAAATTATTTACAATGCCGAGGTGGTTTCTATCGATTATTCGGGAGACATTATTAAAATAAAAGACGCCGATGGCAAGGAGTATTCTGCCAATAAGGTGGTTATAACTGTATCGGTAGCTGTACTTAAAAATAATGGGATTGAATTTAAGCCGAGTTTACCCGAGCAAAAACTAGGCGCTATTAATAGTTTATCCTTAGAGCCCGGTTGGAGGTTTTATATGAAATTTAAAAAACCGATTTGGGAAGAAAGTGGAGTAAGGGATATGACCAACGCTGGGTATGGTAGCAGGTGCTGGGTTCCGGCAGACTATAGAAGCGAGGGTGTTGCAGATCCTAATGTGATGGTATGTTATATAATGGGAGATAACGCTGCTCATTTACGACAGCCTGACGTGGACATGGACAAGGAGGTGCTAAAAGGATTAGATGAGATTTATGGTGGCACAGTGGCTTCCGATAATTTTATAGAGTCCTTCCATATGGATTTTGGTATGAACCCCTACATTCAAGGCGTGTACTCTTATGCCACTAAAGGAATTAATCCTATAGAAGGGTTGGGGCACAGAGAAATTTTAGCGCAGCCCGTTAACGACAAATTATTCTTTGGTGGCGAGGCGTCTAATAATCGGCATTCGGCTACTGTTTTTGGTGCGCTCGAAACGGGGTTACGTTGCGCTGAGGAGGTTCTTGAGATTCAAGTGTTAAGTTTGAACTCTACAAGTGTTAAGTAAGTAAAAGTTTCTTTGGACTGGCGTTCTCAATTATTTTAATCCTTGAAAGGTCAGAAGGGACGCAATATCCATTCTTTACATACTAACTACGGAAGTATTTCCTTCTACGTTCAATAGCTTACTAACTCATGTTACGCAGTTATAAATGATAATTTACATATGGATGTTGAAAACTTATTGCAGATTTATCAGGAGGGCTTAATGGCCAGTTCTTTTCAGGTAACGTGTACAGGGTTATCAGATATTACAGACAATGTAA
>JABSPQ010000052.1 GCA_013214205.1 Flavobacteriales bacterium
ATTTCAGGAAAGGTTCAGACTTTACCAACATTAATGAACAAAGGATTAAAGAGATAGAATTGAAGCTAAATAATAGGCCTAGAAAAAGGTTTGGATATGAAACACCTACATTTGTAATGAATCAATTATTATTTAACCCAAAAGTTACATTTATTACTTGAATCTACCTTGAAAATTGAGCGATCTAATTTCTGAACTATTTGATCAAATAATGTTATGTTTGACATAGAGAGGGCGTTTGGGGCTGTTCAACTCAAAGATAATTTGAGATACTTAAAATTAACTCTCTATTTTTTTAATCTCTTTTTCGTTTAGGACGGGATTGGTTCAATACCTTTATTTCATCGTCTTTTCTTTCGGTATCGTACTTGATTTTCATGTCGTACAAAATCACATTTTTATCCTTGCTAAAAAGGCTATCTCTAGCCTCTATGTGATTTTTGAAATAAACCAAAGCACTTTGATAATCGCCCATCGACTCATAAGCCGTTGTAATTCCTTTGTATGATTTATTCAGCTCAAAAAGCGCACTAATTTGTTCGGTAATAGCTATTGATCTTTGAAAACAACTAACTGCTTCTGGATATTTCCGCTGTGCTATTCGAAGATTCCCCATCGCTATTAATGGATTAGAAAGCCCCCATAAATCGGCTTCCTCCTCTCCAATTACTATTGCCGGTTGCAAATAATCTTCGGCCGTGGTATATTCTTTCATTTTGGCATACAACTCGCCAATATTGTTCAGCGAAATAATCTCACCACCTGGATTTTCTAATTCTTGATCTATCTTAAGCCCCCTCTCATAATATGTAAGTGCTTTCTCTAAATCGCCATCAATAGCAAACAATTCGCCCATATTGCATGCCGCCATAGAAATGCCATCTAGGTTTTCAAGCTCTTCTGCCAATACCAACGACTTCTTATAATAGGTCATCGCTTGGTCGTAATTTTCTTGATAATAATTTAACACCCCCAAGCTGTTGTTGGTATTCATCATGCCAATTTTACAGTTTACAGAAGCAAACATCCTATAGGCCTCAATACAATATTCCAACGATTTAGAGTAGTTGCCCAAGTAATCGTATGCCAATGAAATCGCCGATAATGCATCTCCAATTCTAATTTATTCGCCTAAGTCCTTCTCAATTTCATAAGCTTCAATGTAATATTCAGCCGCTTTTAAATAGTTAGATTCCTCTTCATAAATGTTGCCGATGTAACCCAGCGTCTCGGCCTCCTTTTCGGCAGCTTGAATTTCGACCAAGTATTCAACCGATTTTTTTTAGTATTCTAAAGCTTTAGTAGCATTGCCAGTAATTCTGTACACGTAAGCAATATTACTGGTGGCTTCTATTATTACAAGGCTATCGCCTATTTCGTTAGACAGTTCTGCCGCTGTATAAGCATGTTCGAGAGCTGTTTTACTGTTATCTGCTTGGGCATATTGATCGGAAAGGAGCATTCTTATCTCCATTTTCGTTTCAATCGCATTCTCTTCGGATAAAAGAGTTTCTAAAGAATCGATTGTAGAACTTGCGTGCAGGGTTGCAACCCTTCCTAAACAAAGGAGTTGTAAAAGAATTAAAAAAATTCGATTAAAGAGTTCACGCATTACTTGCTCTTGGTCTGATGGTATTTAAAGCGAAGAAAAAATACAATTATTGATTCGATTCAAGAAATAATTTGATGTTTATCGAATTCATTTTTTCCGAAAAACGAAATCCACATTTCCGCCCTTTCCAAATAATGAATCTATTGCATCGACAACTATAAATAACGGAAACGACAATTTGTAAAACATCTGTTGCGCTTTAATGGAGAACGACGAATACTCTTTATAATAATCTTCGTTGTTTTTAATCGATTCATAAAGAACATCTCTTTTTTTGAGGAATTTATTTAAAATACTTTGCTGATGACCAAACGGGCTCTGCTCTACATTAAAATATTTCTCAGAAATTAATTCAAAACCCTTTTCATCCAACAATTCAATAAACCTTTTAGGGCGAAAAAAGAAAAGGTGTCGTGGAGGATCTAAAGCCAACCAATCTCCTTTATATAGGCTGCTTTGCCAGCTATTTATGTTGGGTACAGATATGGCTAAAACACCATTCGGTTTTAATATTTCCGAAATTATTTCTAATGTCTCATTAGGGTTGTGCAAGTGCTCGTACACATGAAATAGCGTGATGGCATCAAATGAGTTTTCGGGGTAGGTATCGCTGGATAGCGTTCCTGTTTTCAAATTTAACAAAGGCACTCTTGCTGCTCTGTCAGCGGACTTACCCGATGTTTCGATCCCATAAATTTCATGATCAAATTCGGAAACAAACCCAAGGAATTTTCCATTGCCACAACCAACATCTAATACTTTGGATTTTGGTTTAAGAAAACCTGATATTTTTTTTGCTCGGCCTTTTCGGAAGTAGTTGAGAACTTTTTCGACAAACGAATTAAATTTTTCTTCTCCTGTGCCATAATAACTTTCGTCGTACGCTTTATCTAACTGAGCAGCTGTAGGATGTGGATTTAAATAAATTGCCTCACAAAATTTACATTGATGTAAATTAAAGGGTTCGTTTTGGGTTGACCGCGTGGAATAAAGAAAAGTGCTCTCCCCTTTTCCGCAATTGTAACATACATCTGTTGATTGAGATATCATCTACTTCAAAAATTTGAATAACAAATTAACAACCTTTAATATTATTTATATCAACGGTTATTCACGATTTTACCTATTTTAGATTCTCAAGAAGATATTTGGGCAACCAAACAACCAAATGGCATACAAAATAAATAAGAAATCAACCAAGAGATTTGAAAGGGGTTCGGGGCAGAATGCAGATCAAGCAGCTGTTAAAAGAAAAAGCAAGAACCCTTTACGAGAATATTTAATTCCGCTAAGCGAACAAGCGACCCAAAACAATCTTCCTAGATATCTAATTTTTCTGCTAGGGTGTTTACTTTATATCAATACAATTCCGTTTGATTACACACTTGACGACAAGATTGTAATTACCCATAATGAGTTTACCAAGCAAGGCTTTTCAGGCATTCCAGATATTATGGCGTACGACCTATTTGTAGGTTTTTATGGAAAGAAAAAAGATTTGGTTGCTGGTGGTAGATACAGACCATTATCTGTGGTATCCTATGCCATAGAATGGCAACTCTTTGGGCGATATCCGCAAATTAGCCATTTCATAAACATGTTGCTCAACGCATTTTCGGGTGTGCTGCTTTATATAATTCTAATTCGGCTTTTTAAAGTACATGGCGACAAGTGGTATTTGTCGCTGCCTTTTGTAATTACCGTACTATTTGTTGCACATCCTTTACATACCGAAGTAGTTGCTAATATTAAAGGACGAGATGAAATACTTACTTTGCTTTTCGCTCTGGGAACCCTATACTACACACTCAATTACTTAGAAGACAAGCAAACAAAATCGGGTGTAATTGCTGGTGTGCTGTTTTTCCTAGCCTACTTATCGAAAGAAAGCGCCTTGATATTCTTGGCCATTATTCCATTTTTTGTTTACTACCTAACCAACAAAAAATTCGAACAAGTTGTAATTTCCGTACTCCCAATCTTTATCACTACCGTTGTTTATGTAACCTTTAGGTTTTGGCTCCTTGGCAAACCCAGTACTGGTTCGCATGGTGGATTAATGAACGATCCATTTACTGGTGCTTTGGTTACCGATAAATTCGCGACAATTTTTTATACGTTGGGATTGTATTTAAAACTGATTTTTATCCCTCACCCATTAACACACGATTATTATCCTTTTCACATACCAATAATAAAATGGGCCGATCCTAGAGCTTTTGTGTCGCTACTAGCCTATGCAGGATTAATAATAGTTGCAGTAATCGGAATTATAAAAAAGAACATATACAGTTTCGCCATTTTAATTTTCCTTGCAGGTTTGTCGTTGGCCTCCAACATCGTATTTCCGATTGGAACATTTATGAACGAACGATTTATGCATGTTTCCTTATTGGGCGCCTGTATTGTGATTGCATTTGTTGTACTATGGGAATTACCAAAAAAGATTAAGAATCCAGAAATTTTAAACATGCTGCAGATAGGGGTATTAGCCCTTATTATAGTTGGATATTCGGCCAAAACAATTGATCGGAATTATGCTTGGGAATCCGATTACAGCCTGTTTATTACAGATGTAGAAACCTCGTCAGGAAGTGCAAAAGTAAACATGTCGGCAGGTGCTTCTTACATCGATGTAGCAAGGGAAACCGATATAGAAGAAGAGAAAAAAACAGCAATTGACAAGGCTATATTTTACTTGGATAAATCAATAAAAATTTATCCTACCTATAGTAATTCTTGGCTCCTACTCGGGAATGCCCTTTATGAAATAAAGAATTATAGCGAAGCGGTAAAAAGGTATGACTACGCAGCCAGCATTCACCATAATTATGTAGATGCAATGCAAAACTTAATGCACATCGGAGTTCTTTGCACAGACAACGGGCAATATGAGGTGGCTTTAGATAGCTATAAGGCTTTACTTAAATATACTGATAATGAGGCCGATGTATACAATCGTATTGGCCGGATTTATGGGCAAAAAATGAATAACATTGATATGGCGCTTGCTTTTTTTCAACAAGGAATAAATAAGGATCCTAACAATACTAGTTTGCTCGACAATATGGGTGTTGCATACGGGATTAAGGGAATGAACGAAGAAGCCATTCAGGTTTTTGAAAGAATTTTACAGCTAAAACCCAATAATGTAAAGGTGCTTAATAATTTAACTGCCGTTTATTTTCATTTAGGAGATACCGAAAAACACAATTATTACAAAAATCTGGCAGCACAATTTGCAGCACAACAAGCTGCGGGTGCTCCTCAAGGCCAACAGGTTGAATAACGAGAGATATGCTAAACAATAAAAAAATAGTGGTTGTGTTTCCTGCTTACAATGCAGAAAGAACCATTGAGCAAACTTATAACGAAATCCCTAAAGACATTGTGGACGATGTTATTCTGGTTGATGATTGTAGTAAGGATGATACAATTGAAGTAGCTAAGCGAATTGGCATTAAACACATTGTTTCTCACGATACTAATAAGGGGTATGGAGGAAATCAGAAATCTTGCTATCAAAAAGCACTCGATTTAGATGCGGATATCATCATCATGGTTCACCCAGATTATCAATACACTCCAAAGCTTATTTTGGCAATGGCTAGCGTTATTTCCAACGACCTATATCCTTGTATTTTGGGCTCTCGAATCTTAGGAAAAGGAGCATTGAAAGGCGGCATGCCAATTTATAAATACATTGCGAATCGATTTTTAACACTTACTCAAAACATTTTAATGGGTCAGAAACTCTCCGAATACCACACTGGTTATAGAGCTTTTTCGAGAGAGGTAATTGAAAGCATTAATTACGAGGCAAATTCAGACGATTTTGTATTCGACAATCAGATGTTGGCTCAAATATTTTATGCTGGCTTCGAAATAGCAGAAATCACTTGTCCTACTAAATATTTTACAGATGCTTCGTCTATTAATTTACGCAGAAGCATTCAATATGGAATAGGCGTTTTAATTACTGCATTCAGCTATTTTCTTCAAAAAAGAGGTTTGTTAAAACTTGAGATCTTCAAGCCTAAACCAACAGAAAAGTAGAGTGCACCCTTATTCTACTTAAAAACTTTGAAAACCAGTGAATCCACTGGCAATTTTAGCCATTGTAAATTATCAATAAATACTCAGTTTCATTATATTTGTAATTGCATGAGGGCTCAGTTTACAATATATCTTCTTATAATTTTTTTGTTGTCGCAGGTAAGTGTGTATTCGCAAGCGAAAAACACGCCCACTGGCGAGGCACCAATTAAAGTAAGTAAAACTCTGTTAGCCAAAATGGTTGACGATGTTAAATACTGTGTTCTTCAAGCGAAAAACGAAAGACTAACCGAGCCAGCTAGAGAAGGCTATCTCAAAAATCTGGCGTACGTAACAAGCGATCTTTTTGAGATAAAAGACATGCCCCGAAAATTAAAAGGAGCTACCAAAGCTATTTTAGATAAGGGTACCAGCAACGTTGAAGCCATGCAAATGGCTGCCGATTACTACTTAGAAAAACTTAACGACGAAAAAACACTACCCTACCTCGTAAAAAAATACGAAGCCAGGTTCGACCGTCTTCAAGAGGCAATTGATGACCATACTAACAGTGTTGTAAGATATGATGCCCACCATGCAGGCTCTACAGTTGCAAGTTTTGGAGCATCGTATTTAGGCGAAGGGTATACACCTCCATTTCTTTTAAATATAGACAGAGCACTTACCTCAAAAATTAGCGCTGGTATTTACATCAAGCATTTTACAGAAACGAAAAGGAATAACACTAACCCCGAAGATTATGAGCCTAGTGATAGCCTTCCGGATGGTTGGGCAAATCATTTCGACGAAGGAGACGATAAAAACTATTGGTATAATTATTACAGTATCGGCATAAGGGCAACTTATCATTTAAACGACGTTGTTAGATCGGTAATTAATTACAACCCAAAAAGATGGGATGTATATGCAACTGTAATTGGAGGCTACACTTTAACTTCCGATCCTAATGATCTGGCAAAGATAACTGACAGTTTATACATGTTCTCTCCTACCAAAGATGGCGTTAACTATGGGTTAATGATTGGAACTCGTTTTATGATTGATAACAATATGGGGGTTTTCTTGGAGGCAGGATATGAGAATATTGGCTTTGCAAGTGCTGGTTTCAGTTATCGATTTTTACAAGAAGACAAGAAGAAGAAGAAAAAATAATTGATGATCAATAAAATTAAATATCTACTACTGTTTTGCTTTATAGGGGCATCTTTTGTTGGATTTGGACAAGCTACTTCTAAATTCTCAATAGACGGCGCCACAACAGGTTGCGAACAATTGGCGGTTGACTTTATCGACTTATCGACTTTAGCGGAAGACTGGGTTTGGGATTTTGGCGATGGAGAAACACTTGAGTTTGAATTGGGAAATCCATCACCAAGTGTTGTAAGTCATACATACGACGAACCAGGCTTATATACGGTTTCTTTAACAATAAACGGAACTTTAGTTTTTCCTCTTGAAGATGCAATTGAAGTATACAAACCACCCACACCAGCATTTAGCGTTGACATAACTGATATTTGTGCAAATAAATGCGTACAGTATACAGACGAGTCTATTCCTGGAGACGGAGAAATTATTGCATGGGCTTGGATCTTTTTCGACGGCACAGGAAGTCCTGATCAACACGCAGAGCAGTGTTACACATATTTTGGATTATGGAATACATTATTGTCGGTTGAAGATGATAATGGTTGTATTAAATCTTTTGAAAAAGCAGATGTTGTAAATGTTAAGGAATTACCAACTCCGATAATTACAGCATTAAACATTCAGTATGTTCCAGATAATACTTTCAATTTTAATGGATCTAATTCAATCGGAAGCGGTTTAAATTATTCTTGGGATTTTGGCGAATCGGGTTCTACTTCAAATACTGCCACTGCCACATCGCCTAACCATACTTATATCGATCCAGATGATTACACCGTTGAACTTACCCTTAAAAACGGAGAGCAATGTGAAAGCACAACAACAGTAGAAATTAGCTTACAAGAAATAGATGTAGATTTTAATACTACCAGTAACATTGTAGAAGGATGTACACCACTTCTTATCGATTTTCTTCAACAAACTACTACTTCAAGCAACCTTCCAATAATCGATCTTACTTACAAATGGGATTTTGGTGATCCTGCTTCTGGAACCGATAATTTTTCAAATATACATAGTCCTTCTCATGGTTATACTGAAACAGGGAGCTATACGGTAACTTTGGAAGTATACACTCCAGACTCCAGTAATGGTGGCATTTTTACTGAAACGAAAACTAGTCACATTGTCGTTCATGATAGATTAGAGGCCGACTTTACTGTTGATAAAGAACTTTGGTGTGTGGGTTACGAAGCTACTTATACAGATATTACTCCTAATCTTTTAGGTTGGACAGATCTAGAATGGGAATGGGATATGAGTAACGGCGAATGGAATGATGACCCCGATAATCCTGGTGACTATACTACGGAGTATGATTATTCAAAAGATTACAACGTTCAAAACCCAGCACATACGTATACATTCCCACCTAGATATTGGGAGGGAATCAACACATTTGACTCCGACACCATAATGAATGTATCTTTAATCGTTTCATCTCCATCGAGACCTGGCTGTGCGGATACAATTATTAAAGACGATTTCATTAAAATAGTAAAACCACTTGCCGACTTCCATATCACAAATGATGTTTTTAAAGGATGTACTCCCTTAAAAATCTACTTTAGAGATTCAAGCACCTACGCTCCTCCGTTTACGGACGAAATTGTAAAATGGACTTGGGATTTTGGTGATGGCACAGCTATTAGCGGCGGAGACGAACCAATACTTGCAGGAGGAAATACAACTTGTACATATAAAACTCCAGCGCATGTATATACCGACCCCGGCATCTATAATCCGCAATTAATAATAGAAACTGCGAATGGTTGCACCGACACTGTTAGATTAAGTCAAACAAGAACCTGTTTAGCACCTAATGGTAAAACAATAACAGAACGATTTTGCGCAGTTGAAGTTGGCCAAAAGCCTACAAGTAACTTTACCGTAGTAGGTCCTTTGGAAGGGTGTCTTCCGCTAATTGTATCGTTCACAAACGAATCTGATGCCTGGGCAACAGAGAACTATTGGGATTTTGGTACCAATGGAAGATATATTCCTTCGTGCAGCAATGGCCCACTTATTCAAAGATTTATAGAAGATGCTCTCCCTGTTCCTCATTCATACGATCAACTGGGCACTTTTACTGTTAGGTTATATTCTGTACACAATGGATGTGTAGGTGACACGGCTATTATAGAAGATGTTATCACCACCAAAGGAGCTAAACCAATGTTTGATTTACTTACATCTACTAATGGTAGATCAGATAAGTTTTGTACTGGAGATACTCTACCAACGGGTGGTTGGCAAGTAATAATAGCAGATAGCAGTCAGAACACGGACATTTGGTTGTGGAGTATGGGTGATTCATCTTCAACCAAGTTTGAAGATTCACTACTAACTTTCGATGGTGTAACTTATTTGGGTGACTACAAACATCGAATAGATATGGAAACTGACACTGTATTTATTGAAGAAACCACTGTTTGGGTCTACAAAGACACCCTAATTACTTCAATCGCCGATGCTGACACAAATTCCTATACAGTATACGCTGGCGGAAACTTTAATGACACTACTTACATCATATATCTTCAACCAGAAACTTTAATTGTATCAAAAGATGAGTCTTTTGAATTTGGGTGCAATTACGAGTATCATGTAATGGGAGACACTATCTTTTTAAATGATACAGTACACACAAAAAATTACACGGACAGATATTTATACGATTATACAGGTATCACATTTACTTATTTTGAAGACATAATAGCCGATAGCATAGTAGCCCGTTTTCCCGATTATTTGCTAACTATTCCTAGAGATTCCATTCTTTTTGGAGTAGGTGTTAAAGATTCGTTATATCCTGCATGTGATGATACAACAGCAATACTTACTGATATAGGAGTATGCAATTCTAACTTTCAACCAACTGGTATGTACATGACGGATAGCGTGATGGAGTTTTATTTGGATTCGAACAGAGCCATACCATTTAAACACGTTTTTACTACACCAGGAAGGCATGATATAACACTTTATGCATGGAATGAAGCGGACGACTGCTTTGACCTTACATCTAAAACTATAAGGATTTCCCAAATAAAACCAGGGTTCGAACAAATTGGTACTGGTTGCGGGTCTAAAGATACTTTGATGTTTCTGGACACTTCCGTATCTGAGTACCCAATTGTTGAGTTTAAATGGTACTTTGGAGATGGGGTTATCGCTGTTGGCGATACTGTTTCTATGCTTAGTGTAAACATGGATGGTGCAAGAACTATGTACAAAGGAGACTCAGTTGGGCATATCTACAAAGAACCAGGCGAATATTTGGTAAAATTAATAACTACAGACATATATGGATGTAAGGATACTACTCTTGAAATGAAAATTAGAGTAAACCCAATACCCCAGATTGGTTTTGTAGCGAGTAGAACTTATGGGTGCATTAACGATTATGTAAACGACAACTTATCTGTGAAGTTTATAGATACAGTTAGCCACACAGGTACAATAGTACAACGATATTGGGATTTTGGTGATACAAAAAATGATAGTAGTGAAGCAAATATTTCCATATCGCATCAATATGATAGTGTTGGTGTGTTTGATATAATTGTTACCGTTGTAGATTACTTAGGTTGTAGTGATACCGATACAATTTTTGGTATGATCGAAACATCGAATCCTACTGCTAACTTTATATATCCAACATTAGGTTGTGGAAACGGAGAGTATGAATATGAAAGCACTTCTGCTAATGTTGCCGGAACTGCAACATACATTTGGAATTGGTGCGACACTTCTGATGTGGATACAACTACAAGTATGACAATCAATCACACTTACGGTCCAGACTCAGCTTTATACAGCCCACAGCTCTTAGTAATTGATAGTTTCGGTTGTATTGACACCATACGGCAATCTGTCAAAATTAGTGATCCACTAGCGCACTACAGACACGATTTTGGTTTGGATCCATGTGAGGGCACGGTATATTTATACGATACATCTATTTATGCAGCTTCAGACGAAATAGACAAGTATACATGGACAACTACCCACAATGGCATTTTAGTAGAAACTACCAATGAAGTAAATCCACAATTTAGTTTACCCATTGGAGATACCACATTCATTAAATTGGCATTTGTTACCGATGCTGGCTGTAGAGATAGCATTACCAAAGGAATTTTCGCAGCAGGAGTTCAAGGAACGGCTTCTATTGAAGAATTGAATGATTGTTCTCCTAAGGATGTTAGGTTTTCCTTAAATGATGATACGGTAAATGTTCATGTGGTTTCTTGGGATTTCGGAGATGGAATTCGGGTAAATAGCTTTGGAGAGCCAGTTACACACACGTATACTAATGCTGGTTCGTTTGACGCCAAGATAATCTTATACGACACCCTTGGAAACTGTAACTATTTATACGAAACAACGATTGGCGTTGCTGGCCCATTAGTTTCTCTTTCAACTCTTGGAGACCCTAATGCCTGTTCTTCTGGCACGTATGTAATTGATGCCCACATTGATCAAGGTACACCCCCTTCTCTTCCAACCTATAGCTACATATTCGGATTTGGAGATCCATCTTCTTCAGATAATAATATTGAAGGTACTACTAAAGATACAGACTTCTCTGAATCTCACTTTTATGCCAACCCAGGAACTTATGACGTAGCCATTAAGGTATCGCATAGTACAGGAGAATGCTATTCAATAGATACGGCTCGTAATCTAGTTTTTATTGCAGTACCGGAGGTTGAAATATCCTTCCCTGATACTGGATGTATACCATTCGATGCGCAATTCATATTGAATGATGACAGAGTGAATACTGCTAACTTTTCCATTACAAAATACGAATGGGACTTTGAAGGAGATGGTTATTTTGATAATTCTAACGATACCACAACTACTACAGCTGGAAGCGTAAGAACTATATACAATGAGTCTGGAGAGTTTCACCCGGTAGTAACGATGTACTATGATAACTTGACTTCGGGCACTCCTTGTGAAATGGAATTATCAGAAAGAGTTGTTGCAGGAGATTTACCCGAAGCAGGATTTAGTAGCGAACCTGAAATTGAAGGCGGTAACATTTACATTCCGTTCTATAATTTCTATAACGAAAGTACTGGGGCAGTCACTTACGAATGGAGCTTCGACGATCCTAATTCTGGTGAAGACAGTATTAGTACGCTAACGAATCCAATTCACCGCTTTGAGATTCTAAGAGATTACAATGTTAAATTGGTTGCCATTAGCGAGTTAGGCTGTAGAGATACTATCATTAACCCTGAGATAATTGACATTAAATTAAAATTCCAAAATATCATTACACCTAACGGAGATGGGATAAATGATAATTTTATATTATTAGAAAGAACTAGGCTAACTCGTCAACTTAAATTCACTGTATTTAACAGATGGGGGCAAATGGTATTCAACGATGATGACTATACTGAAGATTGGGACGGAAAAGGAACCAATGATGAACTTTTAAGCGAGGATACCTATTATTACATTCTTAACTATGATGACAAAGTATCATGGACTGGATGGGTGTTTATTAATTACGCAGAACAGGAATAGTTTATTAGCTATATTTCTATTGCAGTTCGTGATGTATTACCCATTAGCGGGCTTTGTTTCCCTTTCCAACTAAACAATCCATTCATTCTCTTATTAATCTTATCCTTTTATTTAAATTAATACGTTGTAATACGTAAGCATCCTGCCAACTACATATAGGAATCTCTTTTCAATTTACAATTGTAGATTTATTCCAGTTTAAGGTTTTGCGGTAGCAACTCCTCTAATTTGTTCACTTTGTGCTCGGGTATGATGTCAAGTGCTTTTTTGAGCCATAGGTAAGGATTAACATCGTTCTTTTTGCATGTTCCAAAAAAGGAATAGAACATGGCCGTACTTTTAGCTCCATTGTGAGAACCAGCAAAGAGATAGTTTTTTCGTCCTATGGCCAAAGTGCGAATGG
>JABSPQ010000053.1 GCA_013214205.1 Flavobacteriales bacterium
ATTACATTGTCTGTAATATCTGATAACCCTGTACACGTTACCTGAAAAGAACTGGCCATTAAGCCCTCCTGATAAATCTGCAATAAGTTTTCAACATCCATATGTAAATTTATCATTTATAACTGCGTAACATGAGTTACTTACTATAAAAGTTAGTATTAGGCCCCGTTACATTTGGTAAGCAAAAGAATGTTGATCCACCTAAAGGGTCATCATCTTTTTCGGCAGAAGTGATATACAGGATATCCATATTGGGACCTCCGAACGTACAGCAGGTAGGACGTTCTACAGGCATCTCAATTCTTGTAATTTCTGTGCCTGTTTCAGGATCGAAGCAACAAACTTTTGAGCCATCCCAAAAACAAATCCAGAGATTGCCATTATTGTCAATGGTCATACCATCAGGAAATCCCATTGATTCGTCAAAGTTTAACAAGTCCTTTCTGTTAGAAATCTCACCTGCTTCTAAATCATAATCAAATACTTGTACTTTGTGGGTGGGAGAATCGATGTAGTACATTTTAGTTTGATCTGCCGACCAAGCAAGTCCATTAGAAATGAAAACATCGGCATGCTTTTTAGTCGATTTCCCTTTAGTTAAACAATGCAAACTTCCAGTGGGGTCTGTAGGATCAAGCTCCATAAAACCAGCCCAAAACCTTCCTTTTGCATCACATTTCCCATCATTAAACCGAAGGTTCTCATCTGTCAATTTAAGGTCTCCAGCAGGAGCTAATTGTTTGGTTTCGGGATTGAATAAAAGGAATTCTTGATGTGCAGCAATCAGAATTTCATTGTTTTCGCAGGGTACTGATGCTCCTATAAATTTATCAATGGCATGCTTGTTAGCCTTTCCACTTTCTGGATGATAGGAATGTAACTCACCATTCAATATATCTACACACCACAGTGTGCCTGTTCTGTGATCCCAAACAGGACCTTCACCTAACTTTAACTTCGGTATGCTTTCAATTATTTCTGCTTTCATAGTTCAGCAAATTTAAATAATATCCCAGAATTATTTTTTATCGGAAAGAAGAAGAAGAAGAAGAAGAAGAAGAAGAAGAAGAAGAAGAAGAAGAAACCTTTTTATTTCTTGAACTGGCGGTTCAAGTTTGATAAGTAGTGAAAATAAACGCCGTAGAAAGTTTTAAAGATATTTAGATTTGTGTGAATTCATCACATGATTACTTTGTAAGTTTGTACTACTAGCAACAAGCAGGCTGTGATAATCAAAATACAAAAGAGGAATGTCGAGATTTGAAGGAAAGAAAGTTTTTGTTACCGGTGCCGGTTGTGGAATTGGATTTAAAATATGCAGAGAGTTTGCAGAAGCAGGAGCCATTGTAGCGCTAAACTCTCTCGATAATAGCGAGACAATTGAAGCTTGTAAAAACATAAATACCGATTTAAAAAAGGAAGTGGTTTTTCCTTTTCCTGGCGACTTATCCGATACCGATACAATAACCAATAGCATTAAAGACTTTGCCGAAAAAAACAATGGCCTAGATGTTTTTGTAGCCAATGCAGGCATAACGGTTTTTAGTAAATTTTTGGATGTTAATGTTAAAGAGTTCGATCATTTAATGTCGGTGAACATGCGAGGAACCTATTTCTCAGTTCAGGCTGCTGCTAAAGAAATGATTAAAAACGGAACAAAAGGACGCATTATATTGATGTCGTCTGTTAACGGCATCCAGGCTCATTTATGGTCGAGTGCTTATGCTATGACCAAAGCAGCCATTCGAATGCTTGCAAAGTCTTTGGCTAGCGAATTGGGTAAATATGGCATAACTGTAAATGCTATTTCTCCTGGAGCAACAGGTACCGAAAGAACTTTGGAAGATGAAGAGTATGTTAAAGAGTGGAGTGCGGTAACTCCAGATGGACAAATTGGTTCTACGGACGACATTGCTTACACCGCTTTATTTTTGGCTGATAAACGTGCTGGTCACATTAATGGCGAGGAAATAGTTGTAGATGGCGGCTGGACTACCAATAGCCCATTGCCCGAAAATCTTAAAAAAACACTAACTCATTAAAAAGCTTTAATGTCAGAAAATTGGTTTAATCTTAACAAGTCGCTTTACGATATACAAACAAAAGCACCTACCCGAACGGGAGAATTTCCCATTACAGAAGACATGCTTAGAAATGCACCTAGCGGTAACCTCTTTGGAATGTCGCAGGATGCAGGAATGGGCTGGGAAGGAAAAAGGCTGCGAGACGGACAAGTATTAATTCTTACTACACTGGGTGGCCTCCGAGCCGATGATGGAACACCGTTGGCTTTAGGCTATCATACAGGTCATTGGGAATTAGGTCTTTTGGTAAAAGCAGCTGCTCAGCAATTTAAAGAAATGGGCTGTTTGCCTTTTGCTGGTCATTGCTCAGATCCTTGTGATGGACGTACTCAAGGTACGCTTGGAATGATGGATAGCTTGGCTTACCGCAATTCTGCTAGCGAGGTATTAGGTAGATTGATAAGATCGTTGCCAAGTAGAAAGGCAGTTATGGGCATTGCCACCTGCGACAAAGGTTTACCAGCTATGATGATGGGCTTAGCTGAAAATGCTGATTTGCCAGGCATCATAGTTCCTGGTGGAGTTTCGTTGGCGCCAGAAACGGGAGAAGACGCAGGGCGTGTTCAATCAATAGGCACTAGGTTTTCGCATGGCGAAATATCACTTAAAGAAGCATCGGCACTTGGTTGTGCTGCTTGCGGAACGCCAGGTGGGGGCTGCCAATTTTTAGGCACAGCAGCAACTTCTCAAGTAATTGGAGAAGCGTTAGGAATCTCCTTGCCACATTCTGCCTTAGCACCATCTGGTCAGCAAATTTGGTTAGAAATGGCAATTGAATCTGCCAAAGCCCTAAAGAACTTAATGGAGCAAAAGATCAATCTGAATCACATTATTACAGAAGATGCCTTGCACAATGCCATGGTAGTTCATGCATCCATGGGCGGATCTAGCAATCTACTTTTACACTTACCTGCTATTGTAAGGATGGCAGGTGTTAAAATTCCCGATGTTGCTTATTGGGAAGAAGTAAACCGATCAGTACCGCGAATAGTTGACGTATTGCCAAACGGACCTCAAAACTTTACTACAGTTCAGTTGTTTTTAGCTGGTGGTGTGCCAGAAACCATGTTGCATTTGCGCGATGCTGGTTTGTTGAGATTGAATGCACTCACTGTTACGGGTAAAACTCTTGGAGAGAATTTAAAGGATTGGGAAACTTCCGAGAGAAGGACCGCATTTAGAGCATGCTTGCTTGCCAAAGACGGCGTTGAACCAGATGATGTAATCATGGGGATAGAAAAAGCAGCTGAGTTAGGCCTTGCCAGAACGTTGGTATTTCCAAAAGGAAATTTAGCACCAGAAGGTTCGGTGGTTAAAAGCACTGCAATTTCTGCCGATCTTTTTAAAGATGGCGTATACCGTCATCGCGGACCTGCTAAAGTATTTACAAACGAAGTTGATGCTATAAGGGCGTTAAAAGATAGTTCGAAGCTTTCGCCAGGAGATGTAATTCTGTTGATTTGCAGAGGGCCAATAGGAGCGGGGATGCCTGAAACTTCTCAGATTACTATGGCTATGAAGTATACCAAGTCGCTTCAAGATAATGTGCTGCTAACGGATGGTCGTTTTTCTGGATTTTCTAGCGGGCCTTGTATTGGCCATATTGGCCCCGAAGCGTTAGCTGGTGGGCCGATTTCTAAAATTGAAAATGGTGACATAATCGAAGTTTTTATAGATAATAATAACCTTAAAGGATCGGTTGACTTAATTGGATTAGCGGATACACCTGCAGAAGAGTTGTCGGTAGAATTAGGTGATAAAATACTTGCAGAAAGAAACTCAAGAACCGATTTGCAAGCAGACCCTAAACTTCCAGCTTCCGTTCGTCTTTGGGCTGCTCTTCAACAGACAGGTGGAGGAGTTTGGGGTGGATGTGTGCCCGATATTGACGAAGTTATTCGGAAACTAAAAATGTAATAAGTCAATATACGACCACGTTACACTCTAGTTTTACTGTTGTTTTTATTCTTTCGGTAATCTGGTAAAGCTGCAAAAAAACAAAACTCTGAATGGTACCAAATGGTGTTTTGTGATCTACCGTAATACAATTTATCTTATTAAAAAACACCTTAAACTTGTTATGCATTATTGATTCGGAGTATTGCATTATTTCTATTCCGCTGCATTTAGTTGGCCCATTTTTAGAAAAGTACCGATTGCTAAAATACCTGATGGGTTAATATTTTGTTGAGCAATATTTATATAATTGGTAATATCATTTTCGTCTGTTAAAAAATGAAATGCCGCCCTATCGTGCCACAAATCATATTGCTCTGTCAGTTTAAAATTAGAGGCATCCGCAACAATCCATTTTACACTTTTTGCTCTATCGCCAAGGCGTTTTTTAGCTCCTTCAAGGGCATTAGCTGAAATGTCGAGTACGGTAACATCAGTGTATCCCAAATCAAGTAAATGGTCGACAAGGAAACTATCTCCGCCGCCAACATCAATAATTTTCGCAGTTAAAGGGACTTTCAAATCACTAAAAAGCTCCAAAGAAGTTTCTGGCGACGGTTGGTGCCAACTTACTTTATCAAGTTCTTTGGTTTGGTATATGTTATCCCAATGTTCCTTACGGTTTAAATCGCCCATTTTATTCTCTTTGTTATTTAGGGCTTTGTCCCGTAGTATTTATTAATAAGCATTAAAGGCATCCCGATAACCATCAGGATGCCTTTGATACAATGTGGAATTATTAATTCAAGTTAGGTTGTGCAGTCATTCTTAAATAAGGCTTAATCTCTGTATGCCCTTTAGGAAACAAACTTGGGATCTCTTCATTAGTAACCGCAGGTACAATAACGCAATCGTCGCCATTTTTCCAGTTAGCAAGTGTTGCAACTTTACGGTAAGCAGTTAATTGTAATGAATCAATTACTCTTAATAACTCATCAAAGTTTTTACCTGTAGACGCTGGGTAAGTAATCATCAATTTTACTTTTTTGTCAGATCCAATAATAAACACAGACCTAACAGTAAGTTTATTATCTGCATTGGGGTGGATCATGTCGTAAAGCATTGCTACTTTTTTATCCTCGTCGGCTAGAATAGGAAAGTTAACCGTTGTGTTTTGTTAATGTCTTTAATCCATCCATTGTGCGAATCAAGGCCATCAACACTTAAAGCAGCCACTTTAACATTTCTTTTGTCGAATTCTGCTTTGTATTTAGCTACAGTACCTAATTCCGTTGTGCAAACGGGCGTATAATCTGCTGGATGAGAAAAATAAGATTCCCCAACCATCTCCAAGCCAATCGTGAAAATTGATTTCGTCTTCGGTGGATTGTGCTGTAAAGTTTGGTGCTTCGTCACCTAATCTAATTGTGCTCATTTTTTTAAGTTTTCAGTTATTAATAATTACTGTATCAACCCACTATACTACAAAACGTGTCGGTTTACTTAACGTTTATAAGGCTTGAGTCCCTGATAATTATCTGGGCTATCGGGGAAGTAAACTTGCAGTATTAGTTCGTAATAATTACCCGAAAGATTAAATTAAAATTAAGGAGTATCTTTAAACTCAAACACTAAAAAAACTTACATATGTCATCTTCAGAAAACAAAGAATCAGAAGCAAGTGCGGCTTTCAAACGTTTATCTTCTGGAAACGCTCGTTTCCAAAGCAACAATCTCGATCATCCGCATACCACTGCAGAAAGACGTGAACAATCTACCTTAGGGCAAGCACCTTTCGCAATAATATTGAATTGCGCAGATTCGAGAGTTATTCCAGAATTAATTTTTGATCAAGGTATAGGCGACCTTTTTGATGTTCGTGTTGCCGGAAATATTCCAAATCCAAGTAGCCTTGGAAGTATCGAATATGCTGTTGCGGTTTTAAAAACGAAGGCAATTGTGGTAATGGGACACGAAGCTTGTGGTGCTGTAGGTGCTGCTATAAAAGGCGATGAAATAAGTCCAAATCTTGACCATTTATTGAGTTTTGTAAACACAGGTGGTAATACCGATGTAACTGTTGCAGTAAAACACAATGTAAAGGCTTGTATTGAGTCGTTAACAAAAAACTCTGATATTATAGCTAACGCTGTAGAAAATGAAGGTGTTGAAATTGTTGGTGCTTATTACAATTTAGGTAGTGGTAAGGTAGATTGGTTGAAATAAGAAGCATTCAGGTTCTTATTCGGTTGCTATTGTAAATAACAATGTACAGTGGTGGGGCAAAATATAGAAGCTCTTAATAGTTAGTGCCAATTAAAGAAGTGTTGCTGTTTTTATTAGTGCATGTGTGCATTCAAATAAAGTTTTCCAGCAACGTATCGCGCAATAATCCATTCATGTCCTTTTTGATTTACAAACATCGAATCTAAATTCGATTCAGAATCCCACCAAGTATTCATATTTTCAGCTGCCGAATTTGTATGCAACCATAAAATTTCGTCGGAATAAGTGCTACTGTCTGTGTGAAGTTTTAAATTAAAGTCATCAACGTAATCTTCAAATTCACTTTTCTAAATTGTTGCTCTAATATAATATGTATAGTCGGGTAAAAAGTCTTCGGCTCAAATTAATTCATGTATTCCTGATGCATTGCTTGACAACTTACTTCTAAACGACCATTCTCCCGGCTTACCGCAAGAATTGAGAAATAGGCTAATTAATACTATAATATAAATGAGTTTCATCTTAAATTTATGTTTAATAACATTATCAAGTTACAAAAGGCCAATACTGTAAGATTATTTCAATTCTTTAATCAAAATGTTTTTGAAGGCTATGCCTTGGCCTTCTGCTTGTAAAGCTATGTATCCACTTGTTAGGGGAGTGCCATCAATTTTAATTTGTGGGTCGTAGCCATTAGCTACGCCGCCAGCTATTTGCGGTTTGGAATACTCTAGTACATTTTCGCCATTCACTTTATGTATAATTAGTAAATCACCATAAACAATAAGCTCACCTTGCATCCACTCATCCCATTTATAGGTTTTAGAGGATGATTTAACACAATGACGTGGGGCTTTATCATTTTTTAAAACAACGTCGGTACCTGGAGAACACATGTTGCCAGTTGGCCTTTCCTCGCCTTTGTCTTCATCTGCCAAAATTTGATATTCAACAGATATGGGCCAATCTTGTTCTTTTAATATGGTTTTAGGATCTTGAGAATGAAACATAATTCCACTGTTTCTGTAAGTAAAATATTTTGCGTCTGTTAGCCATTGGTCTGTAAACTTATATTCGAATTTAAGGTGGTACGAAGAGAATGGTTCCTCATAAAACAGATGACCATAACGATCATCAAATGTTGTATAATCATCGTAATTAACTTGTATAGTACCATTGTGAACCCTAAATGTATTCGCGTAATTATCACCCAGTTCATGATGATGAAATTTTGCAACCCATCCATTTAGGTCTTTACCGTTAAATAAGCTCTGCCACTCTTTTTCGGGGTTTTGTTTTTCTGTTTGAGCGCACGAGATGGATGTAATAATAAGAATTGCTACGAGACACGATTTTAATAAATTCATTACTTGTTGTAGAGTGTTTGTAATAAAGTACTGTTGCATGGTTGCCAATAGGCAAGATTCAAATGTATGTATTTCTAGTAATTAATTGATCGGAAAATATTAACAAACACAAATGCAGTAACTTGATACGTTTTTAATACATTTGCCATTAATTAACCAAGCATAAAAGGTTCTTAATGAGCAGTTTTTAAGCTAATATTTGATGAAACCAATGCGATAAAATTCATCACAAAGGCCATTCTAAATAGCTATTATTCATATGAAAACAACATCAACTATTTTAATGGGATTCTTATTTGCGAGCGCCGCAATAGCCTAAACTGCTGAGACAACAACAGTAGATCTACATGATGGGTCGTATTAGCAATATTCGAAATCCTTCAACACGTTAGATGCTAATGATTATATAACATCGTCATTATCTTTTGGATGGTATGGTGCTGCATATACAGATACTTTGAGTAGAACAACCTTTACCAGCGACGCTAACGGAATGGTAACTGAATCGATAAGCGAAACCTATAACTTTGGCTGGTCATATTCTAGTAAATCTACTGCTACTTATGATGGTGAAGACAAAACAGCAGAAGCTTTGATGATGTGGGACTCAGGTAGCAATGACTGGTATGATTTTCAGGTTTACACTTATACCTATACTGGTGGAATGTTAGGTTACTATTTAGTTGATTACTATAACAATGGTGCTGGTACTTGGACTTCAGGAATCCAGAAATGGGAATACACTTATTCTGGTGGTAACAAAGAAACTGAATTGTACAGCAATTCTGATGGTGCTGGTGGATGGAATACTTACTGGAAAACGACCTATTCTTATTCTGGAGCTGATTTAACAGGATCTCTGAGAGAAACGTGGTCTAATCCTGATTGGATTAATTCAGGAAGAAATACATACACTCACAACACAAACGGAACTGTTAACAGGGATGTTAATGAGTACTGGAGTTCTTGGGATGAAGCATTTATAATTTCTCAGAGAATTACTTATGGTTATGATGTTACTTCTATTGCCGAATTATCTTCTGCTGCTGGTAATGTTTCTCCAAACCCATGTAACGATGTATTAAACATTAATGGTGCTAACGGAGCAACTACTGCTACTATTATCGATGTACAAGGAAGAGCGGTTGCTTCTTCTTCGTTTTCGGGTAATGGAAGTGTTGATGTATCTGGACTTGCTGCCGGTACATACGTTGTTGTTTTAGATCAAAACAGACAAAAAAGCGCTGCTACTATTATTAAGCAATAAGCTTATTTCTCAAATAAAACAGAATCCTCCTTTTTTTACGAAAAGGGGGATTTTTGTTTTTAGCTCCGTAACTTCGCGCTTCAATTAGAAAAATATCATGGGTACTACGTTCGGTGTATTAGGCATCTCAAAGGGTTTGCGAAAAGGATTAAGTGAATTGGGGATAGAAACTCCAACCGAAATCCAAGAAAAAACGATTCCAATTTTATTGGAGATGGAAACAGATTTTATTGCACAAGCCAAAACAGGCAGTGGAAAAACGGCAGCTTTTGGTTTGCCTATTCTAATGAAGGTTGATCCTAAAGCACCTAATGTGCAAGCGTTAATTATATCTCCTACGCGCGAACTGTGCCAGCAAATTGGAAAACAGCTGTTCAAATTCACGAAGTACACCGATAAAATATTCATAGAAACGGTTTATGGAGGCGCTAAGATAGATGTACAAAAAAGTCGACTTAGACGACCTACACATATTGTTGTAGCAACACCGGGCAGGTTATTGGATTTGGTAGAGCAAAAAGCAATTGATCTCAGTAATGTGAGTACGCTCGTATTAGACGAAGCGGACGAAATGATGAGCATGGGCTTTAAAAAAGACCTGAATAGAATACTTGAGATTACTACCGCCAAAAAACAAACTTGGTTGTTTTCTGCTACCATGCCCGATCATGTTAAAAAAATAATAAAAACATATCTCTCGCCTCAAGCAAAATCGATTGGTGCCGAATTGCGTTTGCAAGCAAATAGCGATATTGAGTACATGTACACACTCAGCACCATGTCGGCAAAGTTTAAAGTATTAATAGCGTTTCTTAAATCTCAAAAGAATGGTCGTGGTTTGGTTTTTTGTAATACCAAAAAGGCGGCTATTACTTTATCTAATCTGCTTATTGATCAAGAGGTAAATGCTGACGTACTAGAAGGAGGGATGAGACAAATGGAACGCGATAAAGCAATGCGTTCTTTTAAGAAAGAAAGGACTCGCATACTTGTTGCTACAGATGTTGCGGCACGAGGTATTGATGTGAAAGGATTAGCCTTTGTGGTGCATTATGAATTGCCTTTGCATTTGGATGAGTTTACCCATAGAAGCGGCCGTACAGGAAGGGCAGGAGCCAAAGGATTGACTTTGTGCTTAGCTGAAAAAAATGAAACATCCAAAATCAGATTCTTTGAGAGAAATCTTGGTATGAAAATGAAATTGATTAGATAGGGGCTATTCTTATTATTGCATTTGTGCTTTCTAACAAAAGATGTTAGTAATAACGTTTTTAAACGTTATTACTAATCATGCTTATCTATTACAAATTTATTCTACTGGTTTGACAACCGTACTGGCATCGTTTTTATCGTTTCTCCAAACGGGATGAGCAAAATGGAGCACAAAGTCGCAGTTGTACGAGGCAACAGCATCATCAAAAGTTACGGTGCCAATTTTTTGCCATTTACTAATTAGGTGAGTAAAATTGTAAAAAAATGACTCGTATAAAATTCTAAATCAATTAGAGAATCGTAGTTGTTTATAAGATTAAGGACAGTTCCTACGAATGCAGAAACAAAGATTGATCTCCTAATGCTTTTTTTATTGATCATTTATTGCTTTTTCTATATATCGAAAATAAGTAATATTTAATGGAGAACGATTAATCTATTAACGGGCTGAAAATCAGCAGGTTTTTATAGCGCAAAATGGATAGAGCTGGCTTAAGATTGTTTTATTATTATTATTCGCAAACAACTTTATGTGTGGTACGTTCGCCATCCACATCCACAGAAACAAGGTAAACCCCAGTTTCATCGACAGTAAGAACCGCTGTACCTTTTAGATTGGATTGAGCTACTACATGGCCTAATAGGTTATGTATCGTTACACTTCCCACAGCGCCCACAATCGTGATGTTTTTGTTTAACGCAGTAACAGATATTTGAGATTGTTCTTTTTCTGAAAGGTCTGTTGTTACTCCTATTGATATCATTTGCCTAGAGGCAGGAAATGCCAAACAAGGATCATAATAATTAGAAGGAACAGCATAGATAAAATAGTCACCGTCTACAAAGTCCCAAGGGATTTCTATGGGATATTGCAATATTATAGGAGACGCGCCATCTACCATTTCGGGGCTATTTACTTCATCGGGATAGAATGAAAAATCCGAATCAGGATATTCGAATTGATAGTCTTCATCAAGTAATATGGCAGTCTCATCAAAGGTGGAGATTCTAGAGGCGTAGAAATACCACCAATCGTCGGAAACAGTACCACCAGTATTGTTATGTAGCTCTAAAGAAACCGTAATAGTACTAGATTGATATTCTTGTGCAGGAAAGTCTGACACCTCCGCATACAAAGGTGCATCTATATCCGAATCTCTAAAATTGAAGCTTTCCCAATAGGTATTGTTAATTAAATCGTTGTCGGCTTGTGTGTCTAAAGTCCATTGCTCAATTACATAGAATGTGCCATAGCCAGGAAACTTATCGCATTTAAGCTGAATATTATGCTTGTTGATAAAGCCTGGGCTAGTAGGAAAAGTATGGCTGTAGTTTTTAAGGACAATATCGCCAGCATCAACAATGGTGTCTTCCGAAATATAAACGGTAATGTCGCCAGCTCCAGAAGCTGAAGCAGAATGCGTTGCTTGACTTGCTTCTATTTCAATAATATCATATTTATATAGATAAGAAGTAGTGGTTGTGCCACAAGAGGAACAAACACCATATCCCCCTTTTTTGCCTACGATAGAAAAAGCTTGCATGTTCATGTTTACTGTTTGCGCAAAGCTTAAAAAACTGCTTAATACTAACAGTGTAAAGAATAGGACTAGTTTGGTTTTCATGGTTTTATGGAGTTATATATGCAAGTAAATATAGGTAATTTTGCTTTAGTGACGCATAACTCTGAGTTTTGAAAATCGTTGTTGTTGGAATTGCAACAAAATAATGGAGTTTAAGTTAAGCTATGCCGCCTGATTAAATTGATGATTATTGAGATTAAATTGTTCTATTGATTTATTGCCCAAGTGTGAGTGCCTTCTTTTTCTGTTATACCACG
>JABSPQ010000054.1 GCA_013214205.1 Flavobacteriales bacterium
ACTAAAGATAAAATTACAGAGATATTCTATTTAACTGACGAATTTTGTCAGGAATTTACCATTAATTTTCAGCACTACCTGATCGGGAATAAACCAAAGAGAACTCCAAAAATGACCGATAGTGAGGTTATAACTATTCTAATTTTTTTCATCTGGGTGGATTTATAAATCTAAAGCATTTTTATCTTTTTTATGTAAAAAAACACATGAACAATGATTTCCCACATACGGTCTCTTACAATCGATTTGCAGAGCCTATTAGAAAGGTGAACATGCCTATGACTTTGTTTCTCAAAACATGTTGTTTGGGTGATTGTACAGGAATGTTATTTATCGACTCCACTCCCATCAGAGCCTGTAAGAATAAACGAATTAAATGCAATAAAGTGTTTGCAGCGATTTCCACCACAGGAAAATCCACCATGGGTTGGTTTTATGGTTTTAAACTTCATTTGATTATAAATGATAAAGAAGAGGTGCTTAATTTTGTGATTACTCAAGCCAACGTGGATGATCGGGACCCCTTGAAAAATCAGAAATTTATAGACAAAATAAAAGGCAAACTTTATGCGGACAAAGATTATGTTGGTAGAGAATTAACCGAAATTTTATTCCTTGATGGATTACACTTAGTCACATCGATAAGAAACAATATAAAGAATGTTCTGATGGAGCTAAAAGACAAAATATTATTGCGTAAACGATCTGTAATTGAAACCGTTAATGACGAACTAAAGAAGATGTGTCAGATCGAGCACTCAAGGCATAGATCCTTTTCAGGATTCATTTCAAATACTATTTCTGCATTGATAGCATATTCGTTTTTTCCTAAAAAACCCGCAATTAAATATCAACCTGTAGAATCTACACAATTATCTGTTTTTTAGAATAGAACTCAGGTTTCTACTTAATAACTTCAAACTCCACCCTTCTATTGGCAGCTCGGCCGGATTCTGTATCGTTAGACTCAATTGGTTCTGCATGGCCCATCCCTACACATTCCAATCGATTATTTTTAATCTTCTGTCTTACCATAAGGAAATTACGAATACTCTCGCTTCTCTTTAACGACAGATTCTTATGGTGTTCTTGGTCGCCAACATTGTCGGTATGCCCTATTATTTTAAGTCTCATTTCTGGTTTTTCCCTTAATATTTCGGCAATTGCTTTAAGTGCTTTATAAGAGTCCTTTGTGATGGTATTCGAATTCTTTTTAAACTTAATCGTCGCTAGACGATGCCTTGTTCTTTTTTTCAAAATCGCTTTTGAACTTCTCTTTAACAAACGCTTTCTCTGAGGTTTTAACAGAAGTAGGCTTGACAGTAGTAGTCTCTTCTTCTACAGGTTCAATAGGCTTTACGTCTACCTCTTCCTCCTTAATAATTTCTTCTTCCTCTTCAGCCCTTTCAACATTTTTAATTATGTTTTGTAACTTGTTTAGTACAGCAATTTTACTTTCATCTATAAGTACATCAGCCTTACCAGAGTTAATGTTCATTTTTAAGGAACTACTCATCCTCATTGCCTCTTCGTCTGTTATTGAATCCGATATAATTCGTAAAAAAGCCACCGAGCCGTTTGCGCCTTCTTCCATAAATTCTCCTCCTATACCACTTTGCAGCGCGTCGTCTTGAAAAAAGTGAAGTGTATTAATTGAGATAGCATCTTCAGCCGAATCATCAAAAAACAATTCTAACTGACCATTTATGTATACCCTTACCTTTGAAGTAGTATCGTTTCTTGTAATAATTAAATGACAATATTCGTTTGATTTAACTAGACTTTTATTGGCGGTTTCTTCTGTCAAATAAAAATCCAGACCACCATCATACACGTACAGTCCCCTGTCTGTTTGCATTTCTTTGAAATCTATAATTTTAATCCACCCCCAAATGCTTTCCAGCTTAAAACACATTTCTATCGTGTACGACCGCAAATTCATCTTGGGCTGATTGGAATATCTGATGCCAGAATACATTTTAAAATTGAAAACGTTGGCTAGGTTTTCGGTAAGCGAAATGTAGTCTGTGCTAAAACCTCCTTGCCCATCAGAGATTAATAGAGGTGAATAATCACCTCTCTCAGTAATGATTAATAAAGAGGAGTACTTCTCGGCCACTTCCTTTAAATCATTATCGAAATAATAGGTAGCTGTATCTATTTTTTGGGCATTGCCAACCAGACTTATAAAAAAGAAAAGAAGTAGAAATAAATGTTTGGTCATCATTCAAGTTTAGCCCTCGAAACGAAATTAATTTGTAGTATATTCTACGAAAACAATAATGTTTCCATCAGGATCTGTTGCTACTAATTGATTGTATCCATCGAATTTCTCAACTGCAGTTTTTGGACTTCTATCAGGGTTAATAAAACTAATAACGGGAAATTTTGCCTTCATTTTTTTTAGTTTTTCCTCCGTGTCTTTTATAGAAGTTACTACAAAACAGGCATACCCATTAGTGTATGTAGGACGAGGCAGTCCACTTTTTGTAACACTCGACTTATACACTTTTTGGTTAGGCACACCTAGTCCTTTGTTCTCTATCCAATACCCCTGATTTTTCCCCTCAACATATTGTTTATCCGAGTTCAAAAGCGTGGTATAAAACTCTTGTGCTGCATCCATATCGTTAACAGGAACAGCAAAATGATCGAATGTTTGAACTTGATAAAAATCCTCGTACTTTTTTTCCATGTTCCAAAAAGTCATGGTAACTCCATACGCCGTTTTTTTGAAAACCTGAGTAACTACAGCCTCTTCCATAAATTGATGTTCGCCAGTTCCCTCCAACTTTATTTTGTAATTAACCAAGGTGTTTCCCCCCATGATTATAAATTCAATCTTCCCTATTCTGGCTTTTACAGCCATCCCGAACCTCCCTTGCTCAAAAGTTTCTCTTAAGCCGTTAAATGCTTTCCCTACATTTTCTCTCCCTTTGTAAAGGCCTTTTGCTTCGTTTTTATAAGAATTCATCCAAACAATTTGCTCATCAAACGAACTGTATCTCGAAAAATCATCGCCCGATGTCCAGTAATCCCATATATGTAAAAGTTGATTCTTAATGTCGCCACTCAACCTGCTTCTCACAAGAAATTCAAAATCTGGCTCACCAATTTTCTTCGTGTATTTCAGTTCCTCGCCAACCTTAAAAATATTTCCAGATGGATCTTGGCCTACAACATATCTCCAATTTCGTTCATCAATTTTTGGTTCTGAGAAAACATATTTTTCTTTCTTCCACAGCTTAATGTATTCATCCAAATTCTGAACCGTATACACGCAATAGCCATTTGGCAACCCCTTTTTAAACTCGGTTTTAAATTCAGTTGTATCCGTGGTTAAAACAAAGCTGGCATCCTTAAGTGGGTAAATAAGTCGAGTTTCAGTTCTTACACCAGGTCGGCCGAGAATCGATCTATAGAAAACCCTTGAAGCTTCTGTATCCCTTATTGGATATACTATATCTAAAGTAATGTTCTTGCTCTTTTCAATCCCACTTTCATAATATGTGGAAGTGTGGATTAGCCCCCATTGCCCATCTATCTTTTGAAATATTTCGTACAGCTTTGCATTGGTATCAAACCACCACATGTTACCGCCAAACGTTCTAACATCGTAGTAAGCTGTAGCGTAACTGCTATCCACATTTATTACAATATTACTAATCTCCCTGCACGCCGCAATCTTACCATTAGCTTTCTCGTAAGTGGCCCACGATTTAATCATGTCCTCGATTAATTCATTATTTCGAGCAACAACAACTCTTAGGCCCGCAGTATCCATTTCCATCCATACCACATGGCGTTTCTTGAGAAAGTCTCTCAACAGAAGTTTGTCTACGTTTAACCCGTTGGTATATTTAAAATCCTCGAGATCTACATTTACTATTCCCCACGATTTAGGATCGGAAGCAAATTTGGATTTCTTCCCCGCAAAACTTGCCAAGTTGGCAAGCATCAAACCAAACAGAAGAACAACTAAGCAACAATTATGTCTCGATATTTTCATGTTTGGTTTTTCTATAAAATATCTGGTTAGATATCTCGTTGGTTTTTAAAGAAAGCATCCCAACCTTGTGCAGTAAGTTCAATAACCGTGTCGCCTTTAGCAACCATGTTACAGCCTTCCGATTCGTCTGTGATGTGCCCAATAATCGTAATATCAGGATTCCCTTTCAACTTATCATGATCCGATAAATCTGCTGTAAAAAGTAATTCGTAATCCTCTCCACCATTTAAAACACAGGTAACAGGATTAAAATTCATACCAATCGCTGCATTAATTGTAGTAGAATCCATCGGAATTTTTTCTTCATAAATACTACAACCCACTTTAGAGCTCTGGCAAATGTGTAACAACTCAGAAGCCAAACCATCCGAAATGTCAATCATAGAAGTTGGTTTTACCTTTAATTTCTTTAGCAATTCCACAATGTCTGTTCTCGCTTCAGGCTTTAATTGTCGTTCTAAGATGTAATCATTTCCATCTAAATCGGGTTGCATTTTCGGGTTCTCCGTAAAAACTGCCTTTTCCCTTTCCAACAATTGAAGCCCCATATACGCGCCTCCTAAATCGCCAGAAACACAAATCAAATCGTTTCTATTCGCTTTGTCTCTGTAGGCTATGTCTTTTTTTTCTACTTCTCCAATAGCAGTAATACTAATAATTAGGCCAGAATTAGACGACGTGGTATCACCGCCTACTAAATCCACATCATACTTTTCGCAAGCCAAATGAATTCCACCGTAAATTTCTTCAACCGCTTCCAATGAAAATCTGTTCGAAATAGCAATCGAAACAGTAATTTGCTTAGGCACAGCGTTCATGGCACATATATCGGAAAGGTTTACCACTACAGCCTTGTAGCCTAAATGTTTTAACGGAACATAAGTTAAATCGAAGTGAATACTTTCGATTAATAAATCTGTAGAAACAACGGTTTGTTTATTCTTATAATCCAAAATGGCACCATCGTCGCCCACCCCTTTTACAGAGGATTTATTAACCAATTTGATGTCCTTGGTTAAATGTTTTATCAAACCAAATTCGCCTAACTCTTCCAGTTCTGTTCTTCCGCTATCTTCTAACATTTATTGTGTGTATTAAACCGTATTATTTATTAACCTCAAAATTACGACTAAAAACGCAGTTTTGCGCTTTTGAAAACTATTTGAAATGACTATAAAATCAACTACTTTTGCACCCATTCCATTATTTAGACGTATTCTAAATAAGGATAAAAATATAAGAGATGATAAACGTAACTGATAACGCAAAAAAAGAAGCCATTAAGCTAATGGCTGCAGACGATATGGGAGACAGTGCTTTTATTCGTGTTGGAGTAAAAGGTGGTGGTTGCTCAGGGTTGATGTACGAACTTGAATTTGATACAAAAATCAAGGATGGTGATAAAGAGTTTGAAGACAACGGAATTAAGGTTGTTGTAGATAAAAAAAGCTTTTTATACCTCCTCGGAACAGAATTGGATTTCTCTGGAGGTCTTAATGGCAAAGGATTTGTTTTCAAAAATCCTAATGCAGACCGCACCTGCGGATGTGGTGAAAGTTTCGCTATATAATATTTAATTACTCAATATTCTGACATGGCGAATAAGGAAGATGCACTTTTAGAAGAACTAACCCAACAAGAATACAAGTATGGGTTTACAACTGATATTGAGTCTGATTTGGCCCCAAAAGGACTAAATGAAGACATCATTCGATTAATTTCATCGAAAAAAGAAGAGCCTGAATGGATGCTTGAATTTCGATTGAAAGCATTTGAGAAGTGGAAAAAAATGGAAGAGCCTAAATGGGCGCATGTTAATTTTCCAAAGGTAGATTTTCAAGATGCGCACTATTATGCTGCTCTAAAGCCAAAAGTAGAATTAGATAGCTTAGACGAAGTTGATCCTGAATTACTCAAAACTTTTGAGAAATTGGGCATCTCTATCGATGAGCAAAAGAAATTAACTGGTGTTGCAGTGGATATTGTAATGGACAGTGTTTCTGTAAAAACTACGTTTTCTGATAAGCTTTTCGAACTGGGTATTATTTTCTGCTCGTTTACAGAAGCGATCAAAAAACACCCCGATTTAATTAAAAGGTACATGGGTTCGGTTGTTCCAATGACCGATAATTTCTATGCTACTTTAAACAGTGCTGTATTTACAGATGGCTCGTTTTGCTACATTCCTAAAGGGGTTAGATGCCCAATGGAACTGTCTACTTATTTCAGAATAAACGAAGCAAACACAGGCCAATTCGAAAGAACTTTGGTAATTGCCGATGAAGGTAGTTATGTAAGTTACTTAGAAGGTTGTACTGCGCCTATGCGTGATGAGAATCAAATGCATGCTGCGGTTGTTGAGTTGGTTGCGATGAAAGATGCCGAAATCAAGTATTCGACTATACAAAATTGGTATCCTGGCGACAAAAATGGCAAGGGTGGAATCTATAATTTTGTAACGAAAAGAGGAATTTGTCATGAGAGTGCTAAAATCTCTTGGACTCAAGTTGAAACTGGTTCTGCAGTTACTTGGAAGTATCCAAGTTGTATTTTGAAAGGTGATAACTCGGTTGGAGAATTTTACTCTGTAGCCGTTACCAATCACCATCAGCAAGCAGATACTGGCACTAAGATGCACCACATTGGAAAAAACACCAAGAGCATCATTATCTCAAAAGGGATTTCTGCAGGAAAAAGCAACAATAGCTACCGTGGTTTGGTGAAAATCAACAAGGGTGCTACAAATGCTCGAAATTTTTCGCAATGCGATAGTCTTTTAATGGGCAACGATTGTGGAGCGCACACCTTCCCTTACATCGAGGTGAAAAATAAGTCGTCGAAAGTAGAGCACGAAGCAACTACTTCTAAAATTGGTGAAGATCAAATTTTCTATTGCAACCAAAGAGGTATTGATACAGAACAAGCGGTAAGCTTAATTGTAAATGGCTACACCAAAGAAGTATTAAAGCAACTCCCGATGGAGTTTGCTGTAGAAGCGCAAAAATTATTGGAGATTAGTCTTGAAGGCTCCGTTGGATAATATTTAAGTACAAGGAATAACAAATAGTTCATGTTAAAAATAACCGATTTAAAAGCTAAAGTAGAAGATAAGGTAATTCTTAGAGGAATTAATCTTGAGGTGAAACTAGGTGAAATCCACGCTATTATGGGACCAAATGGTTCTGGAAAAAGCACGTTGGCATCTGTGTTGGCAGGTAAAGACAGCTACGAAGCTGAAGGTACTGTTGAATTTTTAGGTCAGGATTTACTCGATTTAGATCCTGAAGAAAGAGCGGCATTGGGCGTATTCCTTGCGTTTCAATATCCTGTTGAGATCCCAGGTGTAAGCAACATGAATTTCTTAAAAACAGCCATCAACTCTATTCGCAAGCAAAAGGGCCAAGACCCAATGGTTGCTAAAGAATTCTTGGCGAGAGTTAAAGAAAAGAGCGCTTTGGTTGAATTAGATGCCGCTTTAAATAGCAGATCGGTTAACGAAGGTTTCTCTGGTGGTGAGAAGAAAAGAAATGAGATTTTTCAAATGGCAATGTTAGAGCCTAAATTGGGAATTTTAGATGAAACAGATTCTGGCCTCGACATTGATGCGCTTAGAATTGTTGCGAATGGTGTTAATACTTTGAAGAATGAAGACAACGCTTTTATAATAATTACACATTACCAAAGATTATTAGATTACATCATTCCTGATTTTGTTCATGTTTTGTACAATGGTAAAATCATTAAGTCTGGCGACAAAGAATTAGCCAAGGAATTAGAAGCGAAAGGATACGATTGGTTAAAAGAAGAAGCTGAAGCAGTTTAAATTTAGATGGAAGATCTTTTATTAAAAACAAACGATATTGGTTTTGTAGGCGATAACAGCCTTTTAGAAAACACCAAAGTAGAGGCGTTGTTTGCGCTAGGAAATTTAAAGTTTCCTACTCGTAAGGATGAGGCTTGGAAATACACCAGCCTTAAATCTGTACAGAACAGAAAATTTGTTACTGGCGACTTACTTAAGTCCGACAAATTAGAAGATTTTAAGGTAGCCGACATGGAAGCGAATGTGTTGGTATTTGTAAATGGTCATTATTCGGAAGAGCAATCTACCATTCTCGAAAACAATACAGATAAAATAGTGATAAGCAGTTTAAAGGCTGCTCTAAACGATAACAACAACGAACTTTCTGCATATTTCGGACAAACTGGAAGCCATACTGAGGAAATTTTCACCGCTTTAAACACAGTTAACACTAAAGATGGTGTATTGATTACTGTTAAGGAAAATACAGTAATAGAGCAACCTATCCACATAATAAACATTACTAAGGGTACCGACATTGTTGCTCATCCACGTAATTTATTTGTAGCTGGTGAAAACAGCATGGTTAAGATAATTTCTTCTTACGAAACGGAAGAAGGAAGCTCTTTTACCAACAGTGCAACCGAAATTATGGTTCACAAAAATGCAATGCTAGATTACTATGTTTTGCAAAACGAAAGTGTTGAATCAGTTCAAGTTAACAATGTTCATGTAATTCAAAAAGACAACACTAACTTCTCTATCACTACCATTACAACAGATGGCGGCTTGGTTAGAAACAACCTTAAAATTGAAGTTGACGGCAAGCATTGCGAAACTAAATTGTACGGTTTGTACTTTTTAAGAGGAACACAGCACGTTGATAATCACACATACGTTGATCACATTGATACGGATTGTATGAGCGAAGAATTGTACAAAGGCGTTATGAACGATCAATCTACCGGAGTATTTAACGGTAAAGTTTTCGTACATCGCGAAGCTCAAAAAACCAATGCGTTTCAGTCGAACAAAAATATTTTAATGACGGATGAAGCTACCATCTATTCGAAACCAGAATTAGAAATTTATGCCGACGACGTTAAATGTTCGCATGGTTCAACTACTGGTCAGTTTGATGAAGAGGCTTTATTTTATCTACGTGCAAGAGGCATAGATGAGACGAGCGCTCGTAAATTATTGGTTGATGCATTTGCATCCGACGTTCTCAATAACATCAACATACCTGCATTAAAAGAGAAGGTTGAAGCGCGTGTAGACGCATCTTTAAACTAGTCTCAATTCTACATATTCAATATCATTTTAGGGTAAAAAAGTACTATTAGGGTAATAGTACCATAAGGGCATATTTGATCTTCTGCCTAAACAACCAAATCAGGGTCGAATTCTAATTTTTGGTTGAGCTGTTCAGCAGCAAATAAAATATTTTCAGAACAATAAGTTTTACCGATTTCAAAACAATCGAAATAAACGAGGTATGTCTTAGAACTAACCAGCTAAGCGAGCTTAATATTCATTATAAACTATATTTATGGACTATATGCAATTGAAAAAATACCTTTTATTCCTCCTCTCCACCCTATTCCTATTTACTTTTCAAAATGCATCAGCCCAAAATCTATTAAATAGTCGAGCTACAAGCTATTACACCTACATCTATAAAATTAATGCCGACGAAGTAAAAACTTTATTGGAAGGCGATAAGTACGAAAAACAGAATGCGCTGCTCTACAATAAAGTAGACTCTTTCCTAACCGATTCTGGGCTCAAATACGAGCTCCCGATTGGTCATTATTTATATGTGCATGCTAAAAACCAATGGGTAAATGCAGACCTCAAATTTGTGAATTCTTTAGAGATTGACCTCTTTAAAAACTTAAACGATTTGATTTTAAGGGTTCGAAAAAAAGGTAATATTCAATCCGTTACCAACGCCAAAGTTTCCATTAGAGATAAGGAAATTAAGCTTGATTCAGACTTAAATTCATACATCCTTCCGAAGTTAAAAATAAACGACATTGCCATTGTTGAGCTAGACGGAGAAACCTTGTTTGTAAGTTTAGAAAGTGACCCCGAACACTTCAAGCTTGTTAGGCTAATACATTGGAATGTAAAAGAGTACGGTTACGCAAAAGATCTGTTTATCCCTATCCTACGTATGATTTACCAAACTAGAGATTTAGTGGAAAACATTCGATATAGCAGGTATTATGGCAAAAAAAACATTTCCCGACGCCGAAATACCACTGGCTACTTCGCTCTTAATAAGCCGATGTATTTACCCAACGACACCCTTAAATGGAAAGCTCTGATAACAACAAAAAAGGGTAGGCCGTACAAAAAATCAGTACGTTTTTTGCTTCACTCCTATAACGATTATGTTTTAGAGAATGCCACGATTATTAATTCTGCTAGCAACGGAGCATACTATCAAGATTATAAACTAAGCGATTCGTTAAAGCTCGACGACGTATATTATGTGAGTTTGTTGCATCATAAACGCAATAAAGTGCTTATGAGCACCGAGTTTGAATATGAAGATTATCAGCTAGATGAAACCGAGTATGAAATTGAATTAGACCAAGAAACATATTACGCCAACGAACCAATTATTCTAACCCTTTCAGGAACAGATGCCAACAATCTTAATGTTTTAGATGGGAGGGCAAACATAAAAGTATCAAGTGATTACGTTACCCGTTATGGTGGAGATAGCTTGTTTGTGCCCAATCAATTATGGATAAAAGATGTGATTTTAGACCCACTTGGAGAAACTAGAATCACAATTCCCTACAGCATTTTTCCAGAGGTAAACATGGACGTAAATGTGGAGGTACTCTTCAACAATAGCAACAACGAAAGTCATACAGAAAGAGACAACTTTACCTATTTGGGTAAGCAAAAACACCTTGAAGTTAAAATCTTAAACGATTCGATATATGTAAATTATTTAAGCGAAGCAAGCAAATCATTCGGTACCATAAAACTTAAAGGATCGCTTTACGGAAGAGATATCTTTTCGAAAAACATAGAAATCCCATATCAAGAAAAAATCAGTCCGTTGGTAAATGGATACACCTTTTCGAAAGATTCATTTGATCAATTTATGGCAATAGACGAAGAAAGCAACTTTACCTGTAACACACACCGAACGGTAAATTCAATCTTTATTAACTTCTCCAATCCGCGTAATATTCCAATTCAGTATGCCATCTATAAAAAAGGCACACTCTTAGAAAAAGGTGTTGCAAGTAATCTCGATAAACAACTAAAGGAAACTAGCAATGTTCCTTATTATGTTACCTGCAACTTTATTTGGAAGGGAAGGGCTATAAACGACAAAATAGACCTGAAAATTTACAACGGAGATTTAACCGTTTTTATAGATCAGCCCAGTACTATATATCCAGGACAAACTGTTGATGTTAAGATAAAAGTACTAGACACTAAAGACAAACCTGTTAAAAATGTTGATCTTTTAGTAGGAGCCGTTAACAGTCAGTTTAATTATACAGACATTCCTGACATACCTTATTATGGTAAGTATCCGAGAAATAAATCCAATTCGAAATTTTATTTTAATGAGCAAATAGAACGATCTCCCAATATTTATAGACTCGAAAATTGGAAGAAACGAATGGGAGTTGATACTATGCTCCATTACCAATTTATGCAACCACAAGATGGGATAATGTATTATTACGACAGCATTCCCGAAATAAAAAATGGTCAAGTTTCTCCACACCTTGTTCGAAAGGGTCGTTTGGAAGATGTCTTTTTAATTACAATAGACAACAGGTTGGTACACTATTATAAATCGAAAAATAACCAAGTCTATTCATTTAGCCTCCCACCCGGAAAGCATAAAATCTCTATTAGAACCAGAGAAAAAGAATATGTTTTAAACGATGTGCTTATTAAAGATGGGTTTAAGCTAGATATCGCCATTGATATTGATAATCTACCCAAAGAAGTTGAGGTGTACGATAGAAAAACATTTTTATCTGATACGGAAATTCGACTACTGAACCACAGCTTATTGTACATGAAAAAATCCGACGATTATCCTTATTATGTACCTTGGTATTTATCCCAAAACGGGAAAACTATTCCTTTTAAATTTAATGGTCATTATGCTTACGACAACTATAAGACTAAAGATCAGCTAACTATGCTTGTACCGTTTAGTATTGGCAACATTGATTATAACATTGATAACCTCTATTTCGGGAAGTTTAAATTTGAACCGGGTTATGCATATACGCTGAATAAAGATGGAATTATCAAAGAACCAATTGAACCATTAAAAGGGAAAATAAAATTGCCCTATTGGGCCAATCATGCAATTGGGCAAATAGACTACCCAAAAAAAATTGCACCGAAATTCGAATCAAATATTTGGCAAGATTTGATAGATGAAACCAAGTATAGCAACTTAAGATCGGGAGATGCTGTTTTTAGATTCGAATATACTGGGGATAGTACTTTTACGATGATTCGTTTACACAAGCACGACTCCGTTACAAAAGATCTTTTTTTCAATGGATCTACCAGAACATTTAAAAAATTAACAGCAGGGAGGTACGATTTACTTTGCGTTACTGAAGATGGAAATTTTATGGTTACCGACTCTATTTATATCCAATCTGGAGGCACCAATTTTAGGCGGTTAAACGATGTCAGTTTAAAATTAGTACCAACTATTTCGGAACTGATTGAATACGGTTGGTCTAAAAAATCTGAAAGGGAAGAACAATACAACTTGTATGCACATCAGCTTCAAACTACAGGTAAAGCAGCTATAAAAGGAAAACTAACGGATGCTGAAACAGGTGAATCACTTCCCTTTGCCAATGTGGTATTAACCCAATATGGATTTACTATAGCGGGAAGTTCAACCGATTTTAACGGAGAATATAATATAAAGAGGATTCATGCTGGTACGTATGATATTGAAGCCACATTCGTAGGATATCCGTCTTTAAAGGTTACCAACATTAAAATCAATTCAGGGATTCAAATTATAGACCTTAAAATGACCGGTGGCGGAGGTATAAAGTTAGATGATGTAGTAATTGTTGCATATGAAATACCTCTGGTAGGTTTAAGAGATAAATCGTTTACTACAATTAGAGGAGAAGAGCTTAAAAGAATGCCAGGCCGAGGTGTATCAAGTGCCGCAACAATTTCAGGGGGCGTGGCAAGTATTAGAGGAGCAAGACCCAATGCAACCGTTTATTACATAGACGGACTTAAGGTTATAGGAAATTTAGATTTACCTCAGTCTGCAATAGATCAGACAGAAATTATGCTTGGAGGCTTTCCCCCAATGTATGGCGATAAGCGAGGGTTAGATGCAGAGCTTGAAGCGAAATTGGAAGGAAAAGATAACACCAAGTATAACAATAGCAAAAATGCCATCCGCAATAACTTTAACGATTGCGGCTATTGGCAACCCAATAAAATAACCAATGCTAATGGTGAGGCATCTTTTAGAGTTACTTTCCCAGATAATATTACCAAGTGGAAAACATATGCACTAGCAGTAAGTAAGAAGAGACAAACAGGGAAAACAATTTCCGAAATTAAATCTTACAAAAATCTATTGGGTCAGTTGGCAACACCAAGATTTTTAATTGTGGGAGATAATACATCCATAGTTGGCAAAATTTCCAACTACGAAACAACAAATCAGTTGGTACATTCAGAATTTAAAATAGATGATAAGATTGTCACTTCTACAGATACCACCGTACAATATGGTGTAGTTGAACACGTAAATATTACAGCTCCAAATCAAGATGAGGTCTCAATTCAATACCAAATTAACAGAGCAGATGGCTACGCCGAAGGTGAGAAAAAAACTGTTCCCGTATTCCCTATCGGGTTAATGCAAACAGATGGCACTTTCCATGCCTTGCACCGAGATACTACTTTTCAGGTTTCATTTAAAGAAGATAAGGCGGTTAAAGTTTATTTAGCCAGCGATTTACTTACACCAATGCTTGATGAAATTGACAACTTGAAAGATTACCCATACAGCTGCATGGAACAAACTGCCTCTAAATTAATTGGGTACTTACTTGAAAAGGACATCTGCGAGCATCTAGACAAGAAGTTTAAGCACACTGCAGAAGTTTTTAGGCTAATTAAGAAACTAAACACCAGCCAAAACGATGACGGCACATGGGGATGGTGGCCCAAAACGGAATCTAATTTATGGATGACGGCATACGTTTGTAAAGCATTAAAAATGGCCAGCGACCGAACTTATTTTGCCAAAAGTTTTTCATTCGGAAGAGATCAATTGAACTGGCACATTGATATTTTAAAAGGTCAAGAGTTATTGTTTGTATTGGGAGCCCTTTCGGAAATGAACCAAACTCTTCCATATGATTATTATTTGGCTAAAATAGACACAGCAAATCAATCCGATTACCAGAAACTTGAAATCATAAAAATCAAACAAAAACAGGGTTTCCCTTATGACATTAAACCTCTTTTAGCTGATGTAAAAAAGACCTTTATGGGCAATTTATACTGGGGAAACAGCAATTATTCGTGGTACAATAGCAACAATAATTTAACCGTTTTGGCATATCAAGTAATAGCGGAAGCTGATAGTCTCCATGCATTTTTGCCAAAAATTAGAGCTTACTTTCTAGAATCTAAAGGGAAAAACCAATGGCACAACACGGTTGAAAGGGCTCAAATTTTGAAAACCATTATCCCTGGAATCATCAAAGACTACGGTGTTGGTTTAACTCCGCCAACAGTAACTTTAAGTGGTTCCGAAACTCAAACAATTACTAATTTCCCATTCGAAATGGAGCTTCCCGTTGGCACCAAACAAATTTCGATAAACAAAAAAGGAAGTGGATCGGTATACTTTACCACTTATACCCAAACATGGAACCCTAAACCAGAAATTACAGATTCATCATTTGAAATTACTACATGGTTTGAGCGAGATGGCAAACACATCGATTCGTTAATTGCAGGGCAACCAGTCGAATTAAAAGTGCAGGTGAATGCTAAAAAAAGTGGTGAATACATTATGATTGAAGTGCCAATTCCTGCTGGTTGTTCTTATGGGAATAACAAATACAGTGGTAGCTATAGAGAGGTTCACAGGGAGTATTTTAAGCACAAAACCAATATCTACTTAGAAAATATAAATGAGGGCAGCTACACTTATAGCATTAAACTTCAACCTAGGTTTAGTGGAGCATACACCCTCAATCCAACAAAAGTAGAATTGATGTACTTCCCTACTTTTTCGGGAAACAACGGGGTGAAGAAAACAGTAATTAAATAAGAATAAAATAAATCTTCTCCGCTTTCGTTTCCTCATAATCATCCCTAAAAATCAATCCCGTCCTAAATAAAATCCAGAACCTATTAAAGGCCTTGATTCAACAGTAAAATTTGCTTAAAAATCATTAGAAGTTGAAAAGCACCCCCTGGTGAATAATATTGGGAGGGTTTTCTTTTTTCAAAAAGGGTTTATCTAACCATTTTTGAAGTTCTATCTTAACAAATAGGTTGAGTCTTAGAAAGGCAACTAAATTGGATAAGTACCAGTTGTATTTTGCTAAAACTTTCAGGTATTTGAG
>JABSPQ010000055.1 GCA_013214205.1 Flavobacteriales bacterium
ATAAGTCGATCAAATCCAATACGTGCTTTGCAAAATCACCATCAAGAACCACCACTACACAAAAAAGCCATTTTATAGCTTCTATCGGAGCTTGCAATCGGTTTGAATTGATTAAAATGAGGAAGAGTAAAAATCATTTTTGCCTAAAACGCTACATAAATATTATGGCAATGAAAAAAGCAACAACCGAAGTACAACAGTTATTAACACCCAGTTTAGCAAAAGTGGCTTAACGATGCGTAACATGAGTTACTAACAACAACCAGTCTCAGGACTACAGCAGCTACTGCTAGCAACTTCTACTTTGGTTTTCTCTTCGGGCACACCGCAGTTGTCTTTTGCTAAGCAATCGGTTGTGGTTGCAGTTAAAACAAAGCCGTTTTCTTTAGCTTCCAAACCATACTTGCCAATGGTTGAGCCTTGATATTCAACTTCTATTTCCAAATCGTCTATGCCCAATCTGCGCTCCGACAATTCAACAATTTCTAATAATTTGTTCGGGTGTAATCTATGATCGTAATCGTTGGCTTCCCAGAGTTGAAGATTTACTTTTCTTTCATTTCTAACAGTACCACCGCAATCAATAAATATTTTTTCTACCTGCCCTACTTCTGTAACATGAAAGTGACTGGGAACCAATTCTCCGTTGGGTAACTCAAACACTAAGGTATCGCTCTCTACAAGCTTTTTCTTAAATTCTGAAACAATCATTTTATTCTGTTTTTTTGAAGATTACAAAGTAACTAAATATATTATTGCAAAAATTTAATATTAGCAGGAACGAGGTTATCTGGATTAATGGTCTGGCGGCATTATTGTGCAACAATATCAAGGGGTGGTTTGTTTAAGTTAACATACTATTAACCCCTTAGTCCGAAGCTTTGCATTGCCAAAGCACATTACGTCTGGACAGTGACTTGTACTAAAACAGGGTAAGCCACTCGCATTTCGTTTATATTTTAGCATTATACCTAATTGTGTCAACGAATTACTCGGCATCTAAAGGTGAAAGTGCTAGGTAATTCGTTGTCCCTTATTCAACCGTAAACTCTATACGAGCTGCAATTGGATAGTCGTCGGCATAATGAAGCCTAGCTTGATATGTACCTGCCGGCATGGCATTAAAAATTATAGTGCCATGTTTTGATGCATCTTCGCCACCAGCCATATACTGATATTGCATACCGTCTCCTCTCGAATTCGCAACGTCTGAAGGTGGGCTATAAATTCCAACCCAGCTATCCTCTACTCCAGCAGGATTAACATAATGAATCACAATTTTTTCGCCAGCAGTATAAATAGGTTTATTCAACACCAAGTAAGGCATCGTGTCTGCCTTTAAAGTAGAAACAGAAGATTCAGTAGAAACCTCTGTACTATTGTGCTGCGGACTCTTATCTCTTGCTGTTACCGTATAACTGTAGCTAGTGCTTCCCTTCAAATCAATATCTGTATAAGATACATCATCTTGCCATCCGCTGTTATGCCCTCCTCCCGAAGTACATTCAAAATTGTATTCTACTCCACTGATATCAGAAGCCGATTCTGCCACCATGTAAATAGTAGATGCACTTGTTGCTTTTGGGGCTAGCTTCATTGTAGTTTTAGCTGGCTTAGGATTGATAACATCCTTTGGTTTTGTAGTTGCCGAAGCAGCTTTTGATTGAGCCGTCATGTTTTGCGCTGGACTATAATCACGCGTTTTTACCGTATAGGCATAACTAGTACTTGGCGATAAACCCATATCTATATATAGCCTACTACTTTGCCATTCGCTGTTGTGCCCGTTTCCTGAAGTATTGGTAAAATAATATTGCACCCACGATTCGTCGGATGCCTTACTTGCTACCATCGAAACAGATTGTTCGCCATTCCCATTTGGATTGGTCGAAAAACTCATTGTACTTGGTGTAGGAGCTTCTGTATCGTTAGCACCAACAACTTCTGGTGGTCCGTTAGGGAAATATAGCTCTATAACATCTTGAACATTAGCATGAACCATGTTGGCATAATCGTCATTATAAGTACCCCATATTGCGGCATACTTATTTTTTGCAGCTTCTGCATCTCCACTCCACCATTGTGTTGCAAACGACTGAAGATCAGACCTGTTCATTGGAATCAAAGACTGATACCTTTTCAATGTTCTATAAATCTCTATTGAAGGCAATAGCTTATTTGTAGTAACAAGTTTTGCCAATCCTTCTGGATCATCTGGATAAACTCCCCAGAATTGATAAAGTGGAGTAATATCAGCGCCTGCCGCTTTTGATAACCTGAGAAGGATGGTGTCTTTATTTGCATCGTCTATAGCTTTTTTATGCATTCCTTTTTCATCATCAAGCATGTAAGCTCTCCAATAATTATGAAGCATGTCCCAACCAAAAATCCTTGCTAGTTCCGTATAATTTGCATGGCCTTTATGTTGGTACTTTTTCTCTAACTCACTCATAGGTTTCTTTTCTTTAAAGTGCGGAAACATCATCCAAGCAACCGCTGCATGGTCTACGGTTCTATACAAATTGCCTTTAGGAGCGGACAAGCTGAAGGCTTCGTCTAAATCAACACCTAGCTTATTATTAAGGGCAGCAACATGCAGTAAGTTAACAACCGATTCAATATCTGTTTCCAATTTAGGTTCTAAATATCCATGCCCCATTTCGTGCATTTCAACATAGTTGGCACCTTTTGGGCCTGTTAGTAGGTGATGATCATGATTGCCACCATAATCTTTGTTGGGATCGTACCAAGCATTTAAACCGGGGTATCCACAGGCGTGATATCCAAAAGGTAAATCCAAATCTACTTGCGCAAATAAGGTTTCTTTACCACGCGTAATATCAAAGCCCATTAGCTCATTGGTTCCATCCATCGCTAAATCCCATTCGGCCAACATTGGACCAGGGTTCTCCATATTATAAATCCAATCTGTAGGCACATGGATCATGTATTTTTCAGTTTGCATTATTGCCCAAGGAGCTTTGTATTTGCGCTGCACATTTTGCCATTCCTCAAGACTTGTTTGATGAAAGCTTTTTGCAGAATAGTAAGGCATTGGAACCGCGTTTTGCACTTGAATTTCCACAATACCACCTTCAGTTTCGTAAGGCACTTCTATGTAAATTCCACCACCATACGGACTCGCCACCTTTATTTCTGTAGCATCAATGGGGTATAAAAGTGAAATACGGTCTAATCGTTCCATTCTATTGATCCTAAACATATCCCATGAATGCCCTCCTACTCTAACTTGATACCCTTTTCCAACCATCGACTCTGGTACAGTAACGATAGCAATTGTTCCTGGAGCCAAATAAGTTCCTGTAGGCTTACGTGCTGGTTTAGTCCAATGCATAACAACGCGGCCAAAAGTTTTTTGGAAGCCCGAACTAATCTTTACGATGTGTATTTTTTTTGAATCTTCTGGTACATCACACGAGCCAGGGAAATATGCAGATGAGCCATACATGAAACCAGAGAAAAGCTCTTCATGCTCCGCAATGTTTGCCACCGTGTATGTTTTGTCTATAATGTTCTGCATTACATGATACACAACCCAATGAATACTACTATCGGGTTCACTCGATCGTTTAAACACTTCAATAGGGCTACCTTCAACCCACATCGGACCTATTTTACTATCGTAAGCTTGCACCAATCCAAAGCTTGCTGCGATAATTGCACTGTTTGATCCAAAAAGCACGATATTAGAATCAATAAAAACTTTACTCTCTGCAATCTGTGTAGAAGTTAAAGTTGTGTCTTTCGAAATATGACCTGCTAACGAATTGAGTATCGAAACAAGTTCTTTTTGTAGTTCTTTATCTAATACGACTTCGTTTTCATTTGTTTGTACGCATGAAAAGAAAGCGCATATAAGCACACAACTTATTGTTATAGCAGCAATTCGTAACATTTATTTCAATTTGGTTAGTTAATCGAGCACATTAAATTACTCAAACGGATCAATTTCTCAAGTCCTTTTATTAATATGCCAAAAAGCGTGTAGTAAATAGAACACTAAAAAGAAGCAACGGTAATTTATTGGCATGGAAATCTATTATCAACTTCGATTTTTAATCAATCCCGTCCTAAACGAAAAAGAGATTAAAAAAATAGAGAGTTAATTTTAAGTATCTCAAATTATCTTTGAGTTGCACAACAAAAAACGCCCTCTCTATGTCAAACATAACATTATTTGGTCAAATAGTTCAGAAGCTAGATCGCTC
>JABSPQ010000056.1 GCA_013214205.1 Flavobacteriales bacterium
TTGAACAGTTTTATACAGCGGCAAATTCAATCAATTACAATAAAGAAAATATTCTAAATTTCTTTAACAACAGGAATACAAATGCAAATGCAGAATCTTTTAACGCCAAAATAAAACTCTTTAGAGCTAATCTTAGAGGTATCTCGGATATTAAGTTTTTCCTATTCAGATTACATAAACTCTTTGCCTAGTCCCTAAGAAATTCACCTGACCCCTTATCTTGCTATAAAAGTGGCAATTTGATCTTCGGTACCTTCTACTTCGGCATATACAGAACCATCAGTTTGATTTAAAGAAAATCCAGTTAAACCAATTAAATCTGCTTGTGTTTTTGTGAACTTTCGGTACCACACCTCCTGCACTTTAAATGTGATGTTATAGTGAATCATAAAGAGACATGTATTCATTATATACCTTATCGTCGAAACATACAAAGTGTACCTTTTCAATTGTGCTATGTCCTTGGAGTGCTTTAACCGTTTCTCGCATTGCGATTTTAGCGGCTATAGCAACAGGGAATCTATAGATCCCTGTACTTATAGCTGGAAATGCAATGGTTTTAATGTTATTCTCAATCGCCACATCTATGCACCTCTTGTAACAACTTATAAGAAGCTTTCTTTCATCCTGTATCCCCATTTTCCAAATTGGACCTACTGTATGAATTACATGTCTGGCTTTTAGGTTATAGCCCTTGGTGATTTTTGCATCACCTGTTTTACAGCCATTTAAAGCTTCACATTCTGTAAGTAAATCACTACCCGCTGCAAAATGAATCGCGCCATCAACCCCACCACCGCCTAAAAGCGAATTATTTGCTGCATTAACAATTGCATCCACATTAAGGGCTGTAATGTCTCCTTTCGCTATTTCTATTCTTGATTTTATCAGTTATAAGTAACAAAAAGTAAATATAAACAAATATGTATATTTTAATTTTCATTGTATGAAATACATAAAAAAGTATTAATATTATCATCTCGATAATGGAAGGAGCGAATATTATCTAATAATTATATTTTATGTCAAGTAACAAAAGTTTTCACGAAGTTTTAGTAGAGTTTTTTAACACACACGATGTAGACAACTTGTCTGCCGCTACTAAAATAGCAACTCGATTTCACGGTAAAGAGACAGTAGTTCTTGACCATTTATGCAAAAAATATAATGTTGATCGTGCCACTGTAGAATATGTTGCTCCTGAGCCTCCTGCTCCAAAAGAGAAAAAGAAAAAGAAAGATAAAAAGGCAGCAGCAGATGTTCCTGCTGGAGATGAAGCTCTAAAGAGTAAAAAAATGCTCATTATTATTATTATTGCAGCAGTAGTTGTATTAGGTGGTGGTGCTGGTGGATACTTTATATTTATGGGTGGAGACGATCATGGTGATGGTCATGCTAAAGAAGGTGAACAAACCGAAGAAGCTGCAGAAGGCCATGGCGAAGAAGCTGGTACTGCTGCTGAAGGACACGATAAAGAAGCTGAAACTCCAGAACCAGATGCTACTGAAGCAGATTCAACAGCAACTGAAGGTGAAGAAGCTGGTGATGAGCACGCTGAAGAAGACGCTCACTAAAACCTAGTTAATTTAAAATAACTTTCTTGGAAATTGTTTTGTTGTAAGATTGAATCTTAACGACATGCAATCCTTTTGAACTTTCTGAGATTCTGTATGAACCTTGGGTGTTGTTTATAGTGCTATTGTAAACCATTTGCCCCATACTGTTGTGTACAGTTAGATTTGCACCAAGCATTTGAAAAGGAATAGAGATCTTGATTTCGCTATTGTGCGCATACACAGTTGCATTTAATTCTTCTAGTTTATCTAAGCCTGTAGTTTTATTGCCAACAAAAATTGCCGAATCTGGTATATCATTATAAGAATAGTCTCTAATGGTAAACGAATGTGCTCCAACTCCTACATCAACACCTACCCAACCGTAATGCCATTCCGATTCAATTTTAAACTTTACCCCAATGTATTGATTGCTTACTCCAAGAAAATTTCCGGATGAACCATTAGAGTAAGTAACGTTATTGCTAAAATAAAACCCGAGGACATTAAATAGTCCGTTTTTAAAGTTCATTCCACTGGAAACAGTGTCACCATACGACATTGCATAAGGATGATTAAAGATTTCAGCAACTACACCATATACCCCGTTTGTACCAGCGCTAACTTTTACTCTACCCTGTTGATGGATGAAAGTTGTAGTGTCAAGCGAAGTATACATTAAGTCTACTAGGTCAAATCTAAAATCTTTCGTTCCATCTCCGTTTAGGTCTAAACTAAAAAAATCAGAATCTGTGGTATGTAAAGAATCCGGATCAAGATTTGTATAAATCCATTCGGCTTTTAATTCGCCCGTAATAATTATGCTAGATGCAATTGCAGAATACGTTGCTACCTTTCTAGCAATACGAGAGATCATAACTTATTGGCTTTACATCAAATATACGAAAACGGATTGTTTAAGTAAACAGAATCATGTGATGCAGACAGTTGGATAAGAATCACATTGTGTCGACTTCGTGATTTCACTACCGGTCTTTATAAAAACACCGACATCTCATAAGCATTGCATTTAAGCAAGTGCTCCGATACTTTCTAATAGTTCGGCTACGTGACCTTTAATCTCATCTCTAATGTCGTTAAAACCCTCCTGACTCATTAATTTAGGATCTGGAACATCCCATTTTATCACTTTGTCAGTTTTAAGCACTCTAGGGCACTTATCTCCACATCCCATTAATACAACCACCTTATGTTGAGTTTCTGGTAAATCATTAATCCCTTTCGAACAATGATTTTTAAGATTATAATCGATATCGTCGAATGCTGTGTATACACTTGGGTTAATAATTCCTAATGGTTTTGATCCGGCACTGTATACATTAAGATCTTCGTTTCCTAACATTTTTGCAAACGCTTCGGCAATTTGACTTCTGCACGAATTCTCGATGCATAAAAAAACTATGGACTGCATATTCTAAAAAAACTGTTTTACTCGATCGAGAAAATCCTTTGGTGGGTGACAAGGTTTATTTCTTTCTTTATTAATAAATACTAGATCTGTTTCGGCACGATTTAACAATTCGCCTTTTTCATTTCTAGTTTCGTATTCAAATCTAATTTTTGCTGTGGGCATCGCAATAATTTTGGTGGTAATAGTTAAGACGTCATCATAAAATGCAGGCTTAAGATATTTAATATTAAAAGTTGCAACTGGCATTAATATACCACCTTCTTCTAACTCCTTATAACTTAAACCCAAATTTCTTAAAGCCTCAACTCTGCCAACTTCAAAATACTGTGCATAGTTGCCATAATAAACGTATCCCATTTTATCGGTTTCCGCATATCTTACCCTTATTTCTAGGTCTGAAGTGTACATTATCTGTGGTTGCCACGCATTACTACCTAGCCTTACATTTTAAAATTGGCTACAAAAATATAAAGAAATACTGAAGATAATAAGTCTATTACTATAGACAACAAGTTGTTATGAAATTTTGTAAAGAAATATGAGTTATATGTCTGGTAATGAAGTAAAAATAATTATCATTGTATCAGCGAGGTTAAAAAATAAATCTTCAATTTCCGCTTCCGCGATTTATTTTCCATACCAGTAAAAAATAGTTAAAAGTCAATAGCAAATTGATTTTTTATTTCGGTTTTTTATCGAAATATTTGACAAGAATTTAGAGACGAAAAGTTTTTAACAAAATAATGTTAACTACATAACCTTCAAAAACACTAAAACAAAAATGACAAAAACTTATGCCGAAGCTTGGGAAGGTTGTTTAAAGATAATTAAGGATAACGTTAGTATCCAGAATTATAAGACTTGGTTTGATCCAATTAGGTCTATTAAACTATCCAAAAGTGTACTGACCATACAAGTTCCAAGTCAGTTTTTTTATGAATGGCTAGAAGAGCACTACATAGATTTATTGAAAAAAACTATCAGGAAAGAATTAGGAGCTCTAGGTAAGTTAGAATACAATATCGTTATAGACAACTCTATGTCGAAGCCTTATACTGTTAAAATCCCTACAAGTGCAAGACCAAGTGATAATCCGGTTGTGCCAATTCCAATGGATATTAACAATAATATAAGGAATCCGTTTGTTATTCCTGGGATCAAAAAAATTAAAATAGATTCTCAACTGAATCCAAATTACTCTTTTGATAACTTTATTGAAGGTGATTGTAACCGATTGGCTAGATCTGCTGGATTTGCAGTTTCTAACAAACCTGGCGGAACTGCATTTAACCCATTGTTAATTTACGGAGGAGTTGGTTTAGGTAAAACGCATTTAGGTCATGCAATCGGAATTAAGATAAAAGAAGAATTCCCTAACAAAATTGTATTGTATGTTTCTTCTGAGAAATTTACACAACAGTTTATTGATTCGGTAAAAAACAATAAGCAAAACGACTTCATTAATTTCTACCAATTAATAGATGTATTAATTATTGACGACGTTCAGTTTTTTGCAGGTAAAGAAGGAACTCAAAAAGTATTCTTCCAAATCTTCAACCACCTACATCAAAATGGCAAGCAACTGATTTTAACTTCAGATAGAGCTCCAGTTGAAATGCAAGGAATGGAACAAAGATTACTTTCTAGATTTAAATGGGGATTATCTGCAGATTTGCAGTCGCCTAGCTTAGAAACTAGAATTGCAATCTTAGAGAAGAAAATGCATGCAGATGGTGTTGAGCTGCCTAAAGATGTTGTAGAATACATCGCTTATAGCATTACTACTAATGTACGTGAGCTAGAAGGTGCTCTTATTTCGTTATTGGCTCAAGGGTCGTTGAATAAAAAGGAAATTACTTTAGAGCTAGCTAAACAAATGATTGACAAATTTGTTAAGAATAATGCTAGAGAAGTTTCTATCGACTACATCCAAAAGGTTGTTTGTGATTATTTCAAATTACCAATTGAGTTATTGAAATCGAAAACGAGAAAAAGAGAAGTTGTTCAAGCACGTCAAATTGCTATGTACTTTGCAAAAAACTTAACAAAATCTTCTTTAGCAAATATCGGAATGCACTGTGGAGGTAAAGATCATGCTACTGTTTTACATGCTTGTAAAACTGTAAACAATTTGATTGACACTGATAAGCACTTTAGAAAATACATTGAAGACTTAGGTAAATTAGTTAGCATCGACTAACTAATTTCCTTTTTGTATTTCTCTATCGCAATAATCATTCTTAGTTAAATAGGTATGAAAGTATTGATGGTATGCTTGGGCAATATTTGCCGATCTCCAGTAGCGGAAGGTATTTTGCGATCTATTTCAGACAAAAGAAATCTTGGAATTGAAGTAGAATCCGCAGGAACTTCCAGTTTTCATATTGGGCACAAACACGATCAAAGATCTATGGCCAATGCCATTTCGCATGGTGTTGACATAAGTAAAGGTAGATCGAGACAATTTGAGGTCTCAGATTTCGATGATTTTGATCGGATTTATGCAATGGATTCGCATAATTATGACGACATAATGCAACTAGCCAGAGATGTAGAAGATGAAAGCAAAGTAAAGCTGATTCTAAACGAAGTAAATCCAGGTGAAAATAATTCTGTTCCTGATCCATATTATGGAAATGATGGATTTGAAAATGTATTTACCTTGCTTAATGAAGCATGTGAAAAAATAGCATCAGAAATTTAATATAATGTCGAAAACAGGAACGATCTATCTACTTCCATCAGATTTAGATACCTCTACCCCACATCTTACGATACCTGAATACAATAAAGGAATCATTCTGAGTACTAAAACTTTCATTATTGAAAATGAAAGAACTGCCAGACGATTTCTTAAAAAGGTTGATAAGTCAATAGAAATATCTGATTTAAATTTCATTTCTCTTAACAAACACACCACAAAAGAGGAAATTGATAACTTACTCACAGATATTTTTCTGGGGAAAGATATTGGAGTTTTATCGGAGGCTGGTTGTCCTGCAATTGCCGATCCTGGAGCTAAAGTTGTTCAACTCGCTCATCAGTCTGGTATTAAAGTTGTGCCCTTAGTTGGCCCTTCATCCATTATACTAGCGCTTATGGCGTCTGGATTTAATGGACAACAGTTTAATTTTAGTGGTTATTTACCAAAGGAGCCGGGAGAAAGGTTGAAAAAATTAAAGGTGTTAGAAAAACTTTCGGGACAGATTAACGCCACACAAATTTTCATAGAAACTCCTTTTAGAAATGATCACATGTTGAATGACATTCTGAAAGGATGTTATCCCAGCACGATGTTGTGTATTGCCAAGAACATTACTGGCCCTGACGAGTCTATAATTTCTAATACTATAAGTAATTGGAAAAAAATAAGACCAAAAATCGGCAAAGTGCCTTGTGTGTTTTTGATTTATGCAGGTTCTTTAAAGAAAAACTAGGCGTTAGGCAAAAGAGGTTATTGCCATAAAGAAGAAAATAACCGTTACGCCCATACTTAATACAAAAAGGCTCATTTCTGCATTTATGCTCAATTTTCCTGAAACAATTGCTAAGCTTAGTATTAATAAAATATAAGGAAAGAGAATTACATCTTTAGGAGAATAACTTTGGTAAGTATATGTTAAATCATCCTTTATAATTTGATACGAGTCTACATAATCAAATATAGGAGTTAAGTTCAATCCAATTTCTTGAACATTTTTAAAATGATCACTAAAATACAATCCCTCACCTAAGAATGTCCGGTTTTCGGTTTCTATTGATACAAAACCTCCAGAGTCCTCTGCTTTTATTAATGTTTCCACAGCAGCACCTGTTCCCATGTGTACATCGAATATAAATAAAGCAGAAAATAGTAATACAATGAATGAAACATGACGAGAACGAATTTTCTCTCCCAAATTATTTAAACCTTTCTTTTTAAATCTCTTCAGTACCTGTTTCATAATCTTCTATGAAAATTTATTTTCTCGTTTAGCGCACAGACAAAACTTCAATATCATACACAACTGTAGATTGTTTTGGAATTTTTTTATCGTCGCCAACAAAACCATGAGCCAAATGCGCTGGCATAATAAAACGAGCTTTGTCCCCCACCTTCAGCAATAAAATTCCTTCGTGCATACCAGATTCCATCTGATCCCTTCCCACTAAAAATTCTATTGACCCTTTTTCATCTGAAGAATAACACTTGGTTCCATTCAATAATTCCACACTAAAATTTAACGAAACATGCTGACGCGTTTTCACTAAATCGCCTTTGCCTTCTTCATAAATCATGTACCTCAAACCTGTTCCGGTTTGTTTCATATCCCATTTACGCCTTTCAATATATGCCGTAATTCTCTCTACCTCACGAGCATTCATTGTTTTATTGATTTTTTCCAATGGCTCTTTTAAATCTTTTGCAGAAATTTTGGTCCTTTGTTTTGGTTCATTCTCTGTGCAAGAAAATATTGAAACTAGGAAAATGGAAATCAGAAAATGCTTTTGAAAAGTCATTATTATTTGTTCAGTTGATCTTTATATTGCGGTAGTAACGACTCAAATTTCTCTATCGTTTCTTCAATCGACAATTTAGACATTCCACCCGAAGCATTTTTATGTCCTCCCCCATTAAAATGTGCTCTTGCAAATTCGTTGGTATTAAAATCACCTATAGATCTAAGCGAAACCTTTACGATGCCTCTAACTTCCATAAAGAATGCCACAAACCTCACTCCTTCTATAGTTAAACCATAATTTACAAAACCTTCGGTATCGCCTTTTTCAAATTTAAACCTTACCATTTCTTCCTGAGTCAAACTCATAAATGCAGTTTGAAACTCCTCATGCACAACCATTTTCTCAGATAAGCAATATCCCAATAATTGAACGGTTTCCTTTTTAGCCGTACCAAAAATATTATCGTCTATTTCGGCAATATTAACGCCTAAAGCAATTAGCGATGCTGCAACTCTATGGGTATCTGAAGAAGTGCTAGAAAATTTAAAAGAGCCAGTATCTGTTAAGATACCTGTATATATGCAAGTTCCTATTTCTTTAGTTATAACGGATTCTCCATCGAGTAAGCAAATAAACTCGAAAATCATTTCGGCTGTAGAGCTTTTACCTGGTTCTGAAAGTAAATGATCGGGAAAAGAATTTGGTTCTTGGTGGTGATCGATACAAATTTTAATTGCTTTAGACGCTTCTGCGCTTGGTGTTAATCTGAAAAGTCGGCTTAAAGCATTAAAATCTAAACAGAACAAAACTTCTGCATCAGCCATTAATTCCTCACAATGCTTGGTATCATTCAAATGAATGTTAATCTCATCATACCCTGGTATCCAATGCAAAAAGCGTGGCGCATCATCAGGAATAACAACACTTACATCTTTACCAAGCCCTTTTAAGTAATGATACAATGCCAATGCCGAACCGATAGAATCTCCATCTGGTGCACCATGACTTGTTACAACAATTTTATTATTGTCTTCAACTACTTGTTCAATCTCTGTTACGTCAATTTTTTTCAAACTCTTGTTTTTCTAATTTTTTATAAAATTATCATTTTATTAATTCTCTATCCATAGAGTATATTGGAAATTCTCTAAATTCGCGGAAAATTAATTTAATTAAAAATACAATGGCAACAAATAGAACATTTACCATGATTAAACCGGATGCGGTTGAAAATGGTCACATCGGAAACATCTTAAAGATGATTATTGACAACGGATTTAAGATTGTTGCAATGAAATACACTAAACTTTCAGAAGAACGTGCTGGTGCATTTTACGAAGTGCACAAAGAAAGACCTTTCTATGGCGATTTAGTTTCGTTTATGACTTCAGGCACAATTGTAGCGGCTATTCTTGAAAAAGAAGATGCAGTAGCTAGCTTTAGAACGCTTATTGGTGCTACTAACCCTGCAGATGCAGACGAAGGTACTATCCGTAACTTATACGCTACTTCAATTGATGCAAACGCTGTTCATGGTTCTGATAGTGATGAAAATGCAGAAATAGAAGGAAACTTCCACTTTAGTTCAGAAGAGCAATTTTAAGCTATCTGAATTCAATTCGATCCAAGATAATCTCTCCAGCCTCTTTATTGAGCATACCAACAATTTTTTCTTTGTTGAAAGATAATTCTTGGCGCAAAACAGCTGAATCTAATTTTACCACCAACTTTTTACCAACCATGTAAAGGTTGGTGGTATGTTTAGCGATCATTGCACCCACAACGCTTTCCCAAGAGCTTATCAAGTTTACTTCTTTTAATTTATTGTCAAGGCCATTGTCTTGCATTACTTGGCTTAGCAACGTTTTTAAACTCTTTTCTTCCCTCTTGAACATATTAATTCTCCTTTATTTTATCCTCTTCAATTGAAAAGAGTTTACACTCGATATTGTGTTCTCCCAACAACCTCTCAATTCGTTCTTTATTTGTGTCTGTAATAAACACTTGCCCGAATTCTCCATTGCAAGTTAACTCTAATAACGTACTTATTCGCTTACTATCTAACTTATCACAAATATCATCCATAAGCAACATGGGCGTGGTTTCGCTGCGTGCTTTCAAGTAATCAAACTCTGCTAATTTAAGCGCCAATAAAAAAGATTTCTGTTGACCTTGAGATCCATACTTCTTAATTAAATAGCCATCCATATTAAAATGTAAATCATCTTTATGCGTGCCAACCGTAGAATATTGAACCATTCGATCCTTGCCAACAGCATCGGTTAGCAACTCCCAAAAATTGCCTTTTTGTAATTGAGATGAATACTTTAATGAAACTTCTTCTTTTCCTTTACTGATATGATTGTAGTGTTTTTGAAAAACAGGAATAAAGTTTTCGATAAATTTTTCTCTCAGATCATGTATTTTCTGTCCGTGCTGAACTAACAGCATGTCCCATACTTCTAATTCTTCATGCCTAAAATAGTTTTTCTTATAAAACATTTTAAGTAACGCATTTCGCTGCGACAGTACTTTATTGTATGCCATTAAGAGATTGAGGTATTCTTTATCGATTTGACATATAATGCCATCCATAAACTTTCTACGCATTTCGCTGCCATCCGACACTAGCGACATATCTGCAGGTGAGATTACCACCAATGGTAATAAACCAATGTGATCTGCTAAGCGTTCATACGCCTTTTTGTTCTTTTTGAATTGCTTCTTTTTACCTCTTTTAACCCCGCAATAAATATTAACATTCTTTTTATCCCTTTTAAATTTCCCTTGAACAACAAAAAACTTCTCGTTATGTCGAATATTTTGAGAGTCAATAGGATTTAAAAAGCTTTTACAGAATGATAAATAAAATATAGCATCTAGTAAATTGGTCTTTCCTTCACCGTTATCGCCCACTATAACGTTAACTTCAGGAGAAAAAAACACATCTAATTCTGGGTAGTTTTTAAAATTAATAACGGAAAGTTGATCGAGATACATCTAGTTTTTTTTTGAGCCTAAGCAAATTTATGGAATATTGCTTAGTAACGAGTCTAAGATTATCCTATTATATCTTGATTTAATCAACATTGTTTAGGAATAAAAATTTATTTTTGCACATTATAAGATACCAACATCAAATGAGCAACGAAGAAGAAATAGAAGTAATTGAAGCAGGAGGCCCTACTAAGACTGAGCAGTACGTCGACGATAATAAGAAGAATATATTTATTATTGTTGCTTCTCTAATAGTGGTTATAGTAATGGGCTTTGCCTATTTTAGCTGGTATATCCCAGAACAAGAGCAACAAGCTCAATCACAAATGTTTATTGCTGAGGCATATTTCCGCAGCGACTCGCTACGTTTAGCTGTATATGGCGACGATAATTATGGCGGTTTTTTAAACATCGTTAGCGATTTTGGAGGCACCCCATCTGGCAATTTAGCAAAATATTATGCCGGTATTTCGTTATTGAATTTAGGCGAATACGAAGACGCAATTGAGCAATTAGAAAGTTTTTATTCAGATGATTATATTGTTAGTGCTGTTGCTCTTGGAGCAATTGGAGATGCAAATATGGAATTGGGAAACACAGCTGATGCTTTGAAGTATTATATTAAAGCGGCCAATTACAACGAGAATTCTTACACTTCTCCAATGTATTTGTTTAAAGCAGGTATAGCAGCAGAAAGTACTGATGACTACAAACGAGCTAACGAAATTTTCACACAATTAATGAACGATTTCCCCGATTCGAAGGAAGGCAGAGACGCTGTTAAATACCAAGCGAGAGCCGAAGCAAAGAATCAGTAATACTTTCTATGTCTAGCGCACATCAAAACCTTTCCGATCAAACTGCTGCCGATGTTACATCGGCAAAACGATTTAAAATAGGAATCGCGATTTCTGAATGGAATACCGAAATTACTGACGCCCTTTTACAAGGTGCTAAGGAAACCTGTTTAAAGTATGGTGTTAGCGAGGATAACATTATTGTTCATTATGTTCCAGGAACGTTCGAATTGCCTTTTGGCGCGCAGCTAATGCTGGACAAATTAGATATTGATGCAGTTATTTGTATTGGCTGTGTAATTCAGGGAGAAACAAAGCATTTCGACTTTATTTGTTCATCTGTTGCCAATGGTATTCAAGATGTACAAATTAAATTTGGCAAACCTGTAATTTTTGGTGTGCTTACGCCAGATAATATGGATCAAGCTAAAGCTCGTGCTGGTGGTAAGTATGGTAATAAGGGTGATGAAGCTGCGATTACAGCAATTAAAATGATTGACCTATCACAGACTATAATTAATTCTGCTAGCTCTTAGTAATCAATTTTCTCTAGTGTAATATTCTTAACCAATTCTTGAAACTCTATTTTGTTGTTGAAAACTAATTTGACAGTAGCCATCTTATGGTTGTCTGCTTCAACTTCAAAATAATAATTTTTCTTTGGATCTAGAATCGCAATGTAATTTCCAGTTTTACTATTGGGCTTATAGATCCCAACAATTTCTTGAGTATGAGAATTAACCACAGTAATTAATGCCGATTCTAGGTTTTTTAAATCTGTATCCTTTACAGTTCCTTTTACAAATACAAGGTTAAACTTATTACCTGGCATGTTAATCATGTACAAGTCCGTCTCTCCTTTCCCATCGTCTCTTTGTGTAGAATAATAAGCTCTCTTACCATCTGCCGACAATACAAAGTACATATCATCATCTACTGTATTAATTGGGTATTTTAAATTTTCGGGTTTGGTCCAGTTGGTATCAGAAACCATTTCGGATGAGAAAATATCGTATCCTCCCATGTTATCGTGTCCTTCCGAACTAAAGTAAAGAGTTTTACCATTAGGATGAATAAACGGGCCATCCTCGTGGAATGGTGTATTGATGTCTTTACCTAAATTAACCGCCAAACTCCATTCTCCATTTGGCAACCTACTAACTTTATAAATATCCTTGCCACCAAATCCTCCTTCTCTGTCGCTTGAGAAATAAATAACATCTCCTTCAGAGGTTAAACTAGCACTCGACTCCACTCCTAATGAATTGATATCGTTTTCAAACATTTCAGGACTTCCCCAATCGTATCCATTTAATTTAGAATGATAAATATCTCCTCCTCCATAAGGATTCGATCTATATACGAAAAGAGTTTGCCCGTCGGGTGAAAGACCAATACCAGCATCGTGATATTCGGAATTTACAACCGCTCCCATATTTTCAGGAGGACTCCAAACGCCATCTGTATTATAAGTGATGTATAAATCTTCGAAATATTTACCTTCATCATCGACTAATTCTCCTGTACTTCCCGGTCTTCTTGAAGTGAAAATCAGAATTGATTCTTCTGCTGAAATAATTGGAGCGTAATCGGAATATTTAGTGTTTGCCCAACCCAAGCTTTTAATTGTTGCGTTTAAAGGGTCGCTTATTAATTCGCTTGCATAATCGGAATGTTCTATTAATCGTTCAACTTCTGCATCTTCAAAGTCTTTTAAGTTGTTTTGACTTAATGCAGGAATGCTTAAATATTCTCTATAGGCATCAATGGCATCATCAAACTTCATTTCATAATGATAAGCCATACCCAAATACACAATGGATTCTAAATTACCGAGTTCTGCCGATTTAAGCAGATACTTCGTGCATCCTTTTCTGTTTCGCTTAGAACTTATTTTACATACACCAATTCTAAAATTAATTTCAGCACTTAGGCTATCTTCTGTTAAAACCGACATATAAAATGGCAAGGCTTTATTGAATTGATCTTTTTTGTAAAGTTTATTCGCCATGCTCAACGTATCTGACATCGCTTTTGAAAGTGTTTGAGCTTTAGAAACAGAGCCTCCAATGAGCAGAGTTGCTATAACTATATAGAGTAATTTGTTTAGCATATAATCAGTTCGAACGAATTTAAGTTTTTAGTAGTTGTTTAAGCCAGATTAATTATTGATCAAATATAAGAAGATATGAGTTTATTTTATTGAGTTCGTGAATACAAAGGCAATAGATGTGCCAATTTTTTTCAACAATCAATATTGTGAGATCTATAAATACAAAAAAGAGGATTGTCTATAAACAAATAGAATCATTACTGCCTAGGCAATAATGATTCTATATATAAAACTGTATTTAATTAAAGAACTAAGAAGAAACTGGTCTTGGATCAATTAATTGATTTCGGTAAGCAACACCTAATAGTTCAGCTGCATTTTTCACACGAAGTTTCGTCATCATATTAGATCGATGAGCATCCACAGTACGTGTACTTATAAACAACATTTTTGCTATTTGATTACTTGTTTGACCAGTGGCAATTAATTTCAAAATTTCAATTTCACGTTTAGAAAGTACTTTTCTCGAAGTATCTTCCAAACCTTCTTTTCTCATTTTCTTTGCACTGCTGATAATTCTTTTTACATCTTTCGTAAAATATTTATCACCCGCAATAACTTTTTGAATTGCTGTTTCAATCTCGTTAATCTGACAAGATTTAAGCATATAAGAATGCACACCTAACTCAAAAGCTTTACAAACAATGTCAAGCTCTTTTCTATCCGATAAAACGATAATTTTAATAAGAGGGTTAATCTTCTTTAGGCCTTGAATGTACTTCGAGCCTTTATCACCTTTCAGATATATATCCGTTATAAGAATGTCCGGTTTATGTTTTCTTACAAATCTATACGCCTCAGCGGAGTTATTCGCTTCTGCCATTAGATTAAACTCTTTATCTTTCTCTATAATAGACTTTATTGCAAATTTCACTATCGACTGATCGTCTGCAACTACAAAACTAATATTTCTATATTCCATAAGCACTTATACTCAGTATTAGGTTAAAATGTTATCACACATAATCAATTTCATACATGATTTCTCCTGAGAATAACACAATAATAGAAATTTATTTTCAAAAAACCTTCTATTTGGACCATGATACTTTCAACTTTTTATCAAATAATGCTGTTTTATATATATAGGGTTTAGTTAATAACTTTTTATTTTTTCAATTCTCATTAAACTAGATTAATGACTCATGTTACGCATCGTTAAGCCACTTTTGCTAAATTGGGTGTTAATAACTGTTGCACTTCGGTTGTTGCTTTTTTCATTGCCATAATATTTATGTAGCGTTTTAGGCAAAAATGATTTTTACCCTTCCTCATTTTAATCAATTCAAACCGATTGCAAGGATAAGCACCATGTGACGATTTACCTTTTACGGTAATTCTTAAATCACCTACCCCAGCAAACATTCCTCCTGGTCGATAAGAAATTTTCCCAGCTTCCAATTGAGAATCAATGTGCAATCCAAAAATCACATCCACTTTGGGGTTTTCTAAGGCGCCTTCTTTTACCATCAATTCCGCTCCGCCTTCTTCTCCTTTAGGTGCACCTTCTTCAGCGGGTTGAAATATAAATTTCACGGTGCCTTTTAAATTCTTTTTCATGCCAGACAGCACTTCCGCCACACCCATTAAAATTGCCACATGCGAATCATGTCCGCAGGCGTGCATCACACTTGTTTCGTTTCCATTATAAACAGTTTTGACCTTCGAAGCAAAGGGAACTGGGGTGCGTTCTAAAACAGGCAAAGCGTCCATGTCGGCGCGCAAGGCAATTACAGGGCCAGGTAAATCACCATTCAAAAGACCAACTACACCTGTAACAGCAACATTGGTTTTAACTTCTATCCCAAGAGATTTTAAATGTTTTGCTATCAGCGCTGCGGTTCGAACTTCTTGGTTCCCTAACTCTGGGTTTTCATGAATGTCACGTCGCCATTCAATTACTTTCTGTTCAACTTTTAACGCTGCAGCTTCAACATCATCCTTGGTTGTGGTTAATTGCGCGTTTACGTTATTAAAGCCTATGAGAAAGAGAAATGTCAAAATTAAGATTGGTCTTTTCATCCTTTTGAGGTTTTAGTTAATTGCATGAATTTAGTATTTAATTGGTTCCAATTTGTTTTTTTAAATCTATAAAAATCCAGAAAACTGAAGCTAGAAGAGCAGCTACTGAGCAGCTAGCCAATGCTGCAAATTGACCGTGATATTCTAGCAGAAAGGCCAATACTGGTATTGCAACAATCCCCGTTAAACTTCCTCCGAAATTCATAATACCCGACGCTACCATTGATTGTTCATCTGCAAGTATCGCGCTTGACTGCCAGTACACAAGATCTGTGATTTGCATAAATCCATAACACATCTAAAGTAATAATAAAGCCGTGTATTTATCGTCTACCATCGCTCCCCAATACATAGATCCAGCTACAAGAAATAATGCACCAATACAAATGTATTTAAGCGTTTTATCTGGGCTAAATTTAGATGCCATCCAATCGCAAAATGGACCTGCTAAAAGTGCAGCTATACCGGCGACGATCCATGGAAGCGCTGAAGCAAATCCTCCGTCGAGATTACTAAATCCCTTTTCTTCCGTTAAATAAATGAAGAGCCAATTGTAAAAGAAAAACGTTACATAAGCCTGACAAAAGTAGCTGAGCGTAATCAGGAGAATTGGCTTCTGCACGAAAACCTTCCCCCAATGCATATTTTCAGTATTGGTTTCTTCAATTATACTAGCGTCATTTATTAACTCAACCTCTGGATTATTTATACTTTGGTTTTCTTCAGGTCTGTCTCTAGAATACCACCACCACAGCGCAGCCAGTGCTAAATAGATGGGACTTGAAATGTAGAAAGACGCTTGCCAACCAAATTCAGAAATTAGAAATACGGTAATTGGTCCAACAACAGCACCCCCAGAATATATAATTAAACAAAATACACCGAAGGCTTTTCTGTAACTAGAAATTGGAAACCAACGCACTAAAATTCCTTGAGTAACAACAAAGTAAGGAGCCTGAGCAGTTCATGAAAAATCGAATAGCGATAAGCACCGCTAATATTGCAGCCGTTCCAGAAAATAATAGTCCAGGAAGTAATCCTGATAAAGCGGTTAGAATGGCCCATAAAACCAACATGACTGTTATCATCTTTCTGGCACCCAGCTTCTGACTTAATATGCCGCCTGGAATATGGCATAGGAAACAGTAAAAGCAGTAAAGATCCAGCCCAATTCGATAGTGGAAAATCCGAAATCGTCTTTGATGTATTTGCCCGCAACGCTAATGTTATTTCGTGAAAAGTAGAGTAGGAACCCTGAGATACTCATTATTAAGTGAGTTTTACACCTTACGAAAGTTGGTTTTTGAGTCATGCTGTTTTGATTGAGATAAGACCAACTTGTTATTTGTGATCTTCTTGAGTCTAAAACTATTAAACTAAAGAAGAATATGTGCGAAAATCACATGGAATAATAACATGAATTAATTACAACAAAAAGATTTTAATCAATAATAATGCGGCGTAAAGTCAGGATAATAACTCGAATTAATTTACATATATTTGTGATTAGCTCAAAGCTAAGAAAGGCTTTATATTCAGATTATTAATACAGCAGAAACAATGATAGTAAGGGACGATGGACAAATGATGTTGGATAAAATTGAAGAGGCGAAACAAAAGCCTGGTTTTTCTTTGCCTGCTTACTTCTTTAATTCTGCCGTGGTTTATCAGTCCGACCTTGATAAGATAATTTATAAATCGTGGTTGTACGCTTGTCACGTTAGTGAGATTCCTGAAAAGGGAGATTTCGTTACGGTTAAAATTGACAATTCATCTGTGATAATTACACGCGATAAAGAAGGTGGCATCAACGCATTAATGAACAGTTGCAGGCACAGGGGTTCTGTGGTTTGTACAGAAGAGAAGGGAAATGCCAAATCCTTTATTTGTCCTTACCATGCTTGGGTATACAATACACAAGGCAAATTGGTTGGCGCTCGAGAAATGCCCAAGGATTTTGATAAAAGTAAATACGATCTGAAAAAGGCTAAGCTTCATATTATTGAAGGAATGGTTTATATCAACTGTGATCCGGATGCCGCAGATTTTACAGAATGCGAGGAGATCATAAAACCTTTCTTAAAACCCTACGACCTTCCAAATGCAAAAGTTGCCAAGCAAATCTCTTACGTAATGGACACCGATTGGAAGCTGGTAATGGAAAATTATTTCGAATGCTACCATTGTGCTCCTTCGCATCAAGTATTCTCTAAATCTCACTCGTTACAAGAAAGAGATGACAAGACGACTCCGCTGAATGATGAAATGAGAAAACGTACAGTTGAGGAATTAGGGATGACGAAAGAATTTGTTCAAAGTGTATATAAATACCACGATGATAGTCCGGCTAAAGGGTGTGATGTTTATCATTGTCGCTATTCACTCTACGATTACAAAACAGGATCGGAAGATGGCGAGCCACTTGCGCCTTTGATGGGCGATTTTAAAGGATATGACTGCGGTGCTGGAGACATGCAATTGGGCACCTTAACATACATGCTTAACTACCCTGATCATTGCATCTTGTTTCGATTTCTTCCTTTGGCTCACGGAAAATCAGAATGTAAATTGGTTTGGTTTGTTAAAGGCGATGCAGTGGAGGGAAAAGACTACGATGTGGATCGATTGATTTATATCTGGGATCACACTACTAAGGAGGACAAGGAAATCATTATGAAAAACAGCAATGGGGTAAACTCTAAATTTTATGAGCCCGGTCCTTATAATCCAGATTTCGAAGATTTAAATATCAGTTTTGTTAATTGGTATTTGAAGACGCTGGAGGAATAAATTACTATACTCGAGCACTTTAAAACCTACAAGATGAGAAAAATTGCATTTATATTATTGGCATTGGCATTTAGTAATCCGCTATTTGCCGAAGACAAAAAGCCCACAGAAAAAAGAAACTTCACGATCGATGATAGCTTCTTGATAAAAGGGGTGGGCGGTCCTAAAATATCTCCAGATGGAAAATGGATTGCCTACGGTGTTACCACCACGGTGCTGGAGGAAGATGAAAGTTATTATCGCATTTGGTTAGTACCTGCAGCTGGCGGAGAAGCAACTCCATTGACAGCTAAAGGTCAAGCATCTTGGGGCCCAAAATGGAGCAAAGACGGCAAGGCTTTATTTCCTTTCAGGCCGAGATGACGATTATACGCAACTTTGGAAACTGAATATGGTGCGTGGAGGAGAAGCGATTCAAGTTACCAAGATGAAAAAAAGAGGGGTTTCGTCCTTTAAGTTTTCTTCGGATGAGCAGAAGTTATTGATGGTGTTGTTCGACAGAAACCCAGAAAAGATAAGAGCTGAAGAAGATTCCAACTAACCTGAGTTCGATTCTAAAAAACAGATAATTGTGTAGATTCTACAGGTTGATATTTAATTGCGGGTTTTTTAGGAAAAAACGAATATGCTATCAATGCAGAAATAGTATTTGAAATGAATCCTGAAAA
>JABSPQ010000057.1 GCA_013214205.1 Flavobacteriales bacterium
CAAATGGCTAAGCATACATTTTCCAGAAGTTAAAATGGTTCGTTATGCAGATGATATGATTGTTCATTGTAAAACAGAAAGTCAAGCAAAAATATTGCTTGATAAAATTAAACTACGTCTTAAGGTATGTGGCTTAAAAGTACATCCCGAAAAGACGAAGATAGTTTTCTGTAAGAAGTCAGGTAGACCAAAGGAAGATTAGTACAATTTAATTTTCTTGGATTTAGTTTCCTGCCAATAGTGGATATAACGGTTCGATTTGTGCCAGTGATTTCGGTTTATCTATGCCAGTGATTCCGGTTCAAACCGTGCCACTCTAAAAGATCAAGTAATAATTTTATCTCATTTAAATAATTAAATGAGATATGGCAAATAAACTTGATCCAATGGATTTAAAACAAATTATTAGTTTACACCTAGATGGTTTTAGTAATCGTAAAATCGGTGTCACTTTAGGAATAAACAGAAACACAATTAACCACTACATGCAGCAGTTTAAGTCTAGTGAAATAGATTTAAAAGAACTTATAGAACTCGATCATGGAGGTCTAGAGGATTTATTTCCAAGTAAAACCACTGTTTTCAACCCCCGATTTGAAGCATTACTGGGATACTTTGATAAAGTGAATTTAGCTAGAAATCATCCTGGCTTCACCTTCCTACATCATTACTATGAGTACCAGAGCAGCCATGTATCCCCTTATAGTTACACTCAGTTTATGGAACATTACAGGCGTAAGTATGCTAAAATAAAGGGATCTATGAAGCTAGATCATAAAGCAGGTAACGAGATGCTAATTGATTTTGCAGGAACTAAGCTTCATATTACAGACAAGGAAACTGGTGAACTTGTTCCTGTGGAGGTGTTTGTCGCGATTTTACCTTGTAGTCAGTATACTTATGTTGAAGCTTGCACGAGTCAAAAACGAGAAGACCTAATCAGTTGTATTGCTAACTCCTTGTCGTTTTATGGAGGTGTGCCAACGGCTATTGTGTCGGATAATTTAAAGTCTACTGTAACTAGATCGTGTAAATTTGAACCTGAAATTAATAAGTCTTTAAAAGATTTTGCAAGGTTTTATAACTGCGTAATAAACCCCACAAGAGCTTACTCTCCACAAGATAAGGCTTTGGTTGAAAATGCTGTACATCTGGCTTATCAACGTATTTATTACCCACTTCGTAACATGATTTTTTTCTCTTTAAAGGAGTTAAATAAAGAGATTATGACATTACTGGAAGTATACAACGACTTGCTGTTTCAGCAAAAAGAGGCTTCTCGTAAAGAGCTATTTCAGTCTATTGAACGCTCTTATTTAAAACCCTTGCCAACTTCACAGTATCAAATGAAAGATTACAGAAGGGCCAAAGTGCAGAATATGGGATACGTGTACTTCTCTCCCGGGAAGCAATATTATAGTGTACCCTATCGATACATAGGCAAGCAAACTCAAATACATTATACCAAAAACATGGTAGAAGTTTACTACAACCATGATCGCATAGCCACACACTCTCGCAATCCAACAAAAGGAAGTTATTCTACCATAAGCAAACATTTATGTAGTACTCATAATGACTATAAACAATGGAGTCCTGAATACTTTAAGGCTCTTGCAATAAAGCAAGGTGAAGGTGTACTGATGTTTATTGATGGATTGATCAATCATAATGCTCACCCCGAAACCGCTTACAAAAGCGCTATGGGGGTTATTCAACTCCATAGACAATACGGTTCAGAAAGACTTAATAATGCTTGTCAAAGGGCCTGGCATGGTAATGTATTCAAGTACATTATCGTGAAGAACATCCTAGAAAACAACATGGACAAAGAGCAGATTGACTATGAAGAATTTAACCAAACCAAAAACCATATACCGCAACACAACAACATACGTGGAGCGGCTAATTACAATTAACTTAAACTACTATATTATGAATACGAATCAAACCGTTGAGAAATTAAAGAGCTTGCGTTTAAACGCTATGGCTCAATTATATCAGCATTATATAAAAAACAACCAGCACAACGATACTACAGTTGATAAATATATAGCTCTTTTAGCCGATCATGAATGGGAAGAGAGACAAAATATAAAGATACAGCGACTAATTACTCAGGGGGCTTTTAGGCAAAAAGCTTCTATTGTCGAAGTCGATTTTACATCATCCCGAAACTTAGATAAAAACATGTTTAAACGACTGGCTACTTTGAGTTTTATTGCAAAAAAGGAAAATATTATTATAACCGGATCATCAGGTGTTGGGAAAAGTTATTTGGCACAGGCTATCGGGCATGAAGCTTGTCTGATGGGCTTAAAATCAAAATACTATATCGCAGCTCGTTTGTTTGGTACATTGAAACTCGCTAGGATAGATGGAACATATGGTAAAGAGTTAAAGAAATTACAGAAGCTCGATTTGTTAATACTAGACGACTTTGGTTTACAGGGCTTTGACAACTACGCCAGAGAAGCATTGATGGATATTATTGAAGATCGATACAATCTAAAATCAACCATTGTATCATCACAGATACCTGTGGCTTCTTGGTACGAACTTATTGGTGAAGGAACAATTGCAGATGCAATTTTAGACAGATTGGTTAACTCATCACACAGAATAGAACTAACGGGGGAATCTCTCAGAAAAACAATTTTAACAACAGAATAATGAATCTAATTTATTAACCTTGCCAGATCTTTTGGAGTGGCATGGTTACTCCGAAATCAGTGGCATGGTCCGACCGAAATACCCACCCCAAGTTGCATCCGAGTGAATCTAAGATATGGACTCATTTGAAAGGAGAAATAGAGAGTGTTTATTCTTGAAGTGCGAGGAGAAATTCAACTCAAACTCAATACATAAAAATTCAAAAAAGCACCGTTGAAGATGCCTTTTGAATTTTTGAAGCTCAATAACTTGGAGATCAATTTATGATTTCAACAAGTTGCTTGACGACAATGTCTTTTGATAGTAATTATTCTTTCACCATTTTATAGGTGACTTGTTGGTTGTTCTTTCCCCAAATGTGAATTAAATACACACCAGTGTTTAGGCCACTAACATCAATGTTTTGAGGTCTAGAAGTTACTAGTTGAGACTTTACCAAACCGCCTGACGCATTGTAAATTTTTATTTGAGTTAGCTCATTCGTTAAACCAGATATTGTAATGCTCTCGGATGTTGGATTAGGGAACACTCTAATATTAATTGCCTTCACTTCGGATAATCCTGATATTATTTCTTCCAAAACAATAATTATTTTTCCGCTTTCAATGATTGTATCTAAAGCAATCACTGAAGCAGTATCTGTTCTAATAGGACTGTTAAAATCGAAATAAATATCTCCAAAATTTTCAATCGGCGTGCCCCGTACAATATCCTTAATTGGAGAAATTGTAAACGACACAAATCCATGACTTCCTGGCTCATCACTTGTGCTGTCTGGTAAGTTGATGTTGTTAAAAGTAAAGGCGAGGACGGTGCTGTACGTTCCCCATTTGTCAAATGTATAATCGTGCGATGCTCCATTTAGTTTCAAGGTAGCCAAATCCAATTGATCAGATAAAGTGTCTAAAACCATTATGTTTATAGCTTCTGCACTACCTGTGTTTTGAAATCGGATGGTGTACGTTAAAGGGCCAACTTCCTTCACATAATGATTTTCTGTAACTCCTGAAGGCACTACTTTTTTATCGTTCGGGTCGTACGAATCTGTTATTTCCATACAATTTATAGATACATCAGGATCTCTATCGTCCGCAATAGAAGACCACCAATATCCGAGTGAGGCTAATTCTGGAGAATCGCTTCCGCAACCTTCAATTGTGGCTCTAGGTAGGCTGTTACCAGGATGTGAAGGGTGCTGGTCTGCTTCTAATCGAACCGTACTTCCATCAGCAGTAGCATCTATAATTAAGGTGTCGCCAGCATCAAGTTGAAACGTTGCATCATGGGCTAACTCATTGTTGTAATAAATTCTATATTCCCTAGCAACGGTCATATTGCCGTTCCCATTATTTGTTATTTTAAATTGCACAGTAGAGTCGTCAATGCATTCAACAATATTTTCAACTTTAACGTTACTGTTGTCCCAAGCAGATGTGTCCTTTGTTTCAGCACAATTCGAAGTAGGGGTGATCCAAGTTTTGATGCATTGGGTGTATCCTCTGATGTCCTCGTTACCACAAATTACAGAGTCTAGGAATTCTATTCTGAAATTGCCAAAGGCAGGTACGGTATCAACATCGAATTTATAAATGTCATGCTCTGAATCAATCAAAGTGAATGTTTCGCTTGCTGAGATAAGCTCTATATATTCTGGAAAATCAATAAATACTTCAGCATTTAATAAATCAACCGTACCAGCGTTTGCCAGATTAATTGAGCCCTGATTAGAAAAGCATCTTCTTATACCTCCCGAAACCAATTTAATAGAAGGCAATGTGCATAATTCCAAATCTAATCCAAAATCAATATCAGCTGTTGTTGACCAACCAGCACCAGAATTCACTGTGATCCCTCCAAGTGGACAAGAACCATTTAGTAAACCGATGTCTATAAATGATAATGCATCTATTTGGTAAGTTGATTGAGAATCTACTCTGAGTTGATAATGTCCAGAATCATCGGTAAGTGTGTAAAAATCTTCTGAACCACTTGCTTTAACTAGTACTTTTGCCATAACCCTTTCGCCAGCATCTTTAACACAATTGGAATCGGCATCGTGATATGCTATTCCTCTAATTAAATTGGTACCACATTCTCCCGAAGTGTATTGTGTCCAAGAGTCTTTAACATACCACCAATTTTTAAAAAAATACCCTGCGTCGTCAACAATTACGCATTGTAAATTGGGGTTATTTTGCATATTTATATCGGTTTGACCTGACGTATATACCCTTATTTCGCTGTTGTTTCCATTCTTTAAGTTCAAATATTCCAAATTGTTTGAACTAGCGAATAGCTTCTTTAAACTTGTGTTTTTCGAAAGATCTAAATATGTGATAGCGTTATATAGACATTCTAAAGTTTCTAATAGTAAATTATTACTGACGTCAAGACTTGTTAAGTCGTTGTACCAGCATATTAAAGTTACCAGTTGTACATTCTTAGAAACATCTAACTCGGTTAGGCTGTTACTGTAAAGACTTAAATATGTAAGATTTACATTTTGAGAAACATCAATGCTATCCAGTCTACAACCATAAAAGGTTACGTAGGTCAACATTGTGTTTTGCGTTAGGTCAACATTAGAAAGCTTAGTAGTCACACAAAATAATTCTTCTAGTAGAATATTATTTGAGATTCCCAGATGAGTAAAATTGAGATTTCTACTAATGTTAAGATAAGTTAGATTTACGTTTTCAGAAAGGTCAATACTATCTATATAGTTATTGCTTAGATATAAATATTTTAAACTAGTGTTTTTTGAAAAATCTACTGTTGTCAAATTATTATTTAAGGCATTAAAACCTGTAATCGCAGTAAATTCTTCAATTCCTGTTAAATCAGTGATTCCCAAATTAGCAACATGTATTGTGTCATTAACAGCTGCTGCCTCAGCAATACTAATCTCATTATCTTGGTTAGTGTTTATGAGGGTATCTGCGATTAAGGAAGCTTTGAATGCTCCATCTGGGATATTTACATTTTGTGCATTTACCGAAGTTTGAAAAAAGAATATTATGCATATTGCAACAAGTACTATTTTGTTCATTTGATTAATGGTTTTATTCTATTACTAAATTGATTCACAAAAGTTCTTATATAATAGACAATTAAGCTGTTTAATTCGCTGCCTGAGGTTTCAGTTTTTTTTGTTTGTAAAAACAGGGCTGTATTAATTGCTTGTATTAGAGACGAGTAAGCCCTTGTGTTCTTTTCTTTCGGCTTTATATTTATTTGTCAGTAAAATTTTTCTCTTATTTCATACCAAGTTTTCCATGATACTAGGTGTGATTTTGAGATCTAATTTTGGTAGTTAAAGAAATTCCTTTCTGTTAAATGTAGGAGAAACTCCGTAACTTTTTCGTTCGATAGTAATTAGGTTGATTTAAGGGGAATGAAAAGTAACGTCAGTTCGTCTAATAACCTCCAATTTACTTAAAATATGGAGCGAATAGAAGCGATTTAAGCGTGCTGTAAATTGGGTTTGTAATACTTTAGGTTTCTAAAAGTAGTTGTTAAAACGGACAAAATCAGCTTTGCACTG
>JABSPQ010000058.1 GCA_013214205.1 Flavobacteriales bacterium
CTCATTATTTTTTAAATCATATACTGCATATGGTGTTACTTTTTGTTCTGCCAAATTAGGATAGTCATGGTCATAAACCAATGGCACTAAGTTAAGGATAATAAGTTTATAAACAATAGGTTAGTGAAAAACGCCTCCATAAAGCGTATGCTAGATTTTTTCCAAAAAAACATTCGTAAGGAGGCGTTAGTGGGTATTAATAACACATTTTCAGGTTTAAATCAGAAAGACAAAATTCTTACTAAACTGCAGTCATCTGAAGGACTGCCATTTAAAGATATTTTATCTGAAAAAACTATTACAGCAAGTATGGAAGGCTTAGATTATCGTAATCGTATTTTTACTCCAGACGTTACGTTATCAACATTTCTTTCGCAAGTACTTGACGATGACCAATCCCAGCAGGGAGCAGTCAGTCGTGTTATTGCCCATTATGTTGCACAAGGGCAAGATGCTCCATCAGCCAATACATCTGCATATTCTCAAGCAAGAACACGATTAGAAGAAAGTTTAATAGCAACACTAAGCAATGATTCTGGAAAAGAATTAGAGAAAACAGTGCCAGGTGAGTGGCTTTGGCGAGGGAGAAGCACTAAGTTGGTTGATGGTTCAACAATTTCTATGCCTGACACCCCTAAAAATCAAGCACTTTACCCACAACCAAGTTCTCAAAAGTCAGGCGTTGGATTTCCTATTGCTCGGATAGTGACAGTAATATCATGTGCAACAGGTGCTTTGTTAGATGCATCAATCGGCCCATATGCTGGAAAAAAAACAGGTGAGCATGCATTGTTGAGAGAATTAATGCATGTGTTTGAAAAAGGAGATGTGGTGCTTGGAGACTGTTACTATGCATCTTTTTTTTGATCGCAATGCTCATGAAATTGGAAGTTGATGCAGTATTTCCTATGCATGCTGCAAGAAAGTATGATTTTAGAAAGGGGACGCGCTTAGGAAAAAAAGATCACATTGTGCAATGGAAGAAACCAAGCAAGCCTGACTGGATGAGTCAAGATGAATACAATGAGTTTCCGGATGAAATTCGCGTTAGAGAAGTTGAGGTGGAAAATAAGAAGTCTGGATATCGTACTCAAAAACGTGTGCTTGTAACAACATTGTTAGATTCGAAAATAGTTGCCAAGGAAGATTTGTCAGAGCTTTATGATTGTCGTTGGTTTGTTGAAATCGCATTAAAATCCATCAAAGAAACAATGCATATGGATATTCTTCGAGGTAAGACACCTGAAATGGTGCGTAAAGAAATTTGGGTCCATTTTCTGGCATATAATCTAGTGAGAAAAATAATGGCACAATCAGCCATGGTACACGGTAGATCACCAAGATGTTTGAGCTTTAAACTTGCGCTACAAACAATTAAATCATTCCGAAATGCTGGCATATTAAGCGAAAACAACATTGATATATATGCGCAACTTCTTAAGGCAATCACATACAAACAAGTGGGAAATAGACCAGGACGCTCCGAACCACGCAGAATAAAAAGACGACCAAAGTCATTTCCACTCCTGCAAAGATCTAGGAATTTATACTATAAAACCAAAACAGCTACAACTTAACTTAGTGCCATTGCCCTATAGCCAATAGAATAACACATTTATAGATCCGGTCCTATGAATTGATTGATCTAAGAATTTTTCATGCTATAATGAAAAGTTTTTCTGAATTGCGAAAATCATGAGTCATACCAGAGGAAGTCCTCTAACATCTGAACAAAAGAAATTAATTCTCTTAGTTAAAAAATATTTTGATAGAAATAAAAAATCATTAATTGGTTGGAATGATTCCAGTGCTCAAATGACTGCAGATGCATTACAATTTGGTCTAGCTACAATTGATCGAGTTTTATCTGATTATAAAAAAGATCCTGAAAGTATTAATGCTCCTGGAAAGGCAAGAGGTCGCCCTTCTTATGCGGTAAGTAATTCCTATGAAGATGCTATTAGAAATTATATTCGTACAGCAAACATGAAAGGTGAATATGTTACTCTTGATATAATCCTTAATTCTCTTACTGAAAATTTCAGTGAAGAAAAAATAAATGCTCGTACTTTAGGAAGAACTTTAGAACGATGGGGGTTTGAGTTTGGTAAAGGAAAGAGGACACAACATTTAAAA
>JABSPQ010000059.1 GCA_013214205.1 Flavobacteriales bacterium
CCAACTCGTAAGAGGATGAGCTAATTACACAGCCGATACCTGTAAAATGGTATCACTACTTCGAAGAGCCGTATGAGTCGAGAGGTTCACGTACGGTTCTGTGAGAAGTTAGGGGTGAAATTCCCCTGGCTTACTCGACTACTTTTTCGTTTTATTTAAAATTAGCTATTTTAATAGGCACAACATTGTTGCTTAATCTGCTTTAAAGTACTCAACTAATTTGCCATATGATATTATACATAGGTTGAAACCAATTTCGAATGAGTCATAGCCAATATCAACATTATAGACAATGTTTTCTTCTTCGTTATCACTATCCCATAATTGATGTTTGTCATTTAGGGTCCAGTTTCTCCCTGTCCAGAATTCAAGGTTCTCTATCATTTCAATTTCATGGAGTTCCAATTCTTCATATGAAGCGTTATCGCTCCCATAAAGTCTAATTAATTTTTCTACAGTATTAATCTTATCTATGTAGTCGATTTCGTTTGAACAATGGAAGGTTATATTAGTAGTTCTTCCAAAGCTGAAATCTTTGTTCTCTCCAGTTTGTTGAATCGTTATTTGGTCAAATATGCCAAGTTCTTTTGGGTCAAGAGTGTACCTGTATTTGTTCATAGTGGTTGACCCATCACTACTAGGTTCTGATTCGTGAGAATCTTCTTCGTTTAGGAATAATTGTGTTATATCAGTATTAAGTAAGTCTAAGACTGTTCCTTTTGATTTTACTGTTTTATCTCTAAGTTTTTCTTTCTTAGAAGTCACGAAAATAGAAAACTCATTTTTTGGGTTTGATCTATATTGAAGAAGCACCGTTAAATTGTTTAGAAGCCATGTGCAAACCATGTCTTTTTGTTCCGAACCAAAATCTTCAGTGGTGAACTGTTTAAGTGTTCTTTTGTCATCAATGGGTATATGGTTATCAGTATTAGTTATTCCATTGCCTAAAATGTCAATGAACGTTTCTATTGATTCACTCAGTTTGTTATGGTTTTGGGATGTACAGTAAAATATATAAGTTCGATCTCCATTATCGTAATCTTTAATTAACATACTGTCGAATATATTAAAGAAGGTCGTATTAAATTTAGTCTGTACATTAACAACACCTGTTCCGATATCAGAAGGGTTGTCTATGATTTCCGAATGTGGTACTTTTTTAAAACTTGATGGTTTTAGTTCCAAAATATCTAGGACATTGTCGTTACCAGTTTTTAATTCGGATAAAAATGATTTTAGGTCTGTTTTATTTTTCTTATTAAAGAACATAAAAATGATATTTTATTAACTACAACGTATTTTAGGTGGTGTCACTTTTTCGTTTTTACTATTTAAAACTAGCTATTTTTTCCTTACAAACTTTCTCGGTAGCAGCCTTAAGCAAACCGACCTTCTCGGCTAAGTGCTCCAATTCTTCTTTGGTAATAGAAAACTCATCCATGTTGTAGCGGGCATCTATGTACGCACTTTTTAGCAGCTCGAACAATCGCTTTTCCTCATCAGTTTCTGTTGGAAATACATCGAAACGCTTATCGCACATTTCTATTTTAATAGCCAAAGTTTCTATGTTGTGATCTTTGGGGCGGTAGTCGGTAAAAACGAGTAGGATAGTGGTGTAGTAACGTTCGACAGATTGATGAAGTTGGAAAGCAGCTAGTTCATAATCTTCCTCCCCGAAATTGAATTTAAAAGTTTTGAAGAAATCACTCGCGCTTTTAAACCATTGATCGTAATAGCCCTGAGCTTTATCCTTGCATTGTTGCGTGGTTAATTTTTTAGGGTTGGCGAGCTTAAACTTTTCAGAATCGTAAAGTACTACGCCTTCTTCTTTAATGTCTTTGAAAAAGTAGTTGCCTAGCTGTAAAGACTGATTGAGTTGCTTAATGCCATGGAAGATTAAACCCAATGGTGTTGCTACTTTTCCAGTAGTGATTAATTCGTCTTTTACTTTGGCTTCTATCTTATACTTTCTTCGTAAATCTTCGTGGGTGAGTACTACCAAAATATCGTAATCGGAACGGTATTCGAACAAAACATCTTTCTCTACATATTGATCTTCTACCCAATTTCCTCTGGCATAGCTGCCGAATAGAATTACCATTTCTACTTCTTTAAAACCAGAAAGTGTTTCGGTTAATTGGGTGAGTTCGGTCTGTTTGTTTTGGGGTAGGTGGGCGATAGATGTATTCATGAGATGTGAGTTTTAAAGTTTGTCTAAGGTACGAAAAACTATGCTGTTACAGGGTTTATGAAGGCTTTGTTTTTGGTTTTTTTTATCATCTAATCTTTTTTTATCCTCTTTTCTTTTTATTCTATAATCTTTTTATCCTCTTGTTTTCTAATCTTCTAATTCACTTAATTTATAAACACGCTCACTGTGGTAAATCATAGATGATTCAATATGATCTATGTGTTCAAATACGGCTAGTTCATCCATAACAAAAGCCCTCAAGCTATCGGAATCTTTAACAGCCACATGAATCATGAAATCGATAGCTCCAGCAAGATGATAAAACCGAATAATGCCATTAGTAGATTTTAATTCCTTAGTAAACGAATCTACTATTTCTCTTTCGTGGTTCTTTAAACGAACAGCAATTAACACTTCTACATTAATTCCAAGCTGCTTTAAATTAATATCAGCATTAAACGCTTTAAAGAAACCTTCATTGGTCAATTTTTTCAGTCTTTCATGACAGGTTGAAGGAGCAATATTTAATTCAACAGCCAATTCCTTGTTTGTTAACCGAGCATTATTCTGTAATAGCACTAATAATTGAATATCCTTTTGATCTAGCTTCATTATCTTATGTTAATAGAATTATTTTCAGCTTAGTGAAATTAATACTGAATTATAATTGAGTATAAAACGAAATTACCGAATTTTATTCAGTAATAATTAATTCTTTTTTTGTAAATGAATAGCTTAAATAACGCCAAAATTTTATTTCCAAAGAGAAATTCAACACTTTGTACTAGTATTGAAGAGTTAGCTACTGAGCAGTTGGCATATTTTGCAATAGATCCTAACAGTGTTTACGGAGAAATGTTGAAAAAAGCAGTGCTGGATATTTATGCCGCACAATCGGACATTTCTAAATTAAAAGAAATAACAAATGATACGGTTGGTAAATTAGATGCTGGAGAAAAAGTAGCTTATTTCAATGCGAAACGTTTCATGTCTTTTCAGATCGCTAAAGTTTTGGAGACTTTACAAACTCTGTTAAAGCAAACATACGAATCATTAGGGCAGTCCGATGCTACATTACTAGCCAAATTATAAGGTGAAATTATCATACATAATGCTCTGTAAAATAGATGGCTTGATGTTATTGTAATAATTGACCGATATAAACATGAACAACATGAACAACATGAAAAAACTCATCTCTTACCCTTCGAAATATTATTGCGAACGAGCAATAGCTGTAGTGTTCCTAACCCTTATCCTATATGCTTTCACAACTCCAATCTATGCACAAGATAGTGACGGTGACGGTATAAATGATAATGTTGATTTAGACGACGACAACGATGGAATCTTAGATACAAATAATTAAGATGAGAACAACTTTGATTATCAGCGGAGTATGGGTGTATACAGGATGGCTGTCGTCTGTAATCTATTCATCTTTGTACTCACGTTTTATCAAACAAAATGTTAAGAATAGAGTATCAATTAATTAGGTTTTTTACGGCTTGAAAGTATGTATACAATAAACTTTTTAAAGGTTAGAATTATTAGGATTGTTTTGTTAGTGACCGTCATCCTCGGGTTTTCCGTGGAAGCAAAATTAGGTGCTCAAATAATTATCAATGAAATTAACTACATGCCTGTTACAGGTGGTCAGGGGCAACGATATCGAGAATACATAGAACTTTATAATACTTCTTCTGTTTCAGTGGATGTAAGTGGGTGGTATTATGAAAACGAATTGCTAGGAGGGGCAACAGGTACAGACGAAATTGTTGCTTGGGAGACTAGATACCCGGCTACTACACCAATTGTAAATTCTGGAACTTTAGTAACCAACACGACTATAATCCCACCAGGCGGTTTTGCTTTATTGATTTCACCAGAATGGAATGGGTATGCTAATGATTTGTATGACATAGCAGATGGAGCAATCATATTGGTGGGTGCCAACTTTCTCTATTGGGGCGTTAACAGCTTTACTGGTACTGGAGGATACTTGGTAAATGGTGCAGATCATCTTTCCATTCATGAAGATGTTCCTACTAACGGTAATCAAATTGACTCGGTAGGTTGGTCTGGTGCCGTGCAACCAAATGAAGGACATTCTCTTCAAAGAGATGATGACTGTACGTATCGAATATTTGGACAAAGTGGAGGGGGGTATGATGAGGATTTAGATGGTAGTTTAACAGGTTTGATTTCTCCAGGATCTCATAATACCGTTGGGCAAACTGTATGCTTGATTTATGCACAATGTGATGCTGCAGCGTCTGGCAACACGGATACCGATGGTGACGGTATTTCAGATATTTGCGATCTAGACGATGACAATGATGGAATTTTAGATACCGATGAATGCACGCTTAACTTCATTGACATTTCTTATTTAGATTTAGGATTGTCAATCAATGCTAGCAGCCAAAACAATGGTGGAGGAGTTGACATAAGTGCTGCTTTAGGATTACCTGCTAATACTGTAGCCTTAGAAGTAACCAATGCCCATGTTACAGCTGCAGGAGCTCTTTTCACAACGATAGCCTTGGGTGCACCTGTGTTTACTCTTACAAGTACAGCAGATTTGTATGTGCAAGCAGAGCATGGAGCACAACTTACTAACATAAATGCAACTGATGGGATGACTAGTTTAGATGGTACAGGCTATTTTTATTCTAGTACCTTATTAGCTGGATTTGACGATATTTCAAGTGGCAATACTTATGCAATTGAACGTACCGGTGGAACTAACACAAATAGCGACAATTTTTATTGGCAAAGTCTTTCTTCTGTAACTTCAACATCGTTAAGTTTTTTTACAACCAACGTGGGAGGTGAATCAGCATTATTTATAGGATTCGCAGTGCCATGCGATTTTGATGGAGATGGCATACCCAACATTGTAGACCTTGATTCTGACGATGATGGATGTCCAGATGCTCTTGATGGTGGTGGTTCATATGATTGGTTAGACCTTGATGCAGATTCTCTTTTAACTGCTGCTGTAGATGGAGATGGTGTTCCCGATAATGGTAACAATCAGAATGTTGGAGATAGCCAGGATGCGGGTACACAATCCGCTTCTTGTCCAATATGTGTGTTAACAGCAGGGATTACACAACCTGTTGATCAATGCTTAACAGGAAACTCTTATGACTTTGATAATTTAAGTACTACTGGCAACTCCTACTTGTGGGATTTTGGAGTAGATGCCACCGGTGGAAATATAACAGATGAAGATCCAACAGGCATAACCTATACTTCTACAGGAACCAAAACGGTTTGTGTAACGGTTGGAGATCCTTTCATTGCAACGGAAATTCAAAAATGGGATTTTGAGGCAGGGACTGAAGGCTGGACTTATAACCATACTGTTAATGCCTCTAGCGGCAATGTGGATCATTCAACAGATGCTTCTTCTGTACATGCGGGTTGCGATGCTAGTACCTATGGCCCTTCACCAACAGGAGGAGGATATATTTCGAGCGAAGACCCTAATGGAGGTGTAATGTGGTTTATTAGTACCGATAACCAAAACTTAAATGTAAGCGCAGCAGCCGGTGGTATTTTAACTTGGAATTGGACTAATGGGAGATTTAATGGAGTTGTAAATGAAGGAGCTACTCCTACTGTTGAGGTGGTAATTGTTGGAGCAGGAGGACAATCATTAACTTCAACTGGTATTAATACCCTTGGCCTTGCCAATACAGGATGGAACGGCATGACGCTTACAATGGATGCGCTAACCTGGGGAGGAAACCAAGTTACGTTAGATGCTATAATGGCCGACCTCGATAGAATAGAAATAAAGGTTGAGACAATAGGAAGCGGCGACGTAAATGGGGTTGGTACAGATTGTAGTCAATTAGAATACTTTGCTATAGACGATGTAGCATTTACCACTCTTGCCGGTGTTTGTGAAGAAACCGCTTGCCAAAGTTTTGATGTAGTGAATGACGTTACTTCCAGCTTGGCTGCATCGACTATATTATGTAATGGAGGCACATCAGATATTACTACAACCCCTGGTGGCGACAATGGTGGAGGCTATACCTACACATGGGCAGGAACAGGGGTTTCAGTTAATAGCCAAAACCAAACAGGGCTACTTGCAGGCACTTACTCGGTAACAATTACGTCTGGAACTTGCTCAATAACTGATGAAATAACGATTATAGAACCGACTCAATTGGTAATTTCTAACACCAGTATTAACGAAGGTCTTTGCGGTGCTGCTGGTGGAAGCATTGATGTAACCCACGATGCTGGTGGGACAGGAACAATTGGCTATGTTTGGCAAAGCACCGTAGGTGGTTTTGGTAATCCAACCACAGAAGATTTGTCAAGTCTAGAAGCAGGAACCTACACCGTAACCGCCACAGACGTCAATGGCTGTTCGGTAACAGAAGAAGTTACTTTAACCTGTACTAACGATCGTTCTTGCTCAATTGCTGTAACTTCAAATTACAATGGCGAAGACATTAGTTGTAATGGTGCTTTAGATGGAGAGGTAGAAGTAACAGTTAATGGAACGGATGTGCCTTTCTCTGTGGCATGGTCTAGTGGAGGAAGCCAAACAGGTCTATCCAATGGAGGCACTGATTCTGAAACAGG
>JABSPQ010000006.1 GCA_013214205.1 Flavobacteriales bacterium
ACTTATTACATTGTCTGTAATATCTAATAACCCTGTACACGTTACCTGAAAAGAACTGGCCATTAAGCCCTCCTGATAAATCTGCAATAAGTTTTCAACATCCATATGTAAATTTATCATTTATAACTGCGTAACATGAGTAAATAAGTCCAAATTTCAAGTAGTAAGTGTTAAGTTTTAAATGTTAAGTCCTCCGAATGAGAAGAAGTTTTAAGTGTGAAATACAAAGTGTTAAGTCCTGCGGCTAAAACTACTCTTACTTAACATTTAGTCTTTTTGTAAAACCAAATCCTTTAAATCGCGCTCAACCAAATAGGGTTCAATACTGGAAACGAATCTCTTATGAGGAATCCCATCTCGACCAATTAAAAATTTGGTAAAGTTCCACTCTACTCTTTGATTGAAATGATTGTTTAGATAAACGAAGATTGGATGTGCATTTGGGCCGTTTACATCAATCTTTTCGCTGAGCTGAAAAGTAACCCCATGGTTTTCATTGTAACATTTTTGTACAGTTGCGTTAGATTCTGGTTCTTGATTTCTAAACTGATCGCATGGAAAACCAAGCACCACCAATCCGTCTTTTCCGTATTTCTCCTGTAGCTTTTGCAAGCCAGCCAACTGAGGAGTAAAGCCGCATTTGGAAGCTGTGTTTACAATTAATAAAACGTTGTCTTTGTAATTAGATATTTTAACAGGATATCCTTCGGGTGTATTAAAAACCAACTCGTTCCAAGGCGCAACATCTTGCTTCTCAAACTTCATTGTGCCATTAATAACTACTAACGTTAGCACTATTGCAGCAAATATTATTAGAAGAATTATAACAGCTTGTTTCATGCTTATTTCTTGTTCGCTAGTGGGCCCTTGTCTATTAAATACGCACCTACGTCTCTAAAGGATGCAATATTTAATGGAAACTCAAAGATAATGTGAAGCATCGCAAAACCATACAATACAAGGTAACCAATTTCATAATCGTATACAGAGAGCCCAACCAGCGATGCCCAAAGCAACACAATTAGTGCCAATTTGGGTTTAGAAATGGTTTTATGCCAACCGATTAACGAAGTTTTAGAAAACCAATTTAGATAGTGATAGGTGTAGCTGAACGCTATAAAAATCTGCAATTTAACCGCTCCGGCAGTAAGCGGAATGAATTGCGCGTTTTGCATCAAATCGAATTTATCACCGATGTAGGTTATAAATTGAAAATTGCGAACGGTAGACATTACCTCAACTGTTTGCGTTCCCAAATAATTGGTTGGATCGATAGGAAAAAAATATATTATAGCCGGACAAACAATTAAAATTGCGATGGAAATCATCCCCAGTTTACTTTTCGATCTAATAGTGCCAGCTATCATAAAAACCATGGTAAACAGGTATACATGAACCAAGGTGGGCAGAAAAACACCAACCATCATATAAGAGAAAAGCACATAAGTGGTAATCAGTTTACTAAGCACCACACTCACAATCAAGAATAAAATGAGGTGAGAAAGCTTCTTAAAAATAAATTAAGCCGATGGCAAAGAAAAACGTTGCTAGTAGAATAATGTCGGTGTAATCTCTCACAAAATTCATCATTTCAAAAACAATCGGGATGGCTTTAATCTCGCTTAAAATGGGAATGAATAATATGGGTGGTAAGGCAATCAGTAAAGTGATGCTTGCTAAGTACCACATCCATTTTTTGTCTTTTATAAAATAATTCCGCTCGTTTAGCCAGTGAATTTCAGTGATGTAATGGATTGGCCCCAGAACAGCATAGGTAAGTAAAAACAAATGAAACGGAAACACAAAAGCCACCAGCAAGGAGACTAGCATTAATCCGAGATTTAGAACTTCTACTCCTTTTGTGTTCACTGTTTGATTTAAAAAAAGTGTGAAATCTTAAGGGTAAAGTTTTAAGTAAAAAAATCACTTAACATTTAAAACTTTACACTTAACACTTTTCTGATATAACATTTAAAACCTAAAATTAAATAATATCTCTCATACTTTAGGAAGCCCTCCTCTTTTGGGTTACTTATTATATCAACAACAATTAACAAGCTAACTTGGTCAAACATAAGCCTATAAAAGAACCGAACCTCAACCACAATGGAAACATCAAAAACTTGGCTCAAGCGTTTATCAACGCTAATCATATTATCCTTTTTCTCCTTCTCAATAGTTAACGCACAAACCAACACTTATGCAGCCGTAACAGGCATATCTGGTAACGTAATAACATTAACAGTTGGTCATACTGGCGCTTTTGTAGTTGGCGAACAAGCCCTAATCATACAAATGAAAGGAGCTACCATTACCGAAACCAACGACGCATCTTACGGTACAATTACCTCCACCAATGGCGCTGGTAGCTATTGCTTTCTTTCAGTTACTGCGGTTAGCGCTAATTCGGTAACAGTAGATTTAAATGTAAGTGGGTTTGATGTAAACTCTAACGTTCAATTAATTTCTATAGCTCCCGATGATGGCTCTGGCAACTTTACCGAAAACGGTGGCAACGAACCACCTAAATGGAATGGCTTTACGGGCGGTGTATATGTTATGAGTGTATGCGGAACCTATACACTAAATGCAAGCCTTTTAAGTAATGGTGGTGGTTTTAGAGGTGGACTCCCTAGTCTTTCTGTTAACTATTATGGAAGTATCGCTGAACAATGGGTAGCCAACGATCTTGAAGATTACGACGTTGGAGCATTTAAGGGTGAAGGTGTTGCGAGTACATTTTGTAACGAGGGTGAACTTGGTGAAGGTGTTGCTGTTCCAAGACCAAGTTATAGTAATGTAGGATATTCATCTGGTGGATGGGCATTCCATTACAAGGACGGTAAAAGTACTGGCTTACCGGGAGACCTTTGCAATGTAAACGATGTAGGTACAGGAGCCCTTGCCAATGGCGGTGGCGGTGGCGGAGTAGTTAACGGCGGCGGTGGCGGCGGCGGAAACGGTGGCATTGGCGGACTAGGTGGGTGCGGTTGGGCTGCCAATTACGATCCACAATGCGCCATGGGTAGTGCCTGCGGAACATGTGTTAAAGAAGATCCTCAAGGCAAAGGCGGACTTCCAATTTCTACTACAGGCAATCAACTCTTTCTGGGAGGAGGTGGTGGTGGCGGTGGAACATCCACTTCCATAATGCCCGCTGATGGTCATGCTTATCACCATTCGCAAGGTGTTGGTGGTGGAGTAATTTACATTATTAGAGCCACTACAGTTGAAGGTAATGGTTATTCTATTGAAGCAAACGGAGAAGACAATTGGCCTAGAACCGATTGGCAAGGCAATGGCGGTGGTGGAGCTGGCGGCAGTATTTATATAGATGCCCCTACAGCCAACAGTTTAAACTTATCTGCTAAAGGCGGATACGGTGGCGATGTAGAATTAAACTCATATAACTGTTATTATCTTGATGGAGAAACTGGTCCTGGTGGAGGTGGTGGCGGAGGTGTTATTATTTCCCCTGCGAGCGGAACAACCAACGTTACTGGTGGAGAATCAGGTGTGTATTGGGACGATATTACTTACGGATCTAAAGAAGATGGAACCAATTGGTGTGCAGAAGCTGGAAGTGATGGTGTAGTTATCACCTCAAGCCCTTTCGAGGTAAAATGTTCAATATCCGAATTAAAAGAACTTAGTTGCGGAATCGGGTGTGGCACAGATAGAGCGGCTGGTCAGGATGGTGCCGATTTACAAGTACAGGTAATGCTGCCGCCTTGTTCAACTGCCGAACCGTTAACCGTAAATTGGTCAACAGGCTCAATGTCAAGCGGATTAATGCATGGTAGCACAGCAGATGAAAACAACTTATGCGCAGGAAATTACACCGTTACTGTTACCGATTTTAATGGTGTTTCAAACGTTTGTTCGTTCGAAGTAACTCCTACGGAAATAGATACTGCTGTGTCTGTTGATGGAATAATACTCACCGCAAACGAATCAGGTGCAACCTATCAATGGTTAGATTGTAATGATAACGACTCCGAAATTGCCAGTGCAAACTCTCAAACTTATTTGCCAACAGCCAACGGAAACTATGCTGTAGAAATTACCAAAAATGGATGTGCAGATACTTCTGGTTGTCATTATGTATTATCGGTAGGAGTTACAAGCAAAGTTGCTTCCAATAATCTTTTAATCTACCCCAACCCTACTAATGGTGATTTTACAGTAGATTTTGGAGCAATTCAAAATGAAACTACCATCGTTGTAACAGATATGTTGGGCAAAAAGATTTCTGAGTCTACGCATCAAAATGTCGACAGCGCTCAATTGAATATTGAAGGAGCAAGTGGGACCTATTTTATCTCCATCCGCTCGAATAAATCAATGACAACACAACGCATTATAAAGAAATAATTAAATCCATCATTATAACTGAAAATCATTGTGTTACAAACTTATTTGTTACATTTACAGCCCTGTTAAAATTGTACTAAGGTGCAGGCTAGGTACATATAACAGGCATAAACGAACAAAAGACATTTAGCTACTATTCAAATCAAACTACCGTTATTATGAGACTAATTTATACTCCCATTATGCGCGTTTTATCAATTGCATTGGCATTGATAATTACTGTTACAACAGTAAACGCACAAACCAATACTTACGCTTCTGTTCAAGTAATTGCAAGTACTGTTGTTACTTTAAGAGCAAGCCATTCGGGAGTTTTTGAGGTAGGCGAACAAGCCTTAATCATTCAAATGAAAGGCGCACTAATTAATGAAAAGAACGACGCAACCTACGGAGTTGTTGTAGACGATGGCGGTGCTGGGCAATTCGAATTTGCAACGGTACTAGCAGTAAACGGCGATGACATAACATTAGATCTCAATGTAGATAAGTTCAGCGTAAACGGCTATGTTCAACTAATTTCCATTGCAGCAGATGATGGTGCTGGTAACTACCAAGAAGATGGTTCTGGTTTTCCTCCTCCATGGAATGGCTATACAGGCGGTGTGTATGCCATGAGCGTGTGTAGCACATTCGAATTAACAGGAGATTTAGGGATTCCAACGGGATTAACTGACACCGATAACTATGGTGGAGGATTTCGTGGTGGCCTTTCAAACGGTCTTGGAGATTTTTATGGTTCTTTGGCTCAGCAATGGGTAGCAAACGATGTAAACGATTTTGAATTTGGTGCTTTTAAAGGCGAAGGTGTCGCAAGTACCTATTGCGATCAAGCAGATTTGGGTGAAGGTGCGGCACTTGATATATTAACAGGTACATCATCAGGTGGTTGGGCATATAATTATTTGGATATTGTTGGAAACGGTAATCCTGGTCAGCTTTGCAGTGTGCACGATATCGGTTCGGGAGCCATAGCCAATGGTGGTGGTTCGGGAACAATGGTAGATGGCGGCGGCGGCGGTGGCGGCAATGGAGGCTCAGGTGGTGGCGGTGGTTGTGGCTGGGCAATCAATTTTGATGATGCTTGTGGTATGGGCAAGGCCTGTAATGGTTGTACGAAAGAAATGGTTAGAGGTGTTGGTGGATATGGAACACCTGCAACTCCAACGCTAGTTAAACTCGGTGGTGGCGGTGGTGCTGGCTGGACTGATCAAGCAGTTGATGCTGATATGGGAGGAGCTGCCTACTTTGGAGGCCAAGGATATGCAGGGGGGATTGCTGTTGTAATTAGTGCTGCAAATGTGGTAGGAAATGGAAACACAATTTATGCAGATGGACAGGGTGCATATGTTGAAGCAAACTGGCAAGCCAATGGTGGTGGTGGTGCAGGTGGCACCATATTAATTGATGCACTTACTGCAACAAATATCAATTTGTCTGCCGTGGGAGGAGAAGGTGGTTCTGTTTTCTTTAATGAATATGGTTGCTTAAAGGAAAATGGCGAACTAGGTCCCGGGGGAGGTGGCGGTGGTGGTGTTGTTATGGCACCTGCTGGCGCAACTACAAACGTTTCAGGCGGAATTGCTGGTGTATATTACGATTTAGGAGCTGATCCCAAATATGGAAGTAAAGCCAATGGAACCAACTGGTGTGCAACGGATGGTGCCGATGGCATAATTTCAACTACTCCAGCAGTACTGGTGCAATGCGTAATTAGCGAAACCAAAGCTGCTGATTGTACCGTTGGTTGCGGAACTGGCGGCGCAGCAGGACAAGCTGGCGCAGATTTGGAAGTTCAAGCAGTTCTGCGAGCATGTTCCACTGCCGAACCATTAACTGTAAATTGGTCTACCGGAACTTCTAGTACTGGTATTGCTAACGGAGCAACCACGGCAGACTACAATTTGTGTATTGGAAGCTATACCGTTACCATTTCCGATGCAAACGGAGCTACAAACACATGCGAATTTGAAGTATTAACTCCCAACCAAATATTCGCAACAATTGTTGATGTGATAGAACCAACATGTAATGGAGATGTCAATGGCGAATTACTTGCCTCCGCTACTGGAGGAACCAGACCATTTACATGGAATTGGGGAACTGGAGCAACAACAGATAGCAGCTACAAAAACATACCAACAGGTACTTACACGGTTACAGTTATCGACAGTAAAAATTGTACAAATACACAAGAAGTAACTGTAACCGAGCCAACTACTGTAACCATTGTAGAAGACAGCTATGACGATGAAACTTGCATTGATTTTTGCGACGGTTTCATTAACCTTACTGGGTCGGGCGGTACTTATTTAGATATAGTTACGCCAATTACATATACTTATACTGGTAGCGAAGGCTTTGATATTATTGGTACCGACGCAATGAATGGTTTTGACGGAATCAGTGAGTTTGATATAGCTGTTACCGGCATGACTGTAACTAATGTAGGCCTTACAACATTAACACAGGTTTGTGTGGATTTAAACATGGCAAAATCTGAAGGAGTAGACATGTACTTAATAGCTCCAAATGGAGATGAATTAGGTTTATTTTTGGCCCCAGGCGGTGCTATGAACCAAGTATTCGACCACGTTTGTTTTGATGTAGGTGCAAGTAATATTTCAAATAGCAATTCTCCGTTTTCGGGAAGTTGGTCGGCGGAAGAATTTGATTTTGACGACGCAGCCAATCCAATAATTGGTGCGCCAACCAATGGTGCTTGGACACTTTGGTTTGATAATGGTGAAAGGAATGCCGCTACCTTAGATGGCTGGAGTATGACTTTTAATGATGTAATACCTGCCCCTACAGAGCCTGCTTTTGTTTGGGATGGCCCAGCTCCAATAGCTGGTTCTACGTCTGATGACATTTCTAACTTATGTGACGATACCTATACAGTTACAGCAACAGATGATTTAGGTTGTTCTGCAACTTTCGAAAGGGAGATTCTTATGTTACCAGATGTATATTCAGATATTAGGCAAGCTGCAAATCAATGTTTTTATGCTGGTACCAATAGTTTCAACTTTTTTAGTGATGGCCTTAGTTCTGGTGCAGGATATTCTTTTTTATGGGAATTTGGAGGTGGAACCGGTGGTACCGTTACAGATGAAAACCCAACAGGAATTTCTTATGCAGCTTGTGGAGATTACGAGATTGTATTAATGGTAACTGATAACAACACAGGTTGTAGTGTAACCGATACCATGCAATTTAATGTGAGTTGTGATATAACAGCAGTGCTAACACCTACGAATCCATTGTGCTTTGAACAATGTGATGGTTCAATTGATATGACAGTTAGCGGTGGAGCAACCCCTGGTTTATATATATATCAATGGTCTGGCCCATCTGGATATTCAAGTATGACAGAGAACCCAACTGGGCTGTGCGATGGCACCTATGATGTTACCATTATCGACGCAGTATTTTGTATGGCGGTAGATCAAATTATTTTAACAAACCCAGCTGAACTTACAGTGGCAATGTCGGGCAACAACCCAACTTGCTTCTCCAATGTGGGCGAAGATGCAACAGCTACAGTAAGTGGAGGAACAGCTTCCTACTCTTACATTTGGATCGATGGACAAACAAATTCAACTGCTTCTAACCTAACAGATGGAACATACACGGTAACTGTTACCGATGCAAACGGATGCACCGTAACTGGAGAGCAGGTAATCTCGGTTCCGTTAGAAGTTCTTGTAGCTACTGGTTCAACAAACTCCATATGTAACACTTCAAATGGTGTTGCAAGTGTAACTTCAGTAACCAATGCAGTTGGAGGATACACCGTATTGTGGGATGCCAACGCTGGAAACCAATCCACCGACAATGCAACTGGCTTGGCAGCCGGAACCTATCAGGTAACCGCTACAGATGGCAATTCTTGCACGGCAACTGGATTAACTTCAATAAGCGATAATTCTACTTTAGCACTCGTAATCAATAATCCAATCGACGAAACTTGTTTAGCGTTAGGCAATGGAGGTTTCGACGTAACACCTAGTGGTGGAAACGTAGATTATTCAATCTACATAAACGACGTTTTCTATAGTTCTGCAAATTCTACTGCAACTTTGGCTGTTTTCGCATTAAGCGCAGGGCTTCACACGGTAAAACTAGAAGACAATATTTCGGGCTGTGTCTTTACCGGCTCTCAAACTATTGGATCGGGTACCTCAGTAACTGCAGCTGCTAATACTGTAACCAACCCATTCTGCCCTGCTCCTTGTACAGAAGGTGAGGCCACTGTATCCGCTGACATCAACGGGCCATGGACATATATTTGGGACGATCCAGCAGCACAAACCACCCAAAACGCAACAGCATTAGTTGAAGGCACCTATTGTGCAACAATAACAGACGCCTACGGATGTACAGCATCGGATTGTACAACACCTGTGGCAAATCCACTTATGGTATTTACAACATCCTCAACCAATGTTTCTTGTAATGGAGGTAACGATGGGTCGGTTGGCATTACATACATCTTTGGTGGAAACCCTGCCCCACCAGCATGGACTTATGATTGGAGTTCTGTTTCAGTTACAGGATTTGGAGCAACTGGACTATCTGCTAACGAATACACCGTAACCGTTACAGATGCATTAGGAGTTACTGTTTCGTATACCATGACAGTAACTGAACCACCCAGTGTAACAGCAACTATCTCCGACTTTTCAGACCCATTATGTAATGGATCTGCCGATGGCGACATAACGGTAACTTTTGGTGGCGGTACAGCTAATTACGATATAGCATGGGCAACTGGTGTTAATGCCAACCTTGCAGCAGGCTCAATCACCGAATCTAATTTATCAAATGGCAACCACTGCGTAACTGTAACCGATGCAAATGCCTGTAGCGCCACAACTTGCCAAGTACTAACACAACCAAACGAACTTACAGCGGTTATTGCTCCTCTTTCAGATCCACTTTGTTTTGGTTCTAATGAAGGTACAGCAATGGTTACCATTGGTGGAGGCACATTAAACTACAATTTAGATTGGAATCAAGATGGTTCTGGCAACGACCAATTTAGTTATTCCACCACAACAAATACTGCAACCGATTTAGTTGCTGGTGCAATTGAAATCACAGTAACAGATGCCAATAATTGTATGGCCATTGCAACCAATACATTGGTAGATCCAAACAATCTCGATGTTGTAATTACCAACACCAACGATCCATCATGTAATGGAGTTTGCGACGGAGATGCAGAAGTAACTTTAGTTGGCGGCACAGCACCGTACGATTTTAATTGGGACGACGGTGGTGCAAATGATGTATTCAATATATTCACTACATCCAACACAGCATTCAGTTTATGTGGAGCCACGCTATACACGGCATCAGTTACCGATAACAATGGATGTGTAGCATTTACTTCGGTTACATTAACAGAACCTAACATGGTTGCTGTTGATGTAACAGGAAACAATACTGTTTGTAATGGCGATGTTAATGGTGACGCAACTGCTACACCAACTGGAGGGACAACAGTTTACACTTATTTATGGGACGATTTATCTACCAATTCAACCATTTCCTCTTTAACAATAGGAACATACACTGTAACAGTTACAGATGGCAACGGATGTACTGCCGAAGATGAGGTTACACTAACCGAACCACTTGCAATCGTGGTAAGTTTAGGCTCTACCAACTCAACATGTTTGCAATCCGATGGAACCGCATTTATTACTTCCGTAGTCAATACGGTATCAACCTACACCACTCTATGGGATGATATGGTAACTACTGGCGATACATATGCAGGAATTCCATCAGGTTTTTACAGCGTAACGGTTACCGACATAAATGGATGTAGCGCGAGTGCAGGAGCTGCAGTAAGCGACAATGCTGGCCCAATGTTGACTTTAAGCAATGTAATAGATGCAAGCTGTTCTGGCGCTTGCGATGGCTCGGTTGATATTGTTATAAACGATGGCAGTCCTGTTTATCAAATTAGTGTTACACCTCCTCCATGTGGCACTACCAATCCAATTTTTATAGGCATTAATTCAGGAGAAAATTTAACAATTAGCGGATTGGCCGAGGGAACACATTCAATTACTATTGTAGATGCAACTGGTTGTATGGTTTCAGGCAACACTACCATAGGAGTAACTACTGCATTAGATAATTCTGTTACCGTTACCAATGGTAATTTAACAGCCAATTTATCAGGTGCAAGCTATCAATGGATTGATTGCGATAACGGCAATACACCTGTTGTAAATGCAACGAATCAGAGTTTTGCACCACCATCAAACGGAAACTATGCTGTAGAACTTATGCTAGGCAATTGCACAAATACATCTATCTGTAATTACTTAAGTACAGTTGGCATTGCAAGTAAATCAATTTCAAACAATGTTGTTATCTACCCCAACCCTACTAGCGGTGCATTTACCATTGATTTAGGAAATACCCAATCAAAAACAACTGTGGTGATTACAGATATTTTAGGAAATAAAATCAGTGAGTCTACCCACCAAAACAGCGATAAAATTGATCTACAATTAAATGCCGAAAGTGGTACTTACTTAATCTCCATCAAATCAGATGATGGAGTATCTACACAGAGATTGGTGAAGGAATAAAATATCTTTATTTTTAAACCATAATTCAATCTTATTGAATAACCGAGTGCGATAATCTGCGTAAAAATTGTATTCGATTAAATCTAACTGCGTAATTAGATAAACAAATATAAGTATGAAGCACCTCAACTCTTCTATTGTATCAATTCTTGCCATTGCATTATTGATCGTTTTTTCTTTCACAACCGTAAAGTCACAAACCAACACCTATGCTTCGGTAGCGTCTGTTTCAGGAAAGGTAGTTTCTTTAAATGCTGGTCATTCGGGCACCTTTATAGTTGGCAACCAAGCCTTAATAATTCAAATGAAAGGTGCATCTATATCCGAAACCAACAACTCTGATTATGGTGCTGTAACTGCCTACAACAATGCTGGGGCATACGAAATTGCGACAATTGAAGCTATTAACGGAGACGACATTACACTATGTATAAACGTGGATGCTTATGATGTAAACTCCAACGTTCAATTAATTTCTATTGCTGCCGATGATGGTTCTGGAAATTACCAAGAAGATGGATCAAACACACCACCAGCATGGGATGGGTACACAGGTGGTGTATATGCCATGAAAGTATGCGGAACTTATACGCTGAATGGAAATTTAACAAGTAGCGGAGGTGGCTTTAGAGGCGGTATCCCAAATGGAACAGGAACCTATTATGGTAGTTTAACACAACAATGGGCAGCAACAGATGTAAACGACAATGATTTCAGCGGATTTAAAGGAGAAGGAATTGCGAGTACATTTTGTAACACCACCGATTTAGGAGAAGGTGTTAATCTTAATGTTTTAACAGGCACCTCTTCTGGAGGTTGGGCATACAATTATGTATCAATAAACATGGGCACCCCTGGTACCCTCTGTAGCGTCAACGACCTAGGTTCTGGAGCAATTGCCAACGGTGGTGGTGCTGGTACAAATTCACTTGGCGGTGGTGCTGGTGGTGGCAACGGAGGCGTTGGTGGCGACGGTGGATGTGGATGGGCTTCCAACTACGACCCTATTTGCGCAATGGGTAGTGCTTGTGTTGGTTGTGTTAAAGAAGACGTACAAGGCCTTGGCGGTTTAGCAACTGGCGGAACAGGATCTATTTTACACCTTGGTGGTGGCGGTGGTGGACCATATACATTTAACGCACAAATTACCGAAGGAGATGGTTATAAAAGCCAAGGAACTGCTGGTGGAGTTATTTACATTATTGTTGCCGAAATAGTGGAAGGCAACGGAAATACCATTACTTCTAATGGAGAAGACAATACATTTTTAGCCGAATGGATAGCCAACGGTGGCGGTGGTGCCGGTGGAACTATTTATATAGAATCAACTTCAGCAAACAACCTTACCCTATCTGCCGTAGGTGGAGACGGTGGCGATGTTTATTTTGAAGATTATGGATGTTTCGATCTTGATGGAGAAACAGGACCTGGCGGCGGTGGCGGTGGCGGAGTTATAATTGCTCCATCTGGTGTTACCACAAATGTAGCTGGCGGTTTAGCAGGTGTTTATTGGGACGAAACACAATACGGAAGTAGAGCAGCAGGAACAAACTGGTGCGCAGATAATGGAGCAGCTGGTGTAGTTGCAACATCCTCATTAAGCATTGCAGTTCCCAAATGTTTAATCACGGAAATAAAAGCGTTTGAATGCGGAGATTTATGCGGCATAGGCGGTGCTGCAGACCAAACAGGCGCGGATTTGGAAGTACAAGTATTCCTTTCATTATGTTCTACAGCACCACTTTCTGTAGATTGGTCTAACGGATCAAGTGCTAGTGGCATTGCAGACTTTGGAACAGATGCAGAAAACAACTTATGTGTAGGAACTCATACGGTTACAGTAACCGATGCCAATGCACTTACCAACACATGCGAATTTATTGTAGTGGCTCCCGATTCTCCAGTGGTTAGTATTGATGCAGTTGTAGACGCATCTTGTGCTGGTGGTAACGACGGCGAAATTGATGGTTCGGCTACAGGTGGTACTTCACCATATACTTACAATTGGGGTTCTTTAGGTACTACTGCATCAGTTACTGTAGTAACTGCCGGAACTTACACATTAACAGTTACAGACGACAACAGTTGTACAAACACAGCAAGCGCAACTGTTACAGAGCCTTCAGGCATTACAATAGTTGAAGACAATTACATCAACGAAACTTGCGATGGCTTTTGCGATGGTGCAATAGACCTTTCTGTTTCGGGAGGAGTATTTAATGACGTTGTAACCCCTACCACTTTTACCGATAATGTTGGTGGTACCATAGTTAATCTTTCTACTACAGACTTTACAATTAGTGTTTCGGGAATTACCCAAGCCTTGGTTGATGAAGCCACTATTGTTAGTGTTTGTATGGATTTAAGCATTGTTCCCAGAGATAAAATAGAGTCGGTAGAACTCCAACTCACCAACCCATGTGGATCAACCATCATATTAAAATCGGCTACAAATCCAGCAGGTACCAATTTTACAGATGTTTGCTTTACAAGCGATGCCGCAGCCAACATAACAACAGGAACAAGTCCATTTACAGGAGATTGGCTTCCAGAAGGAGAACTTCTAGATGCTGTAGGAGGTACATTAACTGGTTGTGATCCAAACGGAAACTGGTTACTTTCAATGGTAAACAGCGAAATGAACGATGGAGTGTTAGATAGCTGGTCCATTACCATCAACGATATTGCGCCAAACTCTGCTACCCCAAGTTTAATATGGGAAGGCTCAAGTGCTTTTAGTTCTACAGCAGATGATATAGCTAGCTTGTGTACTGGCACGTACACAGTAACTGCATCGGATGACGACGGTTGTTCCATTACTTATGAAAGAGAAATTACTACTGTTCCAAACGTATATGCACAAATTACGGTAGTAGCAGACCAATGTTTTTATTCAGGAACCAATAGTTTTAACTTTAATAGCGAAGGCGGAAGCACTGGTGCTGGTTATACCTTCCTTTGGGATTTTGACGGTGGAACTGGCGGCAATACTTCTGCCGAAAACCCTACAGGAGTAACTTATGCAGCTTGCGGAGATTACACGGTAACGTTAACAGTTACAGACAATTCAACTGGCTGTGTAGTGAGCGATACTCAGGATTTCACAGTAAGCTGCGATATAACCGCCACGTTAGTAGCCACAGACCCACTTTGTTTTGAACAGTGCGATGGTTCTATAGCTATGACAGCTGCCGACGGAGAAGGATCCGGTATGTTTGCATATGCATGGGATGGACAAAATACTGGTTTCTCAAGTAATTCTGAAGACCCTACTGGCTTGTGCGCCGATACTTATGATATAACGGTAACCGATGCAACATTCTGTTCAGCGATTTTCCAAACTGTAGTATCAGATCCAACTGTATTAACGGCATCGTATGTTACTACCGACGAAACTTGTAATACAAATAACGATGGTACAGCATCACTTTCTTTTAGTGGTGGCACCGAAAATTATTCAGTTAATTGGGATACAGAAGGAGTTCAAAGCGGTATTACAGCAGCAACTGGGATCAGTAACATATCTGGCTTAGGTGGTACTGCTGGTGGACAAGCTTACTCTGTTACCCTTACAGATGCAAATGGTTGTAGCCTCACATTTACAGATGATGTGTTTGAACCTACTTTAGTTACTGTTGCAATAACAGACTTTAACGATCCAACATGTTTTGGAAATTCCAATGGTTCTATAGAAGCTACTTTTAGTGGTGGGATTTCTAATTACACTGTAGGTTGGCCTTCAACAAATGTTAATAATCTAGCGGCTGGAACATATACAGAAAATAGTTTATCCGATGGAACCTATACCATTACTGTAACGGACGCTAATGGCTGTTCGGAAACAGCTACGCGAACATTAACAGATCCAAGTCAACTAGATGTTGCTGCAACAGGAACAGATGCACTTTGTTATGGAGTTAGCACAGGTACACTTTCTTCCGTTGCTTCGGGAGGAACAGGAGCTTACATCTATGTTTGGACTAACTCTGGAGGGGCTTATAACACAGGTGCTTCAGTAACATCTGTACCTGCAGACAGTTACACCGTAGTGGTAACAGATGCAAACGCTTGTACTGATTCTGATGAATATTTAATAACGGAACCAACAGAATTAATATCAAATCCTTTTGGAATGGACGCAACTTGTAATGCCGCTACAGATGGTACTGCTATACAGGGTACATCAGGCGGAACACCGGTTTACACATATGCTTGGAGCAATGGAGACAATGGTACAGCGGCTTTCGCTTTAGGAATTGGAACTTATACCGTAACTGTAACTGATAATAATAATTGTACTGCTAGCGGAAGTACGACAGTTACGGAACCAACAGAATTAACAGTATCTGTATCAACTACGCCAGATGCTGGTGTTGGTGGAACAGCTACAGTAACTGCTTCGGGAGGTACTACCAGCTATAGTTATGTTTGGAATAACCTAGAATCAACTGCCGCAATTACAGACTTAAACGCTGCAAATTATTGCGTTACGGTAACAGATGCCAACGCTTGTACAGTCTCCGCATGTGAAGATGTAGACTTTACGGTATCTATTAGAGAAACCAATAAGGACGATTTAATTAGAGTAAACAGAAATACCATAACCGTTGTTTCGAAAGGTGGAGATTTAGAAATCTATTCACTTACTGGTCAAAGGGTACATCAATCTACAGTTAACGCAGGTGAGTACTCTATAAATGTTGGTAAAGGAATTTATCTTGTAAGATTCAGAACCAACGAAAAACAAATCACCAAAAAGGTATACATCGCAAACGAATGATTGATAGTTTATAATTAATCCTCTGTTCTTCATCTTTTACTTTTGTTACATTAGCCATAATAAATGCGATAGGTGAAAATTAACAATGATAACATAGGCAAACTGCTGAAAGAAGGTGAAAATGAAGCCTATCATTATGTTTATCGGCAGTACTACCCTTACTTATGCGAACATGCCAACAGAATTTTAAAAGATTTTGATTTGGCAAAAGACATTTCCCAAAAGACCATTCTGATCCTTTGGGAAAAGAAAGAAAACGTTCAGGAAAACAGCAATATTCTGGGTTATTTACTCAAAGCGGTTCACAATAACTCTTTGAATTACATTAGAGATGAGGGCCGAAAGCAAAAAAGATCCGAGGATGCCTACATTCCCAAAGACGATATTTACATCAAGGATTATATTGGCGAACAGGAACTTCAAACTAAAATCGATGCAATTCTTCAAGAAGAAAGCGAACAACGACAAACCATTTTCAAGCTAAATAGATTCGAAGGCTATACGGCCAAAGAAATTAGCGAAAAACTAAACGTGCCAGCTAAAACAGTTGAATACAATATTGCTCAAGTAATGAAAAAAATGCACGAGCAACTAAAAGATTACCTCCACCTCTTAATCATTGGAATATATTTTCTTGCGGAAATTAAGGAAGACCTAGGGTATTGGTGTATAATACATGAAACGGTAAGTTAATGGAACTAGATAATGCACATATTGAACTAATTCAGAAGTCGCTTTTGGGCGAAACTTCCGAAAAAGAAAATCAACAATTAGCCGATTTAGTCGCTTATAATGAGGGATTGCGCGCATACATTTCCGAAATGACCAAATTACACACCCTCACGGAAAGAAGAAAAGAGCTCTTAACAAACCTTGATGTTGAAGCGGATTATCAGTCCTTTTTAAAGAACATTAGCAGTAAAACAGACCCTAAAGTCGTTCCTATGTTCCCGCTTAAAATAATTTTAAGGGTTGCTGCAGTGCTTTTAATCGGATTGGGTATTGGATATCAGATCTTGTATAACCAAGAAGTATCAGCCCCTCTTTTGGCGGTAGATACTTATAATTCGGAACAAATTGAAAAAAGCTTAGCAGACAACAGCAATGTTATTCTTAATGTGAATTCGAAATTGGAATACCCCGAAACTTTTGATGGAAAAACGAGACGTGTTAACTTAGAAGGAGAAGCCTATTTTGATATTGAACCAGATAGCACCAAACCTTTTATTGTGTATGTGGGCAATGGTAGAATAGAAGTAAAAGGCACCAAGTTTAATGTTAATGCCAACAATCCAGATTCTATTGTGGTAACCGTTAAAGAAGGAAGCGTAATGTTTTATTCTTTCAAAAAATTGGATGGCCAGCTTTTAACTGCCAATCAGAAAGGTACTTTAATGGCAGATGCAGAAATTGTGGAAGACGACGCCAACGACAACATCAATTATTTGTTTTGGTATGATGGTGTGTTAAGGTTTAAAGATACCGAGCTTAAAGATGTAATTGCCACCCTAAAAACCGAATGGAACCTAAACATAACAATAGCCGACGAAGTAATTAACCAGTGTAGAGTTACGGCAAGTTTTAGCAATGTGGAGATAGATGAAATCCTCAAAATGCTTGAAATGACACTAGATATTAGAATTGAGAAAAATGACGGAGCCATGATAATTTATGGCAATGCTTGCTGAACATATTATTAAACGGTAATTTTTACTGTTATTAGTAATATGTAACCTAACAACTTTGATTCACATACACGGTTTCAAAATATATTCTGAAACATTTCAAGCCTGCACCAGATTTGGAAACCGCTACACCTTACTCTTAATTTTATCGGTATTCTTTAGCTTTCAAGCGGCTGCGCAAACCAATTTACTAGATGCTCCTGTTACAATAAAAGTTGTAAACGAGCCAATTAACGATGTGCTTCTTAAAATAGCTGAGCTTACAAACATCTCATTTTCATTCAACAGTAGCCTTATTCCTGCCACAGAAAAAATATCAATCGACGTAAACAATATGCCGGTTGGCGATGTTTTCAAAATCCTTTTTAAAGCTTACAACATAGATGTTAAGGCTTATGACAACAACATTATTATCTATAAACGAAAGGGCCACAAAACCATTTTCAAAAAAGACTATGTAGTGGTTGCACCATCCGAAGCCAAACCGCAGGAGGAGAAAGTAAAAGAAAAACCAATAGTTAAACCAAAAGAAGATGTGCCTGAACCATTGGTGAAGCCAGAAGTAGTTGTGGAAAAAATGAAACCCACAGTTATAGATACAATAGAAAAAAATCCAGTTAAAACCGACTCCATAATGTCGGAGGTGAAAGTAAACACCTATTTAACATCTTCCGTTGCCGCAAAGGATTCCGTTGAAGTTCAAGAAAAAGTAATGAACCCAATTAAAGAAGTTGAACAAGAAATCGTTACTCCTATTTCAGCAGAAACCCCTCCCTCTTTGCAGAAGCCTAGTAGCAACAACGAGTACTTTTCTTTAGGAATTAGAGCCAACTATTTGCTGCCATTTACCAGTATTGATACCATCGAAATCGGCAGAATAAAATTTAATCATCAATTAGCTCCTACATTCAATGCGAGCTTTTACCTCAACTACCACGTTAATAAATTCATTTTAAAAACAAGATTGCAAGCCTTAAAATTCGAGGCCACCAATACTTCTTCATTCTATTCAACTTTTACTACAAAAACGGAAATTGTCGACACCAATACTTGCTTCATTCAAATTATCCCATCAACAGGCGATACGCTGCTTTTCTGTGATACCACCATTACTTACCAAATAGATCTTGATTCAACCCATCAAACAAATTCAGCATCCAGCACTTACAGATTTATCGAAATCCCGTTGGCACTCACCTATCAATTAATTCAAGAAGATAAATGGTCGATCGGACTAAATGCTGAATTCATTACTTCTATCTACCTTAATTCTAAAGGAGAATTTCTCAACGATGAAGGAATCGTAGAAGAAATAGGTGGTGCTAAAGCACAAACATTTTTCTCGGCTGGCATCGAATTAAACTATACTTATTCGTTCAACAAAAAATGGTCGTTTATGCTGCAAGGAGCATATCGCAAAGCACTGGGCGACACCTTTTACAAAGAAAATATTAGCAATAAAAAAGTTGATTTTGTAGGAGTCTCTGGTGGGATAGCCTATCGCTTTTAATCTAATAATGAAATAGTTTAGGAACAAGCAGTTAAACGGTGTAATAAATATATAACCACAAATAATAATGATGAAATTATCAAACTCCAATATCGCAAAAAGCGTAATTCTAGTTCTCATCACTCTTTGCTCTATTACCTCAACGCAAGCGAAAAATACTTATGCGTCCGTTTCATCCGTGGCAGGTTCCGTGGTTACCCTTAACGCCGGTCATTCTGGAAGCTTTGTAGTTGGAGAAGAAGCCATGATAATGCAAATGAAAGGTGCATCTATCATGGAAACCAACGGAGCAACTTATGGAGCTGTAACCGATTATAATGGTGCTGGTACATATCAAATTGCAACCGTATTGGCGGTTTCTCCCAACGACATTACCCTCGATATTAATGTTGATGCCTACGATGTAAATGCGAACGTTCAATTAATTTCTATCCCTGCTGCCGATGGCTCTGGAGACTATACAGAAGATGGCAGCAACACACCTCCTGACTGGAATGGGCATACAGGTGGAGTTTATGTAATAAACATTTGTGGTACTTACAATTTAACTGGCAATTTACAAACTGAAGGCGGTGGCTTTAGAGGCGGATTAACCAACGAAACTGGAGACTTTTATGGCGCACTACCCCAGCAGTGGGTTGCAAGCGATGTAGAAGATTTTGCATTTGGTGCATTCAAAGGAGAAGGTATCGCAAGTACTTTTTGTAAAGTAACCGATTTAGGCGAAGGGCTCCCACTCGATCTTTCAAGCGGAACTTCATCGGGTGGATGGGCATACAATTACGCCGATATTCAAAATAATAAAGCCAGCACGCTTTGTAGTGTTCACGATATTGGCTCAGGTTCAATTGCCAATGGCGGTGGAGCAGGAACTCAAGTAGATGGTGGTGGCGCTGGTGGTGGTAACGGAGGTGCTGGTGGTGCTGGTGGCTGCGGATGGAATATAAATTACGTATCTGCTTGCGGCATGGGAAATGCCTGTGTTGGATGCGTTAAAGAAGATGTGCAAGGTATTGGCGGGCTTGCGATGTCTACTACAGGAAATCCTCTATTTCTTGGTGGTGGCGGCGGTGCTGGCTATACAGACCTACAAGTAGCGCTAGACGCGGGTGGATTTTATTACAAAAGCCAAGGCCGAGCAGGTGGGGTAATATATATAATAAAAGCAGCTCATATTGAAGGAAATGGAAACACAATAGCAGCCAACGGCGGCAACAACCAATTTGTAGTTTCTTGGCAAGCCAATGGTGGTGGTGGCGCTGGTGGAACTATATTAATAGATGCTCCATCTGTTACCAACTTAAGTTTATCTGCAACAGGCGGCGAAGGTGGTGGCACTTATTTTAGCGATTATGATTGCTATGCAGACGATGGAGAACTCGGCCCCGGTGGTGGTGGAGGCGGTGGAATCATCATCGCTCCCAGCGGAGCTACTACAAATGTTGCTGGTGGTGCAAATGGTGTTTACTGGGACGATACAAAGTATGGCAGCGAAGCAGCTGGTACAGCATGGTGTGCCGAAACTGGTGCCAATGGGGTTGTTACAACACCTCCTACAGCAACAACTTCATGTACAATTAATTTAGAAACTCCTGTTTCTTGTCTTGGTTCAGATGGTGCACTGGAAGTTAAAGTTTCTCTTTCTAACTGTTCTGCCGCAGAACCTATGTCTGTGTTATGGTCTCAAAGCGGAAACGTAACTGGAAACTTAATGAATAATGATTCTGTTTCAGAAATCAACCTTAACGCTGGCACATACACTGTTACTGTAACAGATGCAGATGCAGAAACTGGCACATGTGAATACACCTTGTCACCAGCAACTTTAATGGAAATAAGTTTTAATGATGTTACACATCCTTCCTGTGTTGGCAGTTCAGATGGACAAATTTCGGCCTCCGTTTCTGGTGGAGTTTCGCCTTATACTTATGCTTTTAGCGCTGGAAGTACCGATGCAATTGCAACTGATCTTTCTGCAGAAATACATACAGTAACCGTTACCGACAACAGTGGTTGTACATCAACTAACGAAACATCTTTAATTGATCCAGCTCCAATTGTTTTGTCGAGCATAGCTACCGATGAATCAGCTTGTGGAAATGAAGATGGAAGCATTAACGTTACGTGGGAAAGCGGAGGAACTTATAATGCTGTAGTTACCACAGTGATGTACAATGGAGCAGGTGGAACTATTAATAAAAATTCAACTACTAATTTCGACTTATTGGTATCTGGAATTTCCCAAGCATTAACCGATCAAAATACGGTAGCTGAAGTTTGTATCGACATTACTACCACGCCCAAAGATAGGATGAGTAGTCTGGCACTTGTGCTAAATACACCATGCGGCGGACCACAATCTATCACTTTAAAATCGGCCAGTCTCCCAGAAGGAACAAGTTTCAACGATATCTGCTTTAGTGCAGGCGCAGTTGCAAACATTACAACAGCAACCGATCCTTTTATTGGTAATTGGCTTCCTGAAGGTGGAAATTTAGACGAAATAGATGGACCTTTAACAGGTTGTGATCCTAATGGAATTTGGAGCTTGAGCATTGATAATGGCCAAATGAACGAAGATGGAACTCTCGGCAGTTGGTCCATCACATTAAATGATGTCGTTCCTAGCACTGGCCAACCAACTTACCTATGGAGCCATGATGGTTCAACTTCCGAAGATGTTACTGGCTTAATAGGGTCACCAGGATTCATTACTTATACGGTAACCGCAACCGACAACAATGGATGTACCACTACAGAAGAAGCAGGTCTCTGGTGCATTGCAGCGCCTACTTGTAGTATTGTGATAGATTCTGAACCAGCCTGCGATCCAAATTGTGATGGAAAGGCTACGATTACAGTTGATTCAGGAGACTTTCCAGACTTCACCATTGATTGGGGAAATGGCGAAACAGCCATGTTAAATTATATTGGATTAACACACCAAGCAACAATGCTTTGTGTTGGCGAACACACGGTTTCAGTAACGGATAATAACGGAATGGTTGGTACTTGTTCGGTTACGATGACTTGTCCTCTAGTAGAAATTTGCAACAACGGAGTTGACGACGACAACGATGGCGATACTGATTTAAACGATGCTGATTGTTCTTGTGTTGCTACAACCCTATTTGAATCAACTGTTGGTGTAGAGGAAGAAGGACAAACGGCTATAAATGCTGGTACTTGGGTAATTCCATGTTCGGGAGGCCTTAGGCTTGAAGCAATTCCTGATACAAGTAATGTTGACTACCAATGGTACAAAAACGGCATTGCGCTAGTTGGTGAAGGTGGTATGAGTGTTACCGAGGGCAATAGTTATTTTTTAAACGTAGTTGGCAATGGATATGGTACAGGTACTTACACTTTTAGAATTGATGGAGCAATCGACGGAACTTCATGCGACGAATTCATACTAACAAGCGACGGACCGATACTTGCATTCACTTACAACTACGAATCCACCTGTGGTGATGCAGATGGCGCTATTAACATTGTTACTTCAGGAGGGAATGCACCTTATTCATTCTTTTGGAGCGATGGAGCAACCGATGAAGATCGTTCGGGGTTGTCTGCAGCAATGTATACCATAACTGCTACTGATGCGAATATGTGCAGCTCAGTTCTATCAATTAATATCTCTTGCTCGGCAGCACCACCAACTTGCTCGATAGTTATCGATCAAGAACCATTGTGTTTTGGTAGTAATGAAGGAGAGGCAACCGTTACCGTAAGCGGAGTAGAACCCAGCTTTAACATTGATTGGTCGAATGGTGGGTCTTCCACAATTATATCTGACGGAGGAACAAATCAGCAAGTCAATTTATCCGACGGAACTTATTCGGTTACCGTTACAGACAACCTTGGTTTAACGTCAACGTGCAGCGTTGTAATTACACAACCATCTGAACTTACAGCAAGCATTACGAATTCTATAAACCCGCTTTGTTTTAAAGATTCAAATGGAGAAGCGACAGTAACATTTGCAGGAGGTATAGCCCCATACGATGTTGAATGGAGTTCAGGAAGTAGCAGTATGAATATAACGGGCCCAACAAACACGGAAACTGGTTTATCAGAAGTATCTACAGGTGTTACCATTACAGATAACAATGGATGTGTTTCAGTTGATGAAGTTGATATTATTGATCCTATGGAAATAACGGCGAGTGTTTCAGGCAACATTCCTCCTTGTGGCAACTCAGATGGCACTACAACTGTTGTGGGCAGTGGCGGAACAGTGGCAGGAGACTATACTTATCTGTGGGATGATAATGCTGCACAAACAACAGCTACCGCAACTGGTTTATATGCTTCACTTGGTGGAAGAACATACTGCTTTACTATTACGGATGATAATGGATGTACAGCAAGTGATTGCTTTCTTTCACCTCCTTCGCCGCATTTTCCCGTAATACCCCAAGTAATAAACCAAACAGGCGCAACATTAAGTGCCTATGTTACAGCAAACAGTTACCAGTGGCTTACTTGCGATAATAACACTTATATGGAAATTGATGGCGAAACCAATCAATCTTATACGCCTATTTTTGAAGGTAGCTATGCAATTGAGTTTACTAACGGCGAATGCCTTGATACTACTGATTGTGAGATGATTTGCATTTATTCTATTGCCGGTAATGTATTTGCTGATGATGTATTGATAGAGTCAGGAACCGTTGATTTATACGAATCAAGCGACTCTACAATTATTGTAAGAACTGCAACTGTATCAAATGGAGTGTTTTCAATCACTGGAATATGTGGCGGAGATTATGTGCTTAAAGGAACTGCAGGCGGAACAAACACTAGCTTGTATACGCCAACGTACTACTATGGAACCCTTGAGTTTCAAGAGGCCATATCCATTAATTTAGTTGGCAACGCTTCTGGGTTCGAAATTGATTTAATTTCTTTGGTTGGCATTAATGATCGCAACATAGACGGTACAAATGTTCATGTTTATCCGAATCCAACCAATGGAGAATTTACTGTTAGATTCGACGACATACAAAATGAAACGACCATTACCGTTACCGATCTAGCAGGCAAAAAAATAATTGAATCCAATTATAAAAACATCGATAAAATTCAAATGCGACTCAACGATGAGAATGGTACTTATTTCATCAACATCAAATCAGATGCCGGTGTATCAACCAAAATCTTAATTAAGAACTAATGCTCAGTTCGATCGCGCAGGAGCACTCGGTTTGGCTTTGCTTTGCAAACTAAGCTGAGTGCTACTCGCAATACCAATAGTGATTGCCTTAAACTGAATGTAAGCAGCTCCCCTTCAAGGGGACGCTGTCCAGCTACAAGCTGGCCTGAGGGGTCAAAAAATGCCTAATTACACCCCCCAACAACCATCACAATCTCCCCCTTCACCTTTTTGGCTTCAAAATGAGCTAGTAAATTAGTTAGAGAATCAGTCACCTTCTCTTCGTGCATTTTGGTAAGTTCTCTAGAGACAGAAGCCCTTCGATCTCCTCCAAAATATTCAATAAATTGAGTTAAAGTTTTCACCAACCTGTGTGGTGACTCATAAAAAACCATCGTTCTTTTTTCCTCTGCCAATATTTTCAAACGAGTTTGTCGGCCTTTTTTTATGGGAAGAAAACCTTCGAAGCAGAACTTATCTGCTGGCAAACCCGAATTCACAATAGCCGGAATCAAGGCTGTAGCACCGGGCAAACATTCGATCTCTACCCCTGCTTCAATGCACGCTCTAGCCAACGAGAAACCAGGATCGGAAATAACAGGAGTACCAGCATCAGAAATTAAAGCAATCACATCACCACCTTGAATTGCCTCAACAATTTTTGCCGCAGCAATATGTTCATTGTGCATGTGATGCGCCACCATCCGCTTTTTAATGTCGAGATGTTTAAGAAGTTTACCACTGTGTCGAGTGTCTTCTGCCAAAATATAATCCACCTCCTTAAGCACCTTAATTGCTCTCAAGGTAATATCATCCAGGTTTCCTATGGGAGTTGGTACAATGTAGAGTTTTCCCATGTTTAGAATTTTTTAATTGTAACGTCTTTCTATCAAATTGATAAAATTCATAGCCGAATCTGCTTCCAAATTCCAATTATGTTGAGTAGCCAAATAAGTTTTTACATACTCCATAGCCTCTTCCTTTTCGCCTAAGCCATCAATATGAGAAATCGAATTCGTATAATTTTCTTTGTTCCCGCTAAACAATTCGTTGATGTAAACAAACGAATCATTCAAGCCAATACCCTTTGCAATACTTTCTATAGGTTGTTGTCGCAATTGATCTACAATCGTCGCATTATCATTTGAGCCTTGTAATTTATCATGAATTGAGTTCGAATCTGCAATATCCATCAACTCCGTCATTTCATCATCAATCTTTCTTTCCTCGCCCTCCGAAGCCCCAGCGATAGAAGCCTCTTCGTCCACAGAAGAACCTTCTTCTAAAGTAGTGTCATCCGAAGTTTCAGAATCTTCACTCTCACTTTCATCATCCTCATCCGAACTCGTAATCTCTTCCACTAGCTCCTCATACCCCGATTTAACAGCTTCCACTACATCTTCAACCTGCTCTTCAATATTTTCTTTTATCTCGCCAACCGTATCTCCAACTTCATCAGCAACATCCTCACCAATATTTTCAGCCGCATCTTCAATAACATCTCTTACAGCCTCCAAAACACTCTCTTTTTCTTCCTCTTGCTCCTGTACTACTTCTTGTCCAAAACCCGAAACCAATTCTACTCCTTCATTCATTACAGCTATTGGTGCAGTGGTTGGAGACAACTCATTTACCTGAGTTTGTAAAGCATCAATACGACCTTTTAGTTGATTGATTTCTTCATCACTTACAGCATCATTATTAATGATAATTGTACTACACAACTCACCTAATTTGTTAGATGCCACATACAGATCATGGATCAATTTTTTGTCATTCATTATATCTCAGTTTTAGAACAAGGGCGAATGCAATAGCCTAATGCTATTTTCGTTAAATTTAAAGGCAAATTCGCTATTATTAAAGTTACCCAACGAGAAGTAATTAACAATTATTCTATAATTTCTTAGAAAGTTATTCCAACACATGAATCCGCTAAAACCATACACCATTTCTTACCTAGCCACGGTGGTAGATGCAACTATACATGGTGATGGCGATGTGCATTTTTCTAATCTTTCCATAGATAGCAGGAAAATTATTCAGGCAGACTCCACTTTGTTTTTTGCTTTAAAGACTAACAAAAACGACGGACATCAATTCCTAAAAAAGGCATACGACAAAGGTGTTAGGGCATTTATTGTTTCAAAAATGCCTAGAAATTCATCTGATTTCTACAATGCAGGTTTTGCAGAAGTGGAAAATACGCGAGATGCACTCCAGAAATTAGTAGCTGCACACCGATCAAATTTCAACATTCCTTTAATCGGAATTACAGGCAGTTATGGCAAGACGATCATCAAAGAATGGATGTTTCATTTACTTCAAAAAGAACATACAGTTGTTCGTAACCCCAAAAGCTATAACTCTCAAATTGGGGTGCCGCTTTCCGTATGGAACATAAATCCAACGCACAACATTGGTGTTTTTGAAGCGGGAATTTCTCAACAGAATGAAATGGCTCAGTTGCAAAAAATTATTCAGCCCAACATTGGCATCTTTTCAAATATTGGGAAAATGCATGGAGAAAACTTTAAGGATATTGATGAACAAGTAAAAGAAAAATTACAGCTTTTTACCAATGTCGATGCCCTAATTTATTGTAGAGATCATCAGGAAATTCACAATGGTGTAACCAGTTCTAATATTAAGAAAGTTTGTACCTGGTCAAGAAATAATCAAGGGGAACTCGCTAATATTACTACTAAAATCCACTCAGCTTCAACAGTAATTAAAGGCAGTTTTAAAGGAGACGAACTACAAATCACCATTCCTTTTATCGATCCAAGTTCTATAGAAAATGCCATCCATTGTTGGGCTGCTATACTGTATTTAGAATTAGATAAGGCTACAATTATTGAAGCCATGAACACCTTGCCAGCCGTTGCCATGAGATTGCAATTGAAGGAGGGTATTAACAATTGTTCTATTGTTAACGATAGTTACAACCTCGATATTAACTCTTTAAACATCGCCCTCGATTTTTTAAATCAGCAGAACCAACATCCAAAAAAGGTTGCCATCCTCAGCGACATGCGAAGCCCGCACCAGGATGAAGAAAAAACTTATAGCGAAGTTGCTTCCCTGCTTAAAGAAAAGGGCATCGATAAATTAATCGGCATTGGCCCAAATATTTCTAAGCACGAAGCACTTTTCGGCCTCAACATGAGTTTCTATCCCAATACAAAAGCTTTTATAGCCGATATAAATGCCACCGAATTCAGCAATGAAACCATTCTGTTAAAAGGCGCTTTTGGTTTCCCATTCAAAGAAATAGAGAAGGCACTTCAACAAAAAACACACAGCACCGTTCTGGAAATTGATCTGAATGCAGTGCTGAACAACTTAGATTATTTCAAATCTAAAATAGAATCCTCAACAAAGCTAATGGTGGTGGTTAAAGCGTTTTCGTATGGCAGTGGCAGCTACGAAATCGCAAATATTTTACAATACCACAACGTAGATTATTTGGCTGTGGCCTATGTAGATGAGGGCGTTGAGCTGAGAAAAGCAGGAATTAGAATCCCAATAATGGTGATGAATCCGGCTAATGAGAGTTTTGAAGTAATGATAAAATACGAGCTTGAGCCAGAAATTTACAGTTTCAAGGTACTCGACGAACTCATTGCTTTTACTGCTACTCACAACAAAAGCAACTTCCCGATTCACATCAAAATAGATTCGGGGATGCATCGTTTAGGGTTTGAAAAAGAAGACATTACAGAATTAATTAATCGAATAAAATTGAATAAATCGCTTGAGGTAAAATCAATATTTTCTCATCTCAGCGGCAGTGATGATCCTGATTTGGATGATTATACCTTGAATCAGATTGATTTGTTTGATGAAATTTCCAATCAGATTAAATCGGCATTGGGCGATTCTATTCTTAAACATATTCTGAACACGAACGGCATTGCAAGGTTTCCTAATAGTCAGTTTGATATGGTTAGACTGGGCATGGGACTCCACGGAATCTCCAGCGATCCTGCTACTCAAAAAAACTTGCAGCCAACTAGTAGTTTAAAAAGTATCATCTCTCAAATTAAGGTTGTAAAATCATCTGAGTCCATAGGATACGGGCGAAAAGGAAGATTAGAAAAGGACACAAAAGTGGCAACAATTCCAATTGGATATGCGGATGGATTGCGAAGAAGCTTTGGTTTAGGACGAGGTAATATGTCGGTAAACGGACAACTGGCACCAAGTTTAGGAGAAGTTTGTATGGATATGACAATGATTGACATTACGGGTATTGAAGCAAACGAAGGAGACGAAGTTGAAATATTTGGCCCCAATTTATCGATTTCCGAGTATGCTAAGTCTATGAATACAATTGCATATGAGGTGCTCACAGATATTTCGAGAAGAGTAAAACGAGTTTATTATCAAGAGTAATTATGGTTAAGCTTTCGGTTGTAATCATTACCCTCAACGAGGAAAACGTTATAGAACGTTGCATAGATTCTGTGCAAGCCATTGCCGACGAGATCTTTGTTGTAGATTCTTTTTCGACCGACAGAACCAAAGAAATTTGCGAGGCGAAAGGTGTTAAATTTATCGAAAATAAATTTGAAGGTCACATTCAACAAAAAAATTACGCCGCTGCCAATGCGACTTACGAGCACATTTTATCGCTTGATGCAGATGAGGCGTTAAGTTCTATCTTAAGAAAATCGATAAGTAAAATCAAAGAAAATTGGACGGAAGAAGGATATGCAATGAACCGTTTAAACAATTATTGCGGAACTTGGATAAGAACTTGTGGCTGGTATCCAGATAGAAAAATCAGGCTTTTTAAAAAGGATGCTGGAACCTGGGGAGGCGATAACCCACATGATTTTTACGAATTATACAACAATAAAAAAGCTGGGTTTTTAAAAGGCGACATCTTACATTTCACATACGCAACTGTTGAAGCGCACAAGATTCAGGTTAAAAGGTTTGCAGAAATTGCAGCTCGAGTACTTATCGAAAAAGGAAAAAAACCGAGCCCCATAAAATTGATAATAAATCCTTTATCTAAATTTATCGGAATGTATTTTTTCAAATTGGGATTTACCGACGGGCTAATTGGCTTTCGAATTTCATACCAAGCGGCCAAGAGCACTTACCACAAATACGCGATTGCTCGTAAGGGCTAAAGTTTAGATAGGCTCTTCTCGACCAAACAGCATAAAACCACCAATTGCTCCAAACAACGTACAACCAGCCTGAGTTAGCAACGAATCTTCGAATAACATAGAAACACACATGGCCAGCATGAAATACAAAAACATGGTAGCGTTTTTTCTAAATCCCGTTCTAATTAAAAGTCCAAAACAAGTTAGAATTGCAAGTAGCCCCACTGTACCAATTTGAGCACCAAACGTGAGGTATTGATTGTGCGCCATCAACTGCCATTCATCCGTCATTTGCGAATCATCTTTTAGATACTGATCCTCCAAAGCGGTTTCTGCATCGCCTACACCAACCCCAAACACCGGATTATCTCTATAAACATGGTAGGCATTTTTCCAATACTCAAACCTTTGCGTTAACGAATGTCCGTTGGGGTTGCCACCATTTAAATAAATTCCGAACTGCCATTTAATATCGTACCACCTCGAAACCAAACCTCTTTTTACTGGGAATAAATAATTGGTCACCCCGTTTTCAATATCCTTTACCTCTTGATCTGTCAGTTGTGAGATCCCTGCGGAATCCTTTCTAAGCCCCCTAGACGCAAGGTACCTAATTAAAACAGGCCGAACATTCGTAGACTTATCATCGAATGCCCTATCGCTCCTTTTGGCCCACTCTTCCCTTATTTCATCCAAACAAAGATAGGTGCCAACAAAAGTTCCGTTTTCGTATGTGTGCGGAGTTTGATCGTGCCAATAGTAATTACCATTAGCCGTCTTTTTCTCTAGATCATCCCACTTTATATCGGTTTTAAACTTTATTGATTTGAACTCATAATTTAGAATAAACAATCCAGTTAAGGGAATTAGAACAACTACGGCAATAGAAACAAATCGCCTAATCTTCTTTTTATCCTTTATCATAAAGTAAATTCCTGTGGCAAGTGCGAATACCATCAGGATTACAATTCCCGTTAACGACTCCAGTTTGGTTAAAAAATAAAGCAACCATACAACTGGTATCATCATTAGTAATTTGTGCTTTATGTTTTCCATTCCAAGCGCATAGTAAATCAACATTGCAATGGCTATGTCCATCATTAAACTCAATCGAATCGACGAAATAAACATCGATAAATGCCTTGGATTGGTTTCTTTTTCAAACATAATCCCTAACGAAGCAAGCATCCCTAGCAGTGTAACAAACACAACGGTTGCAATAAATATTCCCAAATAAAAGTGAAATTCCTTTTTACTCAAGGGTTTGGAAGAAGCTAAAAATAAGGGAACTAAAAATATTGGAAGCATGGTACGAGTTACGTTAACCCCCTCATTCATGTCTTCCGTATGAAGAAAACCAATCATGCAAATCCAGAAAATAGCCGAATAAACCAACGCGTCTTTATTGGCCCAAAACCTTAGAACTCGTTCTTTGAAATTAAACTGAAGCAACCAATTGGCCAGTAAAATAAGTTGAGCGATGCTCATCAGAAAATTCGATGTGGGAACTCCAATGATCAATATAAACAGACCAAACAGATAAATATATCGGTGGATGCGCTCTCTATCCAACTTGTGGTTAATTTATAGGAATGCGTTCTTGGGCAATTCCTTTGCTTTTCTTTGATTAATGCCGACTAATGACTCGCTGAAGGAGGCATTATTGCCCCTCTATCTGCTCCTTTTTTACTTTCTTCTCTCTCCTTGTTAAAAGTTAACAACTCCTTGTACTTCTCGTTATCTTTTAAAATTGATATAGCTACATCTATTTCTGGGTCGGCCGTTAAACTTGTTCTAATACGTCCTTTCTGATATTGAAATCTAGCTACTATTTCTTGGTTAATAAAATCAGAAATTTCATCTTGGTTAACCTTCAAATCATCCGATTTATCTCTGATCAAGCTTTTTCGTATGCTTTCAAATTGTGTTTTAACACTGTCATACATTTTATCTCGTTTAGCCAGTTCCTCTAACTCTTCAATTAAATCGAGGCTTTCCGACTCGTAGTCATATTTCTTGTCATCCAAATAAGTCACAAACTTGGCGTAATCGGCATCAGATAATTTAAAGTTGAAATCGATTTTATCATCCTCGTGCTCATAGTAAAACTGAGTAGCAAAATCAAAGATCAACTGGTGTGAAAAGATGCTTTTAAATACATTGCTGTATTTCTGAACTTCAACATCAATATCTGGTGCAATTCCACCACCATCAAAAACAGAACGGCCACCTTCGGTTTTAAACTCCGTGATTAAAGAATCTGCAATTCGACCAACACTCCCATCATCATTACGATTTGAATAGTCTAAAGCCTGAATACAACGGCCACTTGGTGTGTAATACTTAGCTGTGGTTACCTTTAATTGACTGTTGTAGCTCAATGATCGTGTTGTTTGAACCAAACCCTTACCAAAACTCCGCTGACCTATTACAACGCCTCTATCTAAATCTTGAACAGTTCCTGCAACAATTTCCGAAGCAGAAGCAGAACCTCTATTAATAAGAACCACTAAAGGAACATCCGTATCCACAGGGTTATTTAACGCCTTGTACGTTTTATCCCATTCTTTAATCTTACTTTTTGTTTTCAGAATTTCTTTACCTTTTTCAATGAAAATATTGCAAACATCAATCGCTTCTCGAAGCAAACCACCCGGATTTCCTCTAAGATCGAGAATAACATATTTTATTTTGTCTTCCTTTTTCAACTTTTCGAATGCTTTCACAATATCATCGGAAGCAGCACTAGTAAAGCTCGACAACTTTATATAGCCAACATCACCATCTAAAACACCCGAATAAGGCACAGAGCCAATTCTAATATCTTCTCTTTTAATGGTAAGTTCAAAAGGCTCTTCTATACCATATCTTTTCACTAAAACCTTTACTTCTGTACCCGCCTGCCCTTTAAGCATTGAGCTAACAGCTTCACTATTTTTTGATTTTATCGGCGTATCATCAACTTGAACTATTAAATCTCCCGCTTTTAACCCTGCTTTATCAGCAGCAAACCCTTCATAAGGATCGGAAATCATGATATAATCGTCCTTTCGTGTTATCATTGCACCAATTCCTCCATATTGGCCCGTAGTAGCCATTTTATACTCCTCAATATCCGATTCGGGGATATAACTTGTATATGGATCAAGCGATTTTAACATCGCATCAATCCCCTTTTTCATTAAATCACCAGGATTGGTCTCATCTACATAATAAATATTTAATTCTCTAAACAGTGTAGCAAAGATATCAAGGTTCTTAGATGCCTCAAAGTATACGTCTACAAAGGAAAAGGAGATTAGAGAAGTAAGTACAATGGAAACCAGCAGTACTTTATTTCGAATTTTTTTCATCATCATTTTATTTCGTCTTAAACAATTATTGTTCCTCTTATTGTACGGGATCATATCCACTTCCTCCCCAAGGGTGGCACGTGATTAGTCTTTTAAATGTTAGGCCCGAACCTTTAAGAGGTCCGTATTTGTTTATCGCATCAAGGCCGTATTGAGAACATGTTGGGGTATACCTACATGAAGCGGCAAAAAAAGGAGAAATCAACAGTTGATAAGCTTTGATGATAAGGATTAAAATAGCGCTAACGATTCTTTTCATATTCCGTTAATAAACGGTCTAAAGTTAAAACTATTTTACGTTCTATAACTTCGTAGGTTTCCACATTCTCATGCAGATATACGAGCATTATAGCACATTGTACATCTCGTTCTTTAAAATGTGTGTATATGGTTTCTTTATGCTTGCGATAAGCCTCGCTAACCCTTCTCTTTAACGTGTTTCGCGTTACGGCCTTCTTTATCTTTTTTTTGGGGATACTGATGCAAATTTGGACAGGGAAGCTGGTTTTTAGCTCTGTCTCCATCCAAAAAACTCGAAATAAACCCGATTTAAAAGTTTGTCTTTTTTTAAAAAGATCGTCAATTACCTTTTTACTTTTAAGCCTTTCTGCCTTTTTAAAGGTGTGGCTATGTAGTTGATCCAACATAACGGGTCAGATATTAACTAAAGAAAGAAATCGAGAGAAACGAATAATTATTTTTTATTCATTTTAATAACAAACTGATCCAAGGCCATTGTCATAGATGGTGCTTTAGGCATTGGCGCCTCAACATCCAATTTAAGACCAGAATCTGTAGCTGCTTTGGCCGTAGTAGCACCAAAGGTGGCAATACATGTATGTTTCTGTTCGAAATCAGGGAAGTTCTTAAACAAAGATTTTACTCCCGATGGGCTAAAAAACACAAGCATGTCATATTTCAAATCTGCTAAATCAGATAAATCACTCGCAACTGTCTTATACAAAATGGTATTTGTATAGTTAATTTCAATGGCTTGCAACATGTCTTGATACTCTTGCTTATGAATAACAGAGCAAGGCATTAAGAAGTTATTCTCTTTGTGTTTCTTGATAATATCAATTAAATTCTTGAAAATAGATTTACCATAAAATATTTTTCTTTTTCTGTAAACAACGTATTTCTGCAAATAAAACGCTGTTGATTCCGAGATACAGAAGTATTTCATAGTGCTAGGCACTAGAATTCTCATGTCTTCACAGATTCTAAAGAAATGATCTACAGCATTTCTGCTAGTAAATATTACTGCTGTAAAATCAAGTATATTGATTTTGGACTGACGAAACTCTTTGGTAGATATTCCTTCCACATGTATAAATGGACGAAAATCTATTTTCAGTTTATGCTTGTCTCCTAGGTCAAAATAAGGAGATTTGTCCCCTTCTGGCTTTGGCTGTGATACCAATATTGTCTTTATCTTCAAGATTTAGAAATGCTTTTAAGGGTTCTCAAATGTAAAATTCTATTTGGGTATTATCATTTACTCAATTAGTCCTTTTACACGTTTTCTTTAATCATCTTAGTGAGAATTATTAACGGTAAAATTTCGAGTGTGCAAATATATAAAATAATATAGTAAAGAGACACATGATGCTCACCTCTACTTAATTTATATCCTCTAAAGAGTAAGAGAAAGTAGAAAAATACTATGATTGCTATACCTGAATAAATGAATATGATTCTATCTAGAATTGTGAAGAAGGAAATACAGGTTAATACTGGTAATAATACCAATCCCAAAACATTGTTGAGCAAGAAAAAATTAAAATTACATTTATCAAAAAGCTCTTCCGCTTTCAACAATACTCCCGAAATCCTCATTACCAGTACCTTGACACTAAACACAAGTATTACAATTACCAATACCTGGATAAAAGAAAGAATATTATCTGGTAAAAATCTAACACCAAAATAGACCGAGGTTTTAAATAAAAAGTAAGAAATGCTTAATAAAAAGAGAATATTAATAGTAATTATTCCTGATCTAAAAAGGATATTTTCTTCTTTCATCAACAAATTTGTTTGCGTAATACTGCCAAAAGCACGTATAATTTGTTTTACCTTTTTATTCCAAAAGAAGTTTATTCCTGCTAAAAAGGACATCATTAGGATCATAAACACGATTTCCCAAGTGTGATTTGCGTGAAATCTAGGGATTTGTGCCTGTAAGAGAGGTATTAAATTGGACATTAATACGGTGATATTAATTACCATTTCAACTAATAGATATTATAAATCGAATACTCTGGAGATATTGAAGCCGAGTTTATACCCGCCATCCGACCAACTATCTTGCGTATATGGAAGGTAATTATTCTCTAGAATACCCGATGCATTGGTTAAATTAATGTGAAATACGTGTCCACCTGTCTCGATCTCAATACCTATTGCCAAGGGATCTGCAAATGAATTAGCCGAGTTATCTTTTCTAAAATCCGACATAATCAAGAAATAATCAGCAACTATCGCCATTCTTTTAGTGATTTTTACCCTAGCGCCAAAACCCAAAGCAAAGATGTCGTTTTGTTCCTCTGCCCCATTATCAGCGTTTACAGCATAGTCAATTTTGTTTCTGTGAACCCAAGTAGGAAGGATCTCTACAGAAATCGACTTATTAAACTTTCTGGCTACGATTAAGTGTGTTACATATGTAATGCGATGCCCGAACTCCTCGTAATAAGGGCTGTAACTCACTGTATCGCTTTTTTGCGCCGAAATAGCCATATCGGAATAGATAACGGCCGTTATTGGCATGTGATCCTTTTTCTGCTTTAAAAATGCGAATTTAATACTGCCATCAACGTGCTCTTGAACCTTGCTACGCCCAATGCCAATAGACAGGTTATCGGTTAATCCGTAATCGAACGACAACCTTACATCCTGAGCTTGATCTAATCCGAACAAAGTATGACCACCCCCGCCAATATTGCCAAAACGATGTGTAATCCGAAAATCTAAGTTGTTTTTCTTAGTAGTTTCAATTGATTGTGCATTAATTATTTTAATGGCTTTAAAAGTAGCCATTACTTCAGCTGCCTCATCAGGTACTTCATCATTCAGCATGTCCATAAGGTCGTCCTGACCAAAAACACTAAATGAAAACAGCAAAAATATTGCGGTGGCTAAAAGAGAATTCCTTTTCGTCATTTTTTATATGGTACGTATGTTATATTAATTTTTACTTCAATTTTTTCGGCTATGTTCTGAAATACAACCTTGGGAATTTCAATATCATGATCCTCAAGTAAAACATCAAATTTAGTATTTAGCGTTACTTTTTCACCCTTAACTTCTAAAGTACCTTCAAATTCCTTCGATTTTTTAACACCATGTAAAGTAAAATCACCTTTAGCTTTCACATTGTAAACACCATCTTTTTTAAGATCATACTCACCAATTATCTTACCCGAAAAGGTTGCGTTAGGAAACTCATCACTTTCCAAATAATTTTCGTTAAAATGCTCTTCCATCAACGCTTTTTCGAATTTAAACGATTTGATAGGAACTCTTACCACGATAGAATTATCTGTGGTTCGAATAAACGATTTTGTATTTGTATTCTCGGCCTTAATATCCTCCATTGGAGCCCAAGAGTAAAATGTAACTAGAGATGATGCCGACGAATACTGTGTAACAGATTTTTCGCCTTTAAATGCGAATAAACCAACACTTAATATCAATATGGTAAAGACAATATATTTCATAGCTTTTGAGTTTTTTTCCAATTCCTATCTACAATCATTCCAAACGTAAAGTAAAAATATGAAAGTTAATAGAAGGTTGGGACGATCTATTAAATCCAGCCGTTTTTAAGGATGTCTTTTGTGTGGTAACTAATAATGATACTTGCACCTGCACGGGCAAATGCATACATATTTTCCATCACAATGGCCTTTTCATCAATGAGTCCTGCAATTGCTGCATTTTTTACCATAGAATACTCTCCCGAAACGTTGTAACACGCCACCGGTAGATTTGTGCTGTCTTTTACCGACTTAATTACATCTAAATAGGCCAACGCCGGCTTAACCATCAATATATCTGCACCTTCCAATTCATCCAGTTCGGCCTCTTTTAAGCCTTCCTTTATATTGCGAACGTCCATTTGGTACGACTTTCTATCTCCCCCTTGAGGCGTACAATCCGCTGCATCTCTAAACGGGCCGTAGTAAGCAGAAGCATACTTTACAGCATACGACATCAAGGCTGTATTTTCGAAACCATTGTCATCTAACACTTCTCTTATCGCTCCTACTCTTCCATCCATCATATCCGACGGAGAAACCATGTCGGCACCAGCCTCAGCGTGCATTAATGCCATTGCAGTAATTACTTCTAAAGAGCTATCGTTGTCTACATAACCATCTTTAATAAGTCCGCAATGCCCATGAGACGTGTAGCCACACAAACAAACATCAGTTATTATATAAATATCGTCGCCAAATTTGGCTTTTAAAGCCCTTATGGACTTGCCTATAACATTGTTTTGATCGTATGCCGTAGATCCATTATCGGATTTCATCTCGTTGGCACCAAACAATAAGATCTTGTTGATCCCAATTTTTAAACCCTCTTCTACATCTATTAATAAGGTGTCTGTAGAATAATGGTTTATCCCAGGCATCGACTTAATTTCATTGACCACGCCTACGCCTTTACAGATAAAGTAAGGGTAAATAAACATGTCGTTCGACAAACGAGTTTCCGCTATTAAATCGCGAATAATACTGGTTTTTCTTAATCTACGAGGTCTTACTTCCATATTAATTAAGGCTAAAAATAGTGTCTACAATGGCCAATTCCGAAGGTAAATACGGTAGCACCATTGCATTATTAAAATGCGCTTCTAGTTTTTTCTTTGTGCTCGGTCCAATTGCAATTACTTTTTTATCGGAATCAATTGAATTATTGGCAAAAAACGAATCGATGTTAGAAGGGCTTGTGAAAATAAATACATCTGCATCTTCAACTTTTCCTTGCTTGTGCAGCGTTTCGTATACCGATAAGTCAAATGCTTTACTTTCCTCGGTCAATTCCTTTTGAACAGATCTCATAGATTGCGATGCTCCTGGGAATAATATAGTTTTTCCTCTAACAATTTCTGCAAATGCTTTTCCTACAACAGCTGTATCGGGCGAACTGCCAACAAAATCGGCTATAATGCCTCTTTTATTCAAAGCTTCTTCTGTTGCTGTGCCGATGGTGCCATATTTTACACTCCTTATTAAACTTGGTTCTTGATCAAAAAAGTGATTAACCGCGTTGGAACTGCTGAAAAACACCCATTCGGTTTGTTCGTTTTCATAAAAATCAACCCGAACAATTTCAATCAACGATTTTCCTTTTAGGTTAATTCCATTAGCAGCCATTGAATTAGCCAAATAACCTTCTAAATCTAAATCTCTTGTAATAAAAACAGAAAGTGCATTTGTCTCGTTGAGCGCACGATGAATCTTTTCTGTTCCTTCTTTGGAAGTTTTAGTTTCCATGTAAACTCTTTTCGGAAAGTCTTTCCATTTGCGCGACATTACCGCCCACGTTTTAAAAACACCGTTTTCCTTTTCACAATAAACTCCTAATGGAAGCTGACAGCCTCCATGCATCATTTTTAAAACACCTCTTTCAATTGCTATTTTTGCTTGAACGCCAGCGTCGTTTATTGGTTGAAGTGCCTCAAATAATTCCGTATCCTCCTCGCGAATTTGTAAACCTAAAACGCCCTGTGCAGGCGCTGGAATAAATTCTTTCGGATTCAATCTTTCTACGTGAAATTCGTCTAAACTAATTTCTAAACGGTCTACACCAGCAGCTGCCAGCATAATTGCATCATATTCCCCTTCCCTCAGCTTATTAATTCTGGTGGGTACATTACCACGCAAATCCCTAATACTCACATCTTTTCTGAAGGATAGAAGTTGAGTTTTTCGTCTTGCTGAAGAAGTACCAACTACGGCGCGTTTCCTCAACGAAAACTTTTGTGTAATATCTGCAGATCCTTTTCTAATAATAAGCAATTCGGCTGGATCTACCCTTGGAGAAACGGCAGCAACTTGAAGTCCTTCTGGCGAAGTAGTTTCTAAATCTTTGTGCGAATGAACCGCTAAATCAATTGATTTATTGAGCAATGCTTCTTCAATTTCTTTGGTGAAGAAGCCCTTCCCTTCCATTTTATCGAAACTAAGGTGCTGAATAATATCACCTTGTGTTTTAATCACCTTTATTTCGCTTTCTAAGCCAAGCGCCTTTAATTGATCGGTAACATGATTGGCCTGCCAAAGTGCTAGCTCACTACCTCTTGAACCGATAATAATTTTTTTCGTCATGGAACAGTGTTTGGTTGCCCTATGATAGGGCTTATAACTTAGGTTTTAGCATAATTTCTTTAGCCATTTTCATGGGTACAGAGATGTATTTTTTCTCCATGTAATCCATTACTTTATCTAGAACAGCTTTAGAATTTTCGTCGAGTGCATCTATTTCTTTTTGAAATACTTCAGATAATGCCTTTTCCTTAATCTCCTTTACCTTGTGCGGTACTTGTTGCATTACTAGCTCAACATTTCTTTCATCAAAAAGCATTTTGAACGAAACTAGTTTTGCATCTAAAATGTGCTCACACTTTTTCAACTCTTCTTTTCTCTTTAAAAGATTGCTCTCTGCCAACACCTTTAAAGTCTCAATATCAATCAAGTTAATAGAATGATCGTTAAGAATAGAACGGTCTAAATCGTTTGGAAGCGCTAAATCGACAATGGTTTTTTTAGAAGTATCATCCCCCAACAACGATTTGTAAATCTCAGGAGAGATTATAGGATCGGTAGAACCAGTGCATGTAATAATTACATCAAATCCTTTATCGTAAGTCGCTAACTCATCCAATTGAAACGCTTTTGCATTTAATTGTTTTGCTAATTTTTCAGCCTTCTCAAAAGTCCTATTAAAAACACTCATGTTTCCAAAGTGATGCTTTTTGAGGTAATTGGCCATTTTCACATTGGTTTGACCGGCTCCAATAATTAAAAATCTTGCATCTGGTTTAATGCTAAATTCCTTAAGCTGTCTGTAAGCCAACGATACTACCGAAACCGGATTTCGAGAAATTTCTGTTTTCGTATAAATTTCTTTTGCCGTTGTAATGGCATGGTTTACGGTTAACTTAATTAACTCGCCAGTTATTCCAATCGACTTACAATGTTCGTATGCTTTTCTTACTTGAGAAATAATTTCGCGCTCACCAACTACTAATGATTCTAAAGATGAAGCCACTTTTAGTAAATGTCTTACCGCTTCTTCTCCACTAGTGATATTAACCGCTTTTAAAATTCCATCAAGATTTTCTAATTGAGAAGTAGCCTTAAATGATCGGAAAAAATGTTTGGTAAAATCTCCGTCGATATTTTTATCAGAAACAATTAAAAACTCAACCCTATTACAAGTACAAAGGTACATAAGCTCCTTAATACCAGTTTTTTCCTTAAGGTCTTGTAAAAGTTGATCATACTTGGTTTCCTCCAAATGAAAACGACTGATTTCGTCCAAGGATACATCCTTGTGCGTGAAGGCAATTATATGTAGTTGATCGATGTTCAAACTTTGTCTTTATAAGACAAAATTACCACCACCAAATATGAGTTTTGTCACAAAAATGTCAAACTTGACTATTCTGCTTTGCTTTGCCTCTTAAATTCGGCGGCTATTTCCACCTGTGTGTACCAAGATTGTCCGAATTTTCGAATTAACGATTCTTTAAGAAACTGATACACAGGCACATTTAACTTGTCTCCCTTTACACATGCCCACTGGCACACAATCCATTCGTGATAATTTACTGCGTCGTAATTTGCATTTTTTGTGATCCTAACCGGATACAAATGGCAAGAAATAGGTTTTTTGAAGTCAATTTTACCCTCGGAATGTGCTTTTTCAATAGAGCATTGAGCAATTCCTTTATCATAATAAACGTAGGCACATGCCTCATTATCCACCAAGGGTGTTGCCAATTCATTATCATCGGTAACCACATAAAACCCCTGATCTTTAACAGCTTGCTTTCCTTTTTCTGTCATATATGGCTGTACAGCCTCCTGAATATCCTCTAATATTTGAATCTCATCTTCCTCTAACGGAGCACCTTCATCCCCTTCTACACAACAATGACCTTTGCATGCTTTTAAATCGCATACAAACTTTTCATCCAGCACATCTTCGGAAACTAGGGTGTTCTCTATAATTATCATGTAGCAAAAATAATGAATGATTTGATCTTTACCTTACTTTTGCCTTATGGCAAACGATAATGATTTAATGAAAAAAATAGTAGCCCATGCAAAGGAGTATGGCTACGTGTTCCAATCGAGTGAAATTTACGACGGGCTTAGCGCCGTTTACGATTACGGGCAAATGGGTGTTGAACTGAAAAACAACATCAAGAGTTATTGGTGGAAATCGATGGTGCAAATGCACGAAAATATTATTGGGATAGACTCTGCTATTTTTATGCACCCTAAGGTTTGGGAGGCTTCTGGGCACGTTGATGCGTTTAACGATCCTTTGATTGACAACAAAGATTCTAAGAAAAGATATAGAGCAGATGTATTGCTTGAAGATTACATCGAAAAGATTAACGGAAAGATTTTAAAGGAGGTTAAAAAAGCGGAAAATCGTTTTGAGAACTTTAATGAAGCCGAATTCAGAAAAACTAATGGCAGAGTTTTAGACAACCAAAAGAAGATTGATGACGTTAATTCGAGAATGAAAGCTGCGCTTGAGGCCAATAAATTGGATGATCTCCGTGATTTAATCATCGATTTAGAAATTGCAGATCCTGTTAGTGGTTCAAGGAATTGGAGCGATGTTAAGCAATTTAACTTGATGTTTTCTACCGAGATTGGTGCTGTTGCGGAAGAAGCAAATAAAATTCACCTGAGACCAGAAACGGCTCAAGGAATTTTTGTGAACTTCTTAAATGTTTACAAAACAGGCCGAATGAAATTGCCTTTTGGGATTGCTCAAATTGGAAAAGCTTTTAGAAATGAGATTATTGCACGTCAGTTTATTTTTAGAATGCGTGAGTTTGAGCAAATGGAGATGCAATTTTTTGTGAAGCCAGGCGAAGAGATGAAATGGTACGACTACTGGAAAGAAACGCGTCAGAAATGGCACTTGCGTCTTGGTATTTCCGAAGAAAACTACAGATTTCACGATCATTTAAAGGTGGCTCACTATGCTAATGCTGCAACTGACATTGAATTTAATTTCCCATTTGGATTTAAAGAATTAGAAGGAATTCACTCAAGAACTGATTTCGATTTAAAGCAACATGAAGAATTTTCGGGCAAGAAATTAAAGTATTTTGATTCTGAACTGAACGAAAATTATGTGCCTTACGTGATTGAAACTTCTATTGGTTTAGACAGAATGTTTTTAGCGGTACTTTCTAGTTCTTATAAAGAAGAAACGTTGGAAGATGGTAGTTCTAGAGTTGTTTTGAAATTGCCACCTGCTTTAGCTCCAACTAAAGTTGCTATAATGCCTTTGACCAAGAAAGACGGATTGCCTGAAAAAGCTAGAGAAATTATTGATAGCCTTAAGTTTGAAATGAATTGCCAGTACGACGAAAAAGATTCGATTGGTAAACGATACAGACGTCAAGATGCTATTGGTACGCCTTTCGGAGTTACCGTAGATCATCAAACATTAGAAGACAATACGGTTACTATTAGAGATAGAGATACAATGCAACAAGAACGAATTGCTATTGCCTATCTTAAAGCGAAATTGATGAAAGCGGTTAGCTTCACTACTATTTTAGCTTAATTTAAACGCTTTGGTATAACAACTTAGCAGCTCGTCTTTTTCGAGCACAACTAACATCGATCTCCAATCTTCGATGTAATGCTCAGTTTTTGCCTGGCCCATTATCTCAATCACCTTTTTATTAAGCGCGCCTTGAATATTTTCATATTCTTCGCGCGCTTTCTTTTTGTACCACGTTGATGCGTTTGTTTGTTCTATTTGCTCAAAACCCATTTCACCCAATGCCTTTCTTTGTTCTTCGATAGATTGTAACGAATAGGTAAGCCCTTCTACTTCGAAAAAGTACAACATGTCTTGGCTAATTTCTGCCGGAGATTTTAACCACTCGTAACTGGTAAAGCAGCCTCCGTTTTTTAAAACTCGAAGAATCTCTTTGTAGGTTTGGCCCTTATCCTCAATCTGTGTTAAGCCACCAATACTCATCACATAATCAAACTCTTCGTTGGGGAAATTTAAATTGCCCGGCTCAACTAAAATAAAATTTGCTTTATCCTCTACACCCTTGTAGGCAGCGCGTTCTTTAGATAATCTTATTAAGTTGCTTTCAATGTCTATGCCGGTAACACGCGCACCATGGCTTTCTGCTAAAAAACAAGCAGGACCGCCCAAACCGCAACCAAGATCTAAGATTTTTTTGCCTTTTAAATGAAAGCCTTTGAATAGGTTAAGCACATTTTGTTCTCCTCCTGGAGCCATGTATCCGGAACCCCAAAGCAGTTCCAGAACTTGGATCATGCTTTCGCCATATTCGTCTTCTTGTGCCATAATTTTACATCACAAGAATATGAATTATTTAGTTAGTCTTAACTAACCTAGAACTCTCCACCCCATTGGCGTGAATCACTTTCAAGATGTAAATGCCTGAACTTAAGACTTTACCAATTTGAAATTGCTCGTTGGTATTTTGAAGTGATCTGGCAATTACTTGTCCGCTTAAATCAATTAATTCAACTTGAACTTGCTCACTAGCGCCTTCAATCGCAATAACCACATTGGTTTCATCAGTAAAAGGATTCGGATATATGTTAACCGAAACATTTGAAAGAACGTTGGAAGATGATGATCTATCCTTCACCTTGCTTTCCATTGTAGCCTTACCCGATTCCTGAAGCCCAGTACAAGAGCCCAAAGCATAATCTCCTTTAGCTAGTTTCTTATCTACATCCTTGGCTTTCACCAAGTGCTCGTGTGGATCGCCCATGCCACCAAAATGACACATCACTACTTTGTCATCTTCTGGTACAGTACCACAGCCACCTAAACTCCAATCTTTCTTTTTGAGTTTTTTGTTAACGTCTTTATCTTTCACGCAATGTGTATGTGGCTCACCCATTCCCATGCCACCAGAATGACACATTAATGTTTTTCCAGCATCACAAGTTTCGTCAGGAGTTTCTATCACATCAACTGTAACAACATCCGAAGTACCTTCACAATCGCTTGCAAAAACAGTTACCGAATAAGTGGTTGATCCAGAAGGACTAACCGTTATTGATTCTCCCTCTTCTCCAGTACTCCATTTAAACACATAAGGTGATAAACTACCTGAGCCTATTGCAACAAGTTCTACAGTTTCTCCTTGATTAATTGTTGCATCTTGGTAAATAACAACACTAGGTGTTACATCTCCATTAACAACCGTATTGGTTGTTGTATTGGTAATAACTGGGGCGTTTTCATCAAAATAAATTGAAGCCTTATTTGAAAGTACTGTCCATCCTCCCGTTTCAGGTAATAGATCAATACTAAAAAGTTACATAACCCTTACTTCCTTCTGCGTCAAATACGAAAGAAGGTAATTCTATTCCATCAAAATAAATTGATGACAATCTAGATTCAGGATCGATGTACACATTGCTTACTGTGTGGGAACTGCTGATAATTTGAAGACTTGAAAGGTCAAATCCTAAATCGAGTAAATCATCAATTCTTATGTCGTGCGCATCACCAGTTCCCAAATTTTGAAATCTGATGGTGTACACCAACGTTTGATCGTTAATTATTCCTTCAGAACCACAACCCAAGGGTGTAACCAACTTATCATTAGGATCGCAACTACATGCATCTGTCATGTGATCTACAGTTTCAGAAAGTAAAAGTGGGATTGAAGTAACACACTCATTTAGAAACTCTATTTTGGTGTACCAACCATCTGCAGGAGTATCGCTGAACGGAACATCTATAGTTACATAGAAAAAAGACTCTACACCCTGTGGAATATCCGTACCCGTTCTGAACCTTACTTTAGTAGGAGTACTTTCGCTGTCTCTAACGAAATCGTTATCATCTTCATCCATACTAACGTATTCTCTGCCATTGTCTAGCGTCAAATAAATCCACGAACGTTCTGTTAAATCAGAGGATCCTGAATTCTTAAATGTGATTTTGTATTTGTTTTGATTTCCAGGGCAAGGTGAGTGAATGATACCGCCAACGCAATCTGTAGAGGCAGACTCCGTAAATTCTATGTCAATATCTGCAGAACAACTACAATTAGGGGCAGATGATGCCTGAACCGTTTCGTTGAAGGTTTGTTCGCAACCATCATCATCAGTAACAATAATCTCATAATCACCAGAAGGCAATTCATTAATAATATTACTCACACCAACATCTGAATCAGAACCTATCCATTCATAATCTTTTGCAACATCACCATTGAAATAGAAACCAATTTCACCATTCTCATCATTGCAATCAGCACTGTTGGTGTATACATTCCAAACACCCACATCGTAAGGTTTAATAGTTGTAGCGGTAGTAAATTCGCATCCAGTAGCATCTTCGGCAACAAGGGTGTAAGTCCCAGGGGTAAGCCCCGTAGGATTAGTTAATGGATTCGGTTGAGGGTTTAATGTTCCATTTTCATCTTCCCAAGTGTACGTTAGCGGTGCAGAACATCCGTTGAGTTCGATGGAAATTTTCTTTAAACTAAAATCTATCTGATTGCAGATTCCTCCAATTTCGAGCATCCAATCACCATTTATTGGTAAACCTTTATTATCGATATCATTGCCATCCCAAGGCAGAGAATGCCATCTTCCTGTATATGGATTCTCGCCATTAATCACAGTAAATAGTTCGTTATTGGGATCGTATTCCCAGCAAGTATTTACAAATTTAACTTCGCCACGAGGCATACCTTTTAATTGCATTACTGTTAAGTAATCCTCACTACCACCAAGAGATGTTGGTGGGTACAACCAAAGCCAAATTCCCTCTTCGTCGTATTCCATATCGTTAATACATACCGACTTTACTGTTGTAGACAAAACATCGCCTGCACAACCAGAGGCCGTAAGTGGAATAAATAAAGATGATGTAATCCCATCACATGGGTTATCGTTATGTGTATAGTCTAGCTCTTTGCAAAATGTTACGCTTTCATTAATCCTTAATTCTCCTGTTACTACACAGTTATCTTGTGTGCTAAGACCTTCTATCGCAACGGCTGTACCAGGACACACCAAGCAAAAATAAGTCGTTTCAACAAATTTAAAATCCCCTCCAAGGGTATTCAATTTTGCCAATACTACAATGTTTTCATCATCTGTAACCGTATAGGTTGCATCTTCGATACCACTATTAATTGACATTCCATTGCCTCCTCTGTCGTACATTTTAAACTGATAGCAACCCGGAGGCAGGCAAACAGATGTAGTAATATCAACATTGTCGTCCCACTCACCATATTGTCCACGAGATGCGATCACCTCAAAATCTTCATTCAATATTTCCCAATAAGACTCTGTACCGTAATCATCCGTTTTTACATTAATTGTAATCGGACGACCATCTAGCGGTAATGATGTTTGTGCTGCAGAACCATCATTAGCGTCACCGTCTTGCACCACATCATCAATCTCGGAAGTATTAGCAGTAATAGTGATATCACCAGCAACTACAGTAAAATCATTAATAGTAAATGATTTAATCTCATTTGGAGCTAAAGCACCATTCCATACATAAGTAGAGGCAGGAGTTCCTGTTATACCAATTTAATTTCAAAACACGCTATAAAAGTCATTTAAAAAAAAGCTATTATGAGTAATACTTTTAACAATTTCTACAGAAAGATTATTTCTAACAAAATTGTGTAGCCAAAGTTTTACATTTTCTAAATCTTCA